>SIAJ01000029.1 GCA_009691845.1 Gemmataceae bacterium
ACACGTGCCAGGCGACGGGCGTTTCGGCACAACGCCTCGACGTGCTGACGGGCACTCGATGCATCGTTCGTGCCAGCCGCGATCTCCTGCACCTTCTTGGTTAATGCTTCGATCAACAACGTGGTCTCACGTTCCTCAAGACCGGAGGCGATGCCCTCGTCTTCGAGAACGCGTTCAATCAGCGGCGTCGGATCCATGGCTCAATCGTCCTATCTCAGGTAGTCGAGGAAAGCAAGAACAGCTACGTGTTCCTCAAGGCAAACCGGGCAGACGAGGGGACTTGGGAGAGTCCCGGCCCGGCCCGATTTTGGCGATGAGTATGGCGCGGGCTACCAATCAGTGAGTGGCTGCTTGGAAATACGTGGAAAGTGGTGCATTACTGAGCCGAGGGTTCGACGCGCAGTGCCAGGCCCTGGGCGGACGGCCCCAACAATCCTCGGCGCCCTGAAGGGCACGACGCGGCCAGGTGCAGGTTCTCCGGCCCTTTCAGGGTCGATTGGATCGGGCGATGGTGAACCCAGGGTGCGGAGTGAAGCGTGGCGACCCTGGGCTGTGTTATCTGACGCTTTCAGCGTAAAGGCAAAGACGGGCTGACCAAGCTCTCCGACGCATGCCCGTAATTTTCCCGGTCAGACAATGCGGACTAGCGACGGGTGGACTTGTCCGTCTGTGCCAGGACAGCCGCTCGCGAACCGTATGCCGCCTGGATGTTCGCTGGGGTAAACGCTTCCGCAACTGGCCCGCTCACGATTTTGCGTACGTTCAGGAGCGTGACCCAATCGAAGTACTCGGGAACCGTGCCGAGATCGTGATGCACGACGAAGACCGTTCGACCGGCTGCTCGAATTTCGCGAAGCAATACGACGATTGTTTTTTCAGTCACTGCGTCCACGCCCTGGAACGGTTCGTCCATGAAGTAGACGGTTGCTTCTTGTACCAGGGCCCGAGCCAGAAATACGCGTTGTTGCTGGCCGCCGGAAAGCTGGCTGATTTGTCGGCGAGCGAAGTCAATCATGCCCACACGCTCAAGAGCGTGTGAGGCGGCCTCGCGATGCACGGCCTTCGGTCGGCGAATCCAGCCGACCTGGCCGTAGGTGCCCATCAACACCACGTCGATCACGGTCGTCGGGAAATCCCAATCGACGGTGCCACGTTGGGGAACGTAGCCGATCTGTTTGCGTTGCTCTCGATAGGGGCGTCCCAGAATGGACACTGTGCCTGCGACGGGCTTCACGAGGCCAAGAATGGATTTCAGCAACGTCGTCTTGCCCGCACCGTTCGGCCCGACGACGGCCATCAGCACGCCTTGCGGGACGGTCAGGTCGATGTCCCAAAGAACCGGCTTATCGCGATACGAAACGGTGAGGTCTTCGGCGTGAACGGCGGGGGGATTGGTGGTTTGTTGCATCATCCCATTAACCAAATCAGCTTGGCCAAAAAGAGAAAACCGTTCTGAACACTAATCTTCGAAAATCCACGCTAATAATGATCGGGTTCTGCAAGCCTAAAAGAGCATGAGTGAAGATGAGTGTTCCCATGTCTTACAACTACTCGGACTCACTCGCCAAGTGCCTTGACGATTGCGTCCACGTTGTGCCGCACCATGCCGATGTAGGTTTCGCCCTTGCTGCCGGGTAGGCCCAGTGCGTCCGAGTAAAGTTCTTCCTCAGCCAGCTTGACCTCGAAGCCTTTGTACTTGGAACGCACGGCACGGAGAACGGCCTCCATTCCCTTGGAAGGCACAGAGGTTTCCGCGAACACGGCCTTGATCTTGCGAGAACCGATCAGGTCGGCAAGAGCCTGCACATCCTTGACGCTCGGGGTCGCGACGGTGCTGACACCTTGCAGGCCGTTCACTTCGATGCCGTATGCACGGCCGAAGTAGCCGAAGGCATCGTGAGCGGTGATCAGCACCCGGCTTTGTTCCGGGATGCTTTGGATCTTGGTGCGAACCTCGCGATCGAGCGATTCGAGTTCACGCAGGTAGTTCTCAGAATTCGCCCGATACGACTCGCCGTTCTTTGGATCGATATCGATCAACGTATCGCGGATCTTTTCAACGACCCTCATCCACAATTTGACGTCGAACCATACGTGTGGGTCGTGCGTGCCTTCGAAGCCTTCTTCCGCTTCACGCAGGCCTGGAAGATCGTCCGCGACGCCGATCGTCCAGGCTCGTTTCGCTCGCTCCTCGAACAGGTCGGACATCTTTCCTTCGAGATGCACTCCGTTGTAGAGCACGAGGTCCGAGTTTTCGATTCGCGACAGGTCGCCTGGGGAAGCCACGAAGAGGTGCGGATCAATTCCCGGCCCCATCAGGCAATCGACTTCGATGTGTTTGCCACCCACGGCACGCGCAGCATCTGCGATCATGCCAGTGGTCGCGAGGATTTTTGCTTTTCGACCGCTCAGATCCGGCTTGGGGAGAGGTCCTTCGGTCTTCTTGCAGCCGCTTAGACACAACACCACCCCGAACAGTCCAGCCAGAAGAATTCGCATGAAATCACCCGATAATAGTTGCGACTAACAATTATTATTAGTCTAAGCGAATTGCGAATGTTTGGCAAGACTTGAATGTAAAACTGCTCTTTTTCTCAGAGGCGAGCCGTGCTATATGGTTCCCGCCCACTTCGGGAAAGGATTCTCGAAGTTAATCGCCCAGACTCCTTTAGGAGTGTTCCGCATGTGCAGGGAAGCCTTGCGGATCTTCATTTTCGTTCTGGGAACGATCATCTGGTTGGAAGTTGGTCCAAATCGCGCAGGCGCGGGGTGAGCACCGGGTGTCCCTTGTGGACCAACGATCGGCGGTTCGCCGATCCCAAATGCCCCATCGCGTCTCCGTGCACCAATCAGCTACGTTCCTCCCAAATTGGAGTCGTCACGATCCGGGGCCCCGAAGCCCATCGCACGCGGCCAGATTGATGAAGATCCTTCAGTAATAAAAATCCCGTCCCCTCAAGAATTGGGATTGGGAACAGTGAAAGTAACTGCCGATGACCCCATCGACTGGTCGATGGTGGAACGGCGTATGGATCAACTTGGCGTGACGGGCTATCAGATGCAGAAAGCCGCTGACGGCTTCCGCTTCTCGATAGAACTTCGCGGCAAGACCGTGATGGGTCGCGGCGTCAGCAAGGCGGCAGCAGTCCGCTCCGCGTTCGCACAAATAAGTTGACCGAAACGAGTCCGGTAACACCAATCAAAGATTGGCGTTACCGGACTCTGTGCGTTCGAGCTGTTGGCTCGAACGCTAAACGATGGCCGCCGCAAACATACACTTCTCTCATCACACTCCCGAAGAGACCCATCTATGCTCGTCTTCGATGCACACCTCGATTTGGCATGGAACGCCATCGATTGGAATCGCGATTTACTCCAATCGGTCCCCGAGATTCGGCGGCGCGAGATGGCCGAGACGGGCGTCGATTTCAAGGCGCGTGGCCGCAATACCGTCACGTTTCCGGAACTCCGTAAGGGCAAGGTTGGCATCTTCATCGCCACGCTGTTGCCGCGATTGTTTCGGCCGAATTTGATGCCGGCCATTCAGCGGTACTCGAACATGGACATGGCCCATGCGGCCGCGATGGGGCAGATGGATTATTACCGCGTGCTCGAGCAAGCAGGGCACCTGAATTGGATCAAGGACGCGGCCGGGCTCGACCGGCACGTTGATTCTTGGGCGACGGGCGAATCGAGTGGGCCACTCGGTTTCATCCTCAGCATGGAGGGGGCCGACCCGGTGTTGTCGCCGGATCAGGTTCACGAATGGTTCGCGGCCGGCTTGCGGATCATCGGCCCGGCACATTACGGTGTCAGCCCCTATGCTCATGGCACAGGAACCGTCGGCGGCCTGTTTCCACCCGGCAAGCCGCTCTTGAAGGAGATGGAAAAGGTCGGCATGATCCTCGACGTCACGCACCTTTCCGATCAGTGCTTCGACGAAGCCCTGGATATTTACGGCGGGCCGGTGTTAGCCAGCCATCACAACTGCCGGTCCCTGGTGCCCGATCAACGGCAACTCGCCGACGAACACATCAAGAAACTGATTTCGCGTGGATCCGTCATCGGCTCGGCCTTGGACGCGTGGATGCTGGCTCCCGGTTGGATTCGCGGGAAATCTACGCCGAAAGAGGCGAACGTTTCGATGGCCACGTATGTCGATCACATTGACCGAGTGTGCCAGTTGGCCGGGAATTGTAATCATGCCGCGATCGGCACCGACCTCGATGGCGGTTTTGGCACGGAGCAGACCCCCTATGATCTCGACACGATTGCCGCCCTTCAGGTCGTGCCGAATCTGCTTCGCGAACGTGGCTACAAGGACGCGGACATCAAGAACATCATGCACGGCAACTGGATTCGGTTCTTTCACAAAGCTTGGAGCAAGTAGTGTCTTCTGAATCAACACCCGCACCGAACACCGCAGGCGACGCTCAAGCGAGCCGTCTGGAAAAACTGCATCGCATCGAAGCGTTGGGTATCGATCCCTGGGGTAGCCGATTCGATGGCCACCTGGGCGTCGAGCAAATCCTGGCCATGCCGGCTGACTTACTGGAAGCGGAACGTCCGAAGGTAAAGGCGGCAGGTCGCATCGTCAGCCGGCGTATGAAGGGGAAGTTGCACTTTATCGACTTGTGGGACGCGTCCGGCAAGCCGCAGATGCGCAAGACTCGCGAGCAGGAAGGCCGCGAGGCGACGGAATTCCTCGGCTATTCCAGCCAAATTCAACTCATGCTCGGTGCCAAGCAAGTCGGCGAGGCTGGCTGGGCACTGGCCCAGGAACTCGATCTCGGCGATCTCATCGGCGTCGAGGGTTCCTTCGGCAAGACCAAGATGGGCGAGCCGACGATCTTCGTCGAGAAGCTCACGATCCTTACCAAGTCGCTCGAGCCGCACCCGGACAAGTGGGGCGGCATGGCGGACATCGAATATCGTCTTCGCCATCGATATCTCGATTTGACTTACACTCCCCAAACGCTGGAGGTGGCCAAGCAACGTGTGAAGATCCTGCGAACGATTCGCAATTATCTCGACGACAAGAACTTCATGGAAGTCGAAACGCCGACGCTGCACGCCATCGCCGGCGGGGCGGCAGCCAGGCCGTTCGTCACGCATCACAATGCGCTCGATATCGATCTGTTCATGCGAATCGCGTTGGAATTGCCGTTGAAGCGATTGCTCGTCGGCGGGATGGAGCGTGTTTACGAAATGGGACGCGTGTGGCGAAACGAAGGCATTTCGCACAAGCACAATCCCGAATTCACGATGTTAGAGTTGTACCAGGCCTATGGCGACTACCGCACGATGATGGAGTTGACTGAAGGTGTGATCGTCGCCTGCGTCGATGCCATCGGCGGCGGCCGTGTGCGACCTTGGGCCGACAAGACCGTTGATTTCAACCCGCCCTGGGAACGGGCCAAGTACGGCGACCTGTTCGAGAAGTACGTCGGCTGTTCCATATTTGACCCCGCGGCCGTCCTGGAAGCGGCCAAGAGTCGCCATGTGAACGTGACCGGCAAGGAGCACGAGGTACTCGTGCATAATCTGTTCGAGATTTGCGTTGAAGACAATCTCGTCGGTCCTGTGTTCGTCTACGATTACCCGGCCGGTTTGTGTCCGTTGACCAAGCGACAAGGGGCGAACAAGTCGTTGGCCGAACGATTCGAACTGTACATTCACGGCATGGAACTGGCGAATGCCTACACGGAGTTGAACGACCCGATCACGCAGGAAGAGACGTTCAAGCGGCAACTCTCCGGGCTTCCCGACGAAGACTCGATGGCCAAGATGGACCACGACTTCATCCGGGCCCAACGCCACGGCATGCCACCAGCCGGCGGCCTGGGCATCGGCATCGATCGCATGGTGATGCTGCTGACGAACGCGCAGACCATTCGGGATGTAATCTTGTTTCCGCTGTTGCGGCCAGAGGCCTGAGTAATGAAATGGCGACTCGATGCCGGACAGATTGAAGTCATGGACGAAGCGATCGCTGCTGTCCTGCGGCTCAAGTCGCCTGCCGAGCGGATCGCGATGGCTTCCGACTGCAACCGAACCGCCCGTGACTTGGTCGCGGGCCGTCTCAAGACTCAGCACACGGATTGGTCGGAAGCCCAGATCCGCAGCGAGGTCGGGCGGAGATTCAGTCGCGAAAGCCGTTGAAGCGAAGCAAAACGCGGCGGTTTAGAGTCGTACTGGTCGGCCTTCCCCATTTTCCCCGAATCTGTTAGCCTCACCACCCAGCCTAGCGGTAGGCCTTGTTTCGTAAGGTCAAGGATCGACCCATGTACAAAGCTCTGCTCTGCTGGCGTTACCTTCGCACCCGTTTTTTGGCGTTTGTCTGCATCGTCAGCGTGATGCTCGGCGTCGCCACGTTGGTGGTCGTGAACAGCGTCATGGCCGGATTCAGCACCAAGTTGAAGGACCGCTTTCATGGGCTCATGTCCGATGTGATCGTCGAGTCGCCGAGCTATAACGGCTTCGCCATGGACTCCGACCAGATGATGGCCAAGATTCGCAATTCGCCCGCGAACGAACATATCGCAGCGATGACTCCGACCATCGAAGTCTTCGGCATGATCATCTATGAGGTCGGTGCGAATCGAGAACAGATCACGATACCGGTGCACATCGTCGGCACGGATGCACAGGGCCGGGCGGATATCGGCGGTTTCGGCGAATACCTTCGCCAGCCGGCAAGAAGCAAGAACCCTTCCTTCGATTTGACTCCCACGGCAATGAAGCGATGGGAAGCATTCAACCCGCGGGTGCCGATCCTGCTGCCGCCGCTGCCGTTACCGGGCCAGGCACCCGACATCACCCCGCCGCCTGTTGAGCCACTCAAGCCAATTGGTGCCATTCCGGGTTACGGCATCACGCACTACCGTCTCACCGATCCGGTTACCAAGATCACGAAAGACGTCGAGGTTCTACCCGAAGGAACGATATTCAAGATCGTGACGGTGGGTGCCGGTAAGGAACAGATCGAGCCGGTTTCGTCGAACTTCGCGGTAGCCGACACGATCCGTACCGAGATGACGGAATACGACGCCCGCTATGTGTACGTCCCGCTCGAATATCTCCAGCGATTGCGGGCCATGGGCAATCGCGTCACGCACATTCAACTCAAGCTGAAGGACTACTCGAAAGCCGCCCTGGTGACGGCCGAACTTCGGAAAATATTCCCGGATGACTACGCCTATCAGATCAACACCTGGGAGGAGAAACAGAATTCCCTGTTGGCCGCCGTGGAAGTGGAGCGAGGGTTGTTGAACTTGCTGTTATTCATGATCGTCGGCGTGGCCGGGTTTTGCATTCTGGCAATCTTCTCGATGATCGTTCGCGAGAAGACGCGGGACATTGGCATCCTGAAATCGCTCGGGGCCTCGAATCGCGGCGTGATGCAGATCTTCCTTTGCTACGGCTTCCTGCTCGGCCTGATTGGGTCCGGCCTCGGGACCGCACTCGGCTTATTGATCACTTACAACATTAACCCGATCGAGCACTTCCTGTTCAAGATGACGGGCGTCGGCTTCGATCGCGGTGTCTACTACTTTGATGCGATTCCGACCAAGGTCGAGCTGATGACCGTGTTCCTCGTGAACCTCGGGGCGATCGCGATTGCGGTGGCCTTCAGTGTTTGGCCCGCCCTGCGAGCCGCGTGGATGCGCCCCGTGCAAGCGTTGCGGTACGAATAACTATTTCGCTTCGTTTAGCGTTCGAGCCAACGGCTCGAACGGCCGCCGATACGAATTCTGGGAGAACCGATGCTCGTCGCCAGCAACCTTGTCAAAAGCTACAAGCGCAACGCACATGTCGTGAAGGTACTTCAGGGCGTGGACCTCGACATACAGGAGGGGGAGTTCCTCTCGATTGTCGGTGCTTCCGGTTCCGGCAAGAGCACACTGCTGCACTTGCTCGGTACGCTCGATCGACCCGATGCGGGCACGGTCTCGCTCGACCGCAAACGGATCGACACGCTGGGTGCCCGCGAACGCGATCGGCTGCGAAACTCGACTTTCGGCTTCATTTTCCAGTTCTACCACTTGCTGCCGGAACTCACGGCGCTCGGCAATGTCATGATGCCCGCCATGGTCGGGCATTCCATGTTCAACTGGTGGGGCAGTCGCCAGGAAGCACGCAAGCGGGCCACCGAAATGCTCGAACGCGTTGGCCTCGGCCATCGTCTGAACCACAAGCCTCGTGAACTATCCGGCGGCGAGATGCAACGCACCGCCATCGCTCGGGCCCTCGTTTCCAAACCGCGAATCCTGTTTGCCGACGAGCCGACGGGGAATCTGGATGCCGAAAGCGGCGAAGAGATCGTCAAGCTCCTACGAGGCATGAACCGCGAACAGGACGTGACAATCTTGATGGTAACGCATAATTTAGAGTTAGTCCGCCACTCCGACCGCGTGGTCCGAATGGCCGGAGGAAAACTAGAAATGGGTTTTAAGTTTGCAGGCTCAGGCTCCAAATTGGTGGAGAAACTTGAGCTTGCTGGATCAACTTGAAGCCTGACACTTGCAACCTGGAAGTCCGATGATTCGAGTCTATCTGAATGGTAAGTTAGTCGATCGCGATCAGGCCACGGTCAGCGTTTACGATCACGGATTGCTCTACGGCGACGGCGTGTTCGAAGGCATCCGGATTTACAACAGCAAGGTGTTCCGCCACCAGGAGCACATCGAACGGCTGTACGAGTCGGCCAAGCACATCCAATTGGAAATCCCGCTCTCCCCGGCCGAGATGATTCAGGCCGTCGAGGATACGGTGAAAGCCAACAACAAGGTTGATGGCTACATCCGCCTGGTGGTCACGCGTGGGCCGGGCAATCTCGGGCTCGATCCCCGTTCGTGCAGGCCGAACGTGATCGTCATCGTCGATGACATCTCGCTGTACCCGAAAGAACTGTACGAGAATGGCCTCAAGATCGTGACAGCCTCGCTCATCCGCAATCATCCCAATGCGCTGAACCCACGCATCAAGTCGCTGAACTATCTGAACAACATCCTGGCCAAGATCGAGGGCATCCGGGCCGGTTGCCTGGAAGCTCTCATGCTCAATCACAAAGGCGAAGTGGCCGAGTGTACTGGCGACAACGTGTTCATCGTTAAGAAAGGCGTGCTCAAAACGCCGCCCGCCGATGCGGGGATTCTCGAAGGCGTGACACGCAATCTCGTCATGGAGCTGGCGACGAAGGCGAAGATTCCGCTTTTGGAAACGACGATGACTCGCCACGACATTTACTCGGCCGACGAGTGCTTCCTGACCGGCACGGCCGCGGAAGTGATTGCCGTCACCGATTGCGATGGCCGAACCATCGGCAGCGGCAAGCAGGGGCCGATCACGAAGCAGTTACGCGAAGCCTTCGTGAAGTTAACGCGGGAGTAAAGCGGTAACGATCCAGAATTGTGGCGGTAGGCCTCCAGGCCTGCCGGAAGGGTCGCCGGCGCTGCGAATTTCGTCGGAACAGGCCTGGAGGCCTATTCGACCCCAGCGGAGGCGGCTGCGTTTGCCGACCAGTTCGAGCAACTCTTACAGTCGCTCGATCCCGAGGGACGGCAGATCATCGATTTGAAGCTTCAGCAGTTCCCGAACGAGCAGGCCGCCGAGCATATGAACTGCTCGACGCGAACGGTGACCAGGCTGGTGAATCCGGTCCTTTCGTGATCGCATTTTGGAACGCTTCTTATCGCCCCTCGATTGCCTGTCTCGCTTGAGCTTTCAAGCCGCTGAAGCGTGGTTGCCAGTCGCTTTTCGCGAGTTGCTCCATCAGCTTTCTGCTCTCGGCAACCTGGCCTTGTTGCTGCAAATATTGAGCCCGATCCCAAAGCAACTGGGCATTGGTCGGCTCGGCCGCGAAGGCCAGGGCGTAGCACTGGTCGGCGAGGCGCCAGTTCCCTTCCTGACGGACCGACCACGCGAGCGATACCCACGGGCCCGATTCATTCGGCTTCATCGCCAGCGGCGTGGTCGCGTAGTCCCAGGCGAGTTCCGTTGCTCCCTCGCCGCCGGCCTTGCGAAGGATCGTGGCCACACGGTTTGGCACATCGCCCGATTCGGAATCGAGATGACGCCAGCGATCTGCCGCTTTCACGACCCGGGTGACCAGGTCGGTCGGCGGTGAGACTTTCAGTGATGTGCTGGCATCCGCTAACCATTCATAGTGGCCTAGCAGTCGCCCGTAATCGGCACGAATGGGCTGAACATCGAACACCTGGGGAAGCTGGTCGTACTCGATGTCGAGTGCTTTTTCCAAGCACTGGATGCTTCGGATCTGATCGCGGCGATTGTCCGCAACTTGCGACGCGAGCCGCCAGAGGCCCGAAGATTTCGCCAGTTTCGCATCAGCCAAAAGCTCCCGGACGATCAAGTCGGATCGGTCGTACCGACCCGTGGAATTCAGGAAGTGGATGGCCGCGATGGCTGTGAGCGGCTTTTCATCAGCGGGCATTTTGTCGAGCGCCTGTTCGAGCAGCGTGTCGGCCATGGCCGTGTCGCCGACTTGATTGCATTGCCAGGCCAGCGTGACGATCACGGGCCGTGCTTTCTTCTTGGCACACAAGGCGGCCGTCTCACGCATGAGCTTGGCCCACGCGTCCTGCTTGCCGCTCTCGAGAACATTGCGGAACGAAGAGTCGAGCGGCGGCAGCACGCCCTCCTGGAGGGCAGCCCGGAACAGGTCCTGGAACTTGAGTTGGGCTGGTTCGTTCAGGCCGGCGTAGCCGAGACTGCGGGCTTCTTCGTAGAGGGCCGGGTAGCGGAACGCGGACTTCTCCGCGAGCACGGGCCAGGCCTTGGCGACGTCCTTCCACGCGGCCTGATTCGGGGCTCGATCCTGCACCATGGCGAGCGTACACCAGCCGAGCACGTTGTCCGCGTTCCTCACGGCGAAGGCAATGGCCCGCTCGCGTTCGCTATCGCGCTGACCCCAAAACTCGTTCTGGATGAAGCTTCCCTGCCAGCGAGATTGAATGCGGCGGAAGCTCGTCAATCGACCCAGGAACGTGTCGCCATTCACGTTGCCGGGGCCGAAGCCGAAACGTGCTTGGAGACGGTGCAGGTCCTCATCGTACATCTGCCAGAGATAACGCACGAGCGGGTCGGATGGGTCCTTCTCGAACTTGTCGGTGAATGGTTCGTAGGAGCGTGGGCTGTAATTCGCCGAGGCCATCAGGGTGAAGAAGCCGGTGCGATGATCATTCTCCTTACGGAACCAGCCATTCCAGATGCGGGCCACGTTGTGGCCATTGTTCGAGGCGAATTCACAGGCGAGCAGCTTGAACACGTCCGCTTCGGGCAGATACTCGAAGCAGGCGTTGTGCCGATCGAGGAGGTCCCAGCCCGGCTCCATGCCGAGTTCGCGGTAAACGTGCTCCCGGCTCCGCAACGGCAACGGCAACACGACCAGGCCGCTCACGTCGGGCTTCAGGTTCGGAGCAGTGGCAGCCGTCTCTTCACGCTTGCTTTCATCGACAGGCTTGCCCTTTCCGGTCATGATCTTCGTGAGGTTCGATGAATACACCTCCTTGACCAGGGTTTCCTTACCGGGCTGGAGCACCCAACGACGCTCGACCAGGCGATTCCCCTCGAAGACGAGATGCGATTCGAGCCAGGCTTCCGGCTGCTTGTCGGCATGCGGTGAACGAAGCGGGACCAAGGCGACCGTCTTGTCGTCCAAAAACTTCACGTCGGTGCCGTGAGCCATATCTTCTGCAGACGGAACGAAATCCGGGATCAGATCGAGCAGAGGTGCCCGGTGGAACCGGGTGACCACCCGCTTGGCACCGATGCCAAGTTCGGGGTACAAGTGCCAAAGGTGCGTGCCATCGCAAACGACGCGTTCCAGAAGTCCCAGGCTCAACTTGCGTTCGTAGGCGTAACGTCCCTGGCCATCGTGCAGGAACGTGCCGTCCGCGGTTTTCAGAGACTTCCATTCAGTCGAGCGAGCGGCTTCGATCAACTTGCGAGCGGCCGGATCGATTGTGCCCAGGCGATTGCCAAAGCGAGGTGCGGCCTCGGCTTCGAGCACGGCCTGCACATCGGCAGGGCTGGAACTCATTCCCGGGGCATACGACACCGGATCGTTGAAGACGCGAAGATTGCCGTTGAACGACGGCCGGCCGTAGTACTGCGGGGCGGTGGTGACGGAGGCAATATCGCCGAGCATCTCGCCCTTGTTATCACCAGCCGCAAGCAGGGATGAATCCGTCTGTTCTGCCCTTAGTGTGCCTGCGAAAGGCGAAGTGTCTCGAAGGAGAAGATCGCGCTCGAACTTGATTTGACGAAGCTCAAGCTCCAGCGCATCTTTCGCGCGGACGTTGGAGCTAACAGAGGTAGCTTGCCAACCGTCGCGTTCACGGGCGAGTCCGTGCCCCCTTGGCATCCATCCATCGGAGGGAACAGTTCTGCCGAACGAGGTTGCCCGCAAAGCAAGGTCTAGGGCCGTGCCACCCATGGGGCCATCGTTGCCGATCGCTCGTCCTGAAAACCGTGTTCGACCATTCGGAGACGCCATGAAGGTGTCGAAGATGGCAGGAATATCCCCCCCTGCGGCAGAAACCGGCTCGTTTGATTCGGGGCGAAGCAGATTCCGGTCGCGGAGACCCTGACGGCCACTACCAGAGCCTGTGGACGCTCCCCTCCTGTAGAACTTGGCCCCCAGCATTTCGGAACTCCGCCTCAATCCGGCAGCCCCCTTCTCAGAGAGTAGCCTCGGTGCAGCGAAATCCAAGCTTATCGGACGGTCGCTCTCACTCAGCCTTCGCTCAATTTCGGCTCCAGCGAGGCCCGCATCCTCGTTCATCAGTTCTTCCCGTTCTTCCTCCATCGGAAGCGCAAATGCATTGCCAAAGCGTTGCCCAGCCGTTTCGATGGGATTGTCCCCGCCGTCGTGGCCTGGCCAGGTGAGATACTTCGGCGAGTTGCGAACCAGGATCGTCTGTAGCACCGCGTTTTCGTGCGGCTTTTGGCCTTTCAGGTCAGGCCGTGAGCCGGCCGCGAGATTTGGATCGGGAATGTAGACAACCGGAATCTTGGCCGGGCACGGGTACATGGCCCAGTGATCCTTGCGGCCACGATCGACTTTGAAGTCCTTGTACATCTGCTCGTTTTCCAGTACGAGCAGCGAGGTGAATGGCGTCATCACGTACATCGCCTTCGACAGTTCCGTGATCGACCTCTCGTTGGCCACACTGTCCTGGGCCATCATTCGATCGATTTCCAGCTTGGCCCAGGTGCGTGGCAAATAGTCAGCCTGAGGGGCCACGTTCGAGATGGGCAGCGTTTTCGCGAACGGCTGGCCATCCATCGTGCCGTTGACGACGATCGTGCTCGGCATGGCATGAGTGATGTTCGCGAGTGCTGCCAGTTCTTCGCCATGTGCCAGGCTGCTGCTGAAGGTCAGAAAGCGGACCGTGTTCACGCCCGGCGTCTCGACGCGAATGTTGAGCAGGCGGGGGGCGTTCAAGGTCGAAGCAATCTCAAAGCCACGCCAGGCGATCGGCTCGTCGGGGTTCACTTGCGTGAACAGCCCGCCGGTCTTCTCGGCCGCGACTTTCATGAATGCGGGCGAAATACGTTTGCCCACGCCGATGCCGACGTACTTCGTGCCGGCGGGAATGCGCTTGACCAGTTCGTCGGCCCGTTGCTCGCCGATGGAGGCGATGCCGCCGCCGACATGAACGAGATGCGGATTCGTGCCAGCCTGAAGGATCGGCGACAGGTCGCTGAGAGCCTGATCCAGGTTCAACGCCCCGATCAGATGTCGGGCTTCGAGCCAGGCGATCGCCCTGGCGATGTTGTCGGCCGTGGCAGCCTGGGGCGTATCATTCCATTTGCGAACGTGGGTGCCGACGCTGACGATGCTGAAGGTATCGTCGTGCTCGGCATGGGCGAGCAGCGAACGAATGACTTCAACCTGGGCCCGGGCGACCAGCGGATCGCGGGCCCCGGAGGATTCGAACAGCACGACCCAGTCCCGACGTTCGCGGCGTGGGGCGCTTGGCAATTCCGGGCGATACCGCACCATGAGGTATTTTTGGCCATCGAGTTCAGCAGACGACCAGCGAACCGCGTTGGCCGCATCGGCGGCTTGATGATCGTGCAGTTCAAGCACCACATCGCGATCGACTTTCACGTTCTTCGCTTCATCCGTAATCGCCTGATCGCTCCCTCGCGGCACGATCTTCATCGACGGATGCGAAGGGGACGTCACCGACACGCGATGGCCATTCTTCACGACCGCATTGAACGACCACTTGTCCACGAGAGCCAGCGTGTGCCCGGCCGGGAAGCGATAGGTTGCCTGTCCGTACAGCACCGGGAGTCGTTGCGAATAAGCCAACACGATTCGCTTTTCTTGCCGGGCTTCCAGTGGGAAGACGCGCATCTTGAACACGCTGCCATCGACCCATTCGAGCAGAGCCGGATCGCGATTCTGATAGCGAATGGTTTCGTACACATCGCGAGCGTGTCCTCGGTCGGCCATGCCCCCTTCCATCAGATCGCCATCAACGTACATGGCGAGGCGAGAAAGCGACGCATCCGGCGGCAGCGGGAAGTAGAACGTTCCTTCCATCCGTGAATTCTCGCTGTTGAAGTAGGTTTGATCGATGGTCGTGCGGGCGAAGCCGTCCTCGATGTGTACGTCCACGTGGAACTTGACCAGCGAGAGCTTTGCTTCCTGGCCGTAAGGATCGACGGCGACCAGGGAGCCGCCGCTGTGCTTGCCGGCCGGCACGAGCGGAGATTCGGCCGCGATCATCAGGTCTTTCGTCCAGTCGAGGGCGGCGGACGCACGAGGGGCGGAAGCGACCTTATCGGCTCCGGGCGGCAGTTCCTGACCGGTCGTCAGTTTCTCACTGAGGCCCGAGACTTCAACTTTCCCTTGCGTTACGAACACACCCGTACCCGCCTTGGTCGCGGAGACGGCGAACTTGGTTCCGAGAGCCGTAACCGACTTGCTCGCGGTTTCGACCACGAATTGATCGCCGGCGTTCTTGGCTGGAATGGCTTCCAGGAACATCTCGCCAGCCGTGAGCTTGACGTGCCGAGCCTTCGTGAGCACAACCGAAGTTTCCTGATTCAGGTACAGGAACGAACCATCCGGCAGCGTCACCCGGCGTTTTTCACCAGGCTTGGTGGCGATTGTCTCGCCGACGCCCATCGCGACCGATTTAGGAGCTTGCTTTTTCGGGAGGGCCGTCAAGCCAAGTCCCTCGGTGCGATCATATGCGCGGGCAGCCATACTCGGCTCATCCAGCCTCGGCTCGCCTGGTTTGCCGCGAAAACTGAAGAGGCCAATGGCAAGAAGCAACGCGGTCGCACAACCGGCAGGAATCGGCGTGGCGAGCATCCGCCACCAACTTAGCGACCTACGGGCCGGTGCCGGTGAAGGGGCATTCGCCAGTTTCCGTGCCACCGCCACGGCCGTCTGTCGGGCCGCTTCGCGTCGCGGCCCGAAGGCCGTGTACAACTCGCCGTGCTGCGACTGGAACGCTTCCGCAAGCACCTGGTTGTCCGGGGATTCGGCAATCCAGGCATCGAGGTCGCTCTGCTGGTCGGCAGAAAGCGGGCCATCAATGCGGGCCGAGAGTAGCGAAAGAGCGTCGTCGTGTGTCATGGTTATCACTCCGTATTCGTCAATCGTCCGCGTAAAATCGCCCGTGCCTTCGTCAATCGTGCATTCACCGTTGCCGGCGAAATGCCCAGGATTTCCGCGAGTTCGCGGTAACTCACATCCTCGTAGTAGTACATCATCACCACTTGCCTTAGGTTCTCTGGCAAGGCTTCGACTTCGGTCATTAGTTGCCGGCGTTCGTCGGCTTCGCCGGCCGGGTCCCCTTCGTCCCGTGTAATCAGCGTCTCGATCGATTGATCCGGCCCGAGGCCGCTGAACAACAGGGTCGAGCGTTCGCGAGCCTTCAGCCAGTCAAGCGAGGCCCGATGGCCAATGCCCATCAGCCAGGTGCCCAGCTTGTTCGGATCCGAGAGCGTGTGCAGAGCCCGATAACCGCGAAGCAACGTCTCCTGAGCGAGATCGTCGGCCACGTCGGATCGGCGGACGCGGGAGTGGCAGATGGCGGTTACGCGCGGAGCCCAGCGCCGCGCGATTTCCGCGTAGGCGTCCCGGGATCCGGCGAGGGTCGCTCGCACCAGCTCCGCATCGGTCATCCGTGGCCCTCCGGCCTTTCGTGCGGCCTACTCATTAGAAGAGTCCGACACAGAAAGTAATACGGGCGTTTGGCGATTCGTTACGATTCGCGACAAACTCTCCAAGTCCTTTGTTGCCTTCCGGTGTGCTGGCGATTACCATGCCGCTTGAATGCCCCTCCATCCTCGATGATCAATCATGCTTGCTTTTCACATCGCAACGTTTACGGCCGACGTTACTCCACCCGAAGGTCACCCCCTGTGTGGCGGTTGGATCGAGCCTGTTCGCGGCGTGGATGATCCGTTGAAAGCTCTCGGCCTGGTACTTCTCGGGCAAGGGAAACCGATTGTTCTGTGCGTCTTCGATTGGGTTGCCCTCCGAAATGATGCGCATCTGGCCGTGCGAAAGGCACTGGCCGACGCGGCGCACACGACGATCGAGCACGTGACCGTTCATGCCGTGCACCCGCACAACGCACCCTTCGCGGATACGGTTGCTCAGAAATTGCTCGACGAAGCAAAAGGGCCGCCGAGCCTGGATCTAAAATTCTTCGACCGTGTCGTGAAGGATGTCGCGAAGGCCTGCCGGGATTCTCTCGCCAAGACGAAGAAGTTCACGCACATCGGCGTCGGCTCGGCCACGATCAAGGAAGTGGCTTCGAATCGGCGTGTCATTGGCGAGGATGGGAAAGTCAGATTCACGCGCACGAGTGCCACCAAGGATCCGGTGGCACGGGCTGCTCCCGAAGGATTGATAGACCCGATTCTGAAAACGCTATCGTTCTGGGACGGCGACACCTTGCTAGCCGCATTGCATTACTATGCCAGTCATCCGATGAGCTATTACGGCGATGGCCGTGTGAGTGCGGATTTCTGTGGCCTTGCTCGGCAGAAGTTGCAGGACGAGAACCCGAAGGTCTTTCAGGCATATTTCACGGGCTGTGCGGGCAATGTGACGGCCGGGAAGTACAACGATGGTGCGAAAGAGAACCGCGTCATCCTGCGCGACCGTATGTACGGCGGCATGACGGAATCGCTGAAATCGACCAAAAAAACGCTCGTCGAAGGCTGGGACTGGCGAGTCGAAGCCGTGAAGCTGCCGCCGCGAAAGGAAGCAAGCTTCGGTGAAGTCGAGAGCCGCAAAGCGTTGGAAGACGAGAAGGCCGCGAAGGCGAAACGAGGCAACGCGGCCTATCAACTGGCCTGGTTGAAGCGGCAAGATCGACCGATCGACATCGGTTGCCTCGACTTTGGCGGCAAGGTTTTTTTGCTGCATCTGCCGGGCGAGGCGTTCATCGAGTACCAGCTTGCCGCTCAGAAAATGCGACCGGCGGAAACGGTATTCGTGGCGAGTTACGGCGACGACGGCTGTGGATATATCCCGACGCCGGCGGGATATTTACAGGGCGGGTACGAACCGACCGTGGCCCTTGCTGGGCCCGAAAGCGAAGCGATCTTGTTGAAGGCGATGGCGAAACTATTGAAGGCAAAACTACCCGAGTAGCGATATGTCCTCTCCAACTTCAGAAACAATCCGCGACCGCAGAGGCCGAAGCGCCGGCGAGGCTGCAACGGCATTTGCCTCGCTGGCGATTCGGCCTCTGGTAATTCTGCTCGTTCTGGTGATGCCCCTTGCGGCCGCCGATTTCAAGGCTGGCACAGCCTCCAAGGTCATCACGCCCACCGAGCCGCTCTGGATGTCGGGCTACGCGGGACGCAACAAGCCTTGCGACACGAAGCAGCACGATCTGTGGGTCAAGGCCGTCGCCATCGAGGATGGCGCGGGCAATCGATGCGTGATATTGACCAGCGATCTTTGCGGCATTCCGCGTTCCCTGTCCGAACCGGTTTGCGTCGAGGTGATGAAGCGGACCGGATTGAAACGCGAGAACATCCTCCTGAGTTGCTCGCACACGCACTGTGGCCCTGTGGTGCGCGATAACCTCATGGACATGTACGAGATGACGCCCGACCAACCTGCCAAGATCTTCGCTTACACCGACAAGTTGCGTGGCTGGATGATTGAAACGATCGTGGCCGCGGTGAAAGACCTCAAGCCCGCGAAGGTCAGCGTTGGCGAAGGCACCGCTCGATTTGCCGTCAATCGCCGGCAGAACACAGAGAAGGGGGTCATCAACGGGATCGATCCCGTCGGGCCGGTTGATCATTCCGTGCCTGTCTTGAAAGTTGAGGACGACAAGGGAACACTGAAAGCCGTCGTCTTCGGCTACGCCTGTCACAACACGACGATGGACTATTTCATGTGGTCCGGGGACTATGCCGGCTTCGCACAAATCGAGGTCGAGAAGAAACACCCGGGTGCTCTGGCCCTATTCTGGATCGGCTGCGGCGGCGATGCGAACCCGTTGCCTCGTCGCAAGATTGAACTCTGCGAGAAATACGGCAAAGAGTTGGCGGTCGCCGTGGAGGAAACCTTAGACGGCAAGACAAAGCCTCTCACCGAGAAATTGACGGCGAAATATGCAGAAGTATCGCTGCTATTGGGCGAGGTTCCAGGGAAAGAGAAGTGGGAAGCCGACCAGAGCAGCAAGAATCACGCGGCCAAAATGCTAGCCAAGAAGATGCTGGAACATTTGAAAACCGGCAAGATTCCCGATAATTATCCACACTATCCCGTGCAAGTCTGGCGATTCGGCGATCAACTCACCTGGGTATCTCTCGGCGGCGAAGTCGTCATCGATTACAACAAGCGCCTCAAGAAAGAAATTGGCGGTAAGTCGCCGGTATGGATCACGGGCTACGCCAACGACGTGATGTCATATATCCCGTCCGCCCGCGTCGTAAAAGAGGGCGGCTATGAGGGGGAGTCCTCGCAAATCTATTACGGCTTCCCAACCAAATGGTCGCCGAAGATCGAAGATATCATCGTGAATAAGGCTCTTGAATTGTCGAAGTGAAACCTCCAAGTGGTAAGTCATCATGAAAACGAATCGACCACGGACTACACGGATTTGCAGGGATAATACAAATGCATCTCTTTGCGTTTATCCGTGTCAATCCGTGAAATCCGTGGTCAAAACGCTTCTTGTAGTCTTTTTCCTTATTCCTTCGGTGGCAGTCGGCGATGCACTCTCTCCTGCCGAGGAACTAAAGACCCTCAAGGTTTTACCGGGCTTCAAGGTTGAGTTGGTTGCCAGCGAGCCCGATGTGATCGACCCCGTGGCCATGGCCTTCGATGAAAAAGGCCGCTTGTTTGTGTGCGAAATGCGTGGCTACCCCAACGGTGGCGTGGCAACAGGCAAAGAACATCGTGGTCGCGTTCGCTGTTTGACCGACGAGAATGGCGATGGCGTGTTCGAGAAAAGTGTGGTCTTTGCCGAAGGTTTGCGATTTCCCACCGGTGTCATGCCCTGGAAAGGCGGCGTGATCGTCTGCAATCCTCCCGATTTGATCTATTTGCCGGATGATAACAACGATAACAAGGCCGACAGTGTAAAGGTTCTTTACACCGGCTTCGGCCTCGATAACATTCAGCAGATTCTCAATTCGCCACGCTGGGGCATTGATAACTGGGTCTATGCAGTCGTCGGTTCGGTCGGTGGAACGATAATTAGTCCCGAAAAACCGGAGATGAAGCCGTTGGTGTTGCGTGGTCGCGGCATCCGCTTCAAGCCCGATGTGCCTGGCAGCATTGAGCCCACATCGGGCGGCGGGCAGTATGGCCTCACTTGCGACGAATCCCAACACTGGTTCGTGAACACGAACAGTTCGCACCTCCGGCAAATCGTGCTGCCCGATCACTATCTTCGCCGCAATCCGTACTTCGCCGCCCCGGCCACCACGGTGGACATTCCCGAACACGGGGCCGCCTGCAAAGTATTTCGCATCAGCCCCTTCGAGCAATGGCGTGTCGAACGCACGACGCGACGAAAAGACAGTCCCGAGGCGAAGCGGTTTTCGCCAACGGAACTCGTGCCCGGCGGATTCATCACGTCCGCTTGCTCCCCCTGCTATTACGGCCTGAACGAGCCGTTATTTCCCGATCGGGATCGCGGTTGCGTCTATGTGTGCGACCCGGCGAATAATCTTATCACTCGCGATAAACTCGAACCGAACGGCTCGATCTACAAAGGCAAACGCATCGACGACGGGGTCGAGTTCCTGGCCTCCACAGACAACTGGTTTCGCCCGGTTCATCTCACAGTCGGACCGGAGGGGGCACTGTATGTGCTGGATTTCTATCGCGAAGTGATTGAGACACCGCTCTCGTTGCCTGATGACATCAAGAAGAAGCTGAATTTGGAGAGCCGAGAGCGGGGGCGTATTTGGCGCATTGTGCCGGAGGGGTTTAAGGCGAAAGCTTTATCGCGGCTTGACAGTCTAAGTGAATTCGAACGCGTGAAGCAGTTGACGAACGAACATGCTTGGAGGCGAACGACTTCTCAGCGGCTAATTTTTCAGGAACGTGATCGTGGCGTCCCGGAATACCTTAAGGCTGAGTTGGAGAACGTCCCGCCAGGCGCTGGCTGGGCGGCTCGCCTACGGATGCTCTGTGAATTCGAGCTCAATGCAGCAAGAGATCTTATTCATGCCTTCGACAACGGGACAGTTGCCGACCGCGTGCAAGCACTTCAACTTTCGGAACGGTTCTTTGTCGGTCTTCCAGCTTTTCGTAAGGTCGTGTTGAAACTTGAAGGTGATCCATCTCCCTTCGTTCGCTTTCAACTCGCTCTTACCGCCGGTGAACTTCCACCCGAGGAGGCGGGCCCCCTCCTCGCCAAAGTGCTTCGCCACAAGGACGCCGACACCTGGCTGCAGTCCGCGGTGCTAAGTTCCGCCAAGGATGCTGGGCCATATCTGCTCGAATCGCTCGCGGCAGACGGATTGTATGTGAAAAGCAATCCCGCCATGTTGGGCCGCCTCGCTGCAATGATCGGTGCCCGCAACGACGTGAAAGCGACCGGGCAGACGTTGCAGTTGTTGGCAAAACTCGATTCGGCGGAAGCCCAGATCGCGATCCTTAATGGCCTGGGTCAAGGCTCGCGAAATACGTCCCGGCCGCTCAATCGCCTTTGGGAAAACCCGCCTGCCGAATTGAAGCCTGCGGTCGAAAAGGCGATGGGCATCTTTGTTGCGGCAGTTGGGACCGCTCAGGACGAGAAAACCCCGCTGGCGACGCGTCTGGCAGCAATTCGGCTGCTGGCCTCGGGACCGTTCAAGGTGGCCTCCGAGCCGCTGGCTTCGATGCTTGGAGCACGTTCTTCCGGCGAAGTGCAATCGGCCGCGTTGAAATCGCTGGCTTCGTTCGACGATCCGAAAGTTGCCGACACGGTGTTGGCCGGGTGGGATGGTTTTAGTCCCTCGCTTCGCCGGGAGGCGATTGAAGTCCTCTTCGCTCGCAACGATCGTATTGGGAAACTACTGGATGCCGTCGAAGCCAAGAAGGTGCTGGCCTCACATATTGAAGCAGCACGTGCCGATGCGTTGAGGAAACACGCGGATCCGACGATTCGTAATCGTGCGACCATGCTGCTCGTGGGCCAAGTGATTACGGATCGCAAGAAAGTGCTCGACGAGTACAAGCCATCGCTCGAACTGAAGGGCGATCTCACCCGTGGCCGCGAGTTGTTCCGCAAGAACTGCACGGCCTGCCATCGTCTGGAAGACACGGGCTTCGAGGTCGGGGCCAACCTGACTGCCGCGTTACGCAACAAGACCAAGGACGCCCTGCTGCTCGATATTCTCGACCCGAGCCGGGAAGTGGATGCCCGTTACGTGAACTATCAAGTGACAACCACGGCGGAACGCACGATCAGCGGCATTCTCGCAGTGGAAACCCCGACTAGCCTCACGCTTCGTCGCGGCGAAAAGGCCGAGGACACGATCCTGCGTTCGCAAATTGAGTCAATACGGGCCACAAGTAAATCGCTCATGCCCGAGGAATTTGAGAAACAGTTCGACAAACAGCAATTGGCAGATTTGCTCGAATATTTGCTTGGCGTAGTCAAGTGATGTATTTCATAGTAGTCGGCACACTCCGTGTGCCGACCGTCCGCACTCGGAGTGTGCGGACTACAATGGGAGACGATGAATGAAACCGCAATCGCGTCGTGATTTTTTTTGCACGTCCGCCGCATTGGCGGCGGCCACGGCTACGTCGCCGCTCCTCCTTGCAGAGGAGAAAGCCAAGCCCCTTACCGTCCTCTTCTTCGGGGCCGAACTCCCCGAAGTGAAGAAAGACCTGCAAGCGGTGTACTCGCTCAAGGCACTGAGTGCGGGCGTCAAGAAGGACGCCAAGCCCAAGGAGGACAACATCGCGGGCCTGGAGCAACTCGAGAATGCCGATCTTTGGATCGGCTCGATTGCCAAGCGAACCTATCCCAGCGACGAGCAACTCGCCCACGTCAAGAAGCATCTGGCCGCCGGTAAGCCGTTCGTCGGCTACCGGGCCGCGAGCCACGTTTTCGAGAACTGGCTGCGTGCCGACCAGGCAATTTTTGGCGCGAAATATGGCGGCCATCATCTGCTGGAGAAAGATCCGGTGATGGTGATCGAAGTAGCGAAGGGGCAGGCGGAGCATGCGATTCTGAAAGGCATCGAAGTTCCACGGCCGAGCAGTGGCTCATACTTCTACACCGAACTTTCGCCCGATGTGACGGTGCTGCTCTACAGCGGCATTAAGGGGGACATGATGCCGCACACGTGGGTGCGCGAGAACAAAGAGACGAAGGGCCGGGTGTTCTACACGCGTTATGATGCGAAGGAACTTGCGACGAATGAAGTCGTGCGGAAGATTTTCCTTCGCGGGATTGCGTGGACTCTAAAACTGAGCAAGAGTTAACTACAACGCCTCTCGCAGGGCAGCCAATAATCGCTCCACATCGCCCATCGTGTTGTAGCCGTGAATGGCGATCCGCATTCGCCCAGCCGTGTACATGGCGTGTATGTTCTGTGCACGCAAATGCTGGTTGAGGCGTTCCGCATCCGGATGGCGGAATGCCAAAATCCCGGCGATATGTTCGGGTTCGTTAGGCGTCAGCATGTCGATCGGCAGCTTTCGCAAGCCCTCCAAACAGGCGAGAACCAGCGGTCGTGTGACGCGGTCGATCGCGGCCACGCCGATGCCGCGAAGATAATTGAGAGCCGCCCGCGTGGCATAAATAGCCGGGTAGTTCGGCATGCCGACGGCGAAGCTGGCCGCGCCTGGCTTGCTGATCGCCTTCTCAAAGCGATTTGGGCCGAACGCATTTTCGAGATGAAACCAACCACCGGCGGGCACAGTCCACTCTTTGGCTCGCGATGCAGGCACACCGACGAGGCCCCCTCCGTGCGTGGAGAGAATCCACTTGTGCGTGCTGCTGACGATGAGATCGACGCCCGCGAGATTCAACGGGATTCGACCGAGGGCCTGCGTGACATCGACCGCCAGCAATGCCGACGAGTGTTTTCGAACGGCAGCGACGATTTCAGGGAGATGGACCAGGAAGCCGTTAAAGAAGCTGACGAGCGAGACTGTGACCAGCCTCGTTTTCGGGCTCAACAGCGGAACAAGATCCTCCGTCCGTAATCCGCCCCCTCGTTGCCGCCAGACTTTCACGGTGGCCGGACAGCCCTCCTGTAGCCAAGGCGTTGCCCCGGCTGGGAAGTCGAGATCGTTGATCACGACCTCATCGCCCGGCTGTAAACGCAGGGCCATCGCGGCCAGGTTGTACGCCTCGGATGAACACGAGCAGATACCGATCTCATTTGCGGAGAGCCCATAGAACTCGCCGACGAGAGCTTTGCACGCTTCGAATTGCTCGCCATGCGGAATGCGGCCATCCATACCGAGTTGCTTGTCGCGGCCATATTGATCGAGCGATTGAACCACGCAGTCAGGCAAAATGCCTTCCGCGGCCGTGTTCAGATACGCTCGATTGGCGAGAGAAGGGAAATCGAGCAGGCGGGTTTGTTCTGTCAACATCAGGCGAACAACTCCTTCACCGCCACGCCCTTGCCGTCGTCGGTTGCGTAGAACGGGCGTTTCTCGACGTCAAAAGCGGTTCTTGGCGAGATGCCCATGGCCTGGAAAATCGTCGCGTGCAGGTCCCGAATTGAAACGGGGTTCTTGGTCGTCAGCAGCGGTCGTTCGGGTGCGGTCTCGCCGTAGAGGAAGCCCCTCTTGATCCCGCCGCCAAACATGAGCACGGAACCAGAGCCCGTGAAGTGCCGGTGCAGCCCGTAGTGTTTGAGTTCGCCGAGCTTCTCGGTCTTAGCGAGTGACTGGTCTTTCGCCTTGCTGCCGGGCACTCCCTCGATCATCATGTCGCGGCTAAATTCGCTGGCCAGTACGACGAGTGTGCGTTTCAGCAGGCCCCGTGATTCGAGGTCGAGTATGAGCCGGGCAATCGGCTGATCGATTTCCTTTTTCATGCGGACGAGTGTCGTGTGACCATTCTCGTGCGTATCCCAGTGCAGGAATGGCACGTACTCGGTGGTGACCTCAATGAAGCGAGCCCCGGCTTCCGTCAGTCGCCTGGCGAGCAAGCAACCAAGACCGAAGCGGCCGGTGTTGTATTTGTCAAAACTGTCCTTCGGCTCTTTCGAGAGATCGAATGCCTCGCGTTCTTTCGAGTTCAGAAGGCGATAAGCATTCTCGATCGACCGCAACATGGACTCGTGATGGTGATCGGTCGCGAGTTCGCCGATGGGGCTGCTCCTTAACAGTTCTTTCAATTTGGCGTGGCGAGCCTGGAAGCGTTCAGGCGTCATGCCCTTGGGTGGGCGAACCGCGTCGATGGCGTCCGTGGGAGACGGCAGATTGAAAGGCCCGTATTCCGTGCCGAAGAAGCCGCCAGTTGTGAACGCCTTCAACTCTTCCTGCTCGCCATTGCCTTCCAGCTTCTGGCCGATGTTGATGAACGGCGGAATGGCCGGATTTCGCGGGCCCTTCACGCGGGCGATCCAGGAGCCGATGTGCGGACAGGCCACGGTTTGCGGCGGAACATAACCCGTGTGCCAGTGATATTGATGTCGCGAGTGCAGGATGTTGCCAAGATCGGCCACGACGTGCGAACGGATCAACGTTCCGCGATCCATGATCTTGGCGATGTTCTCCAGACCTTTGGTGATCTTGATATTGTCGACGGCCGTATCGATGGCCGGGAACGTCGAGAGGATCTTCTCAACCGGCACTCCGACTTCGAATGGCACGTAGCGTTTCGGATCAAACGTATCGGGGGCACCCATGCCGCCGCCCATCCACAGGAGGATGACGGTGTCGGCCGTGGCTTCCGGATGCTTGACGCTCTCGGCAGCATTCGCACGCGGTTCGCCACAGGTCAGCGTGGCCAGGCCGGCGGCGGTCATGCCCGAGACGAATTCGCGGCGTGTCATCGATCGAGTATCGAGTAACATCAGAAATCTCCATCTATTCAGATTATCGAATCAACTGAAATTCCGGAAGCATCACGATCACCCACAACAGATCCGCAACACCATCGATCGTCGGTTTCTCGCCGACGAGTCCACGTGCGGCGACCAACTCCTCGGTCGATGGCTTGCGGCCCAGTGCTTGCAGGAAGACACGTTCGGCCAAAATGTCGGCGGTCACTTTCGGGTCCGCTTTCAACATGTTGGCCGCGCCGCGTGCCAGCGTCGTTGTCAGAATCTGCCCATTCGCCAGGTCGAGAGCCTGCAACGTCGATAGTTGTTCGGGCCGAACTGTGACGACCTGTTCCCGGTTCGGTCGGCCCAGCGAGCGCATAAACGGATCGCAATCGACGAGAGTGGTTCGCACGAGTCGTCGTTCCGATGGAATTGCATCGATGAAGGCCGGGATTTTTGCGGGTGCGGTCGCCTTCGCGGGTGCGGTTCCGGTGAGCATCCAGATCGCATCGATGAATTGCTCAGCGGAAAGCCGGCGCAGTTCCGGGCCGCGGAACACAAAAGCGTCGTCGGCCATCTCCTGCGTGATTGGCACCGCCTTCGCTTGATAAGTGCGAGAACTTGCGATGTGTTCGATCAGCTTTTTCAGATCGAAGCCGTTGTCCACCAGGTAGCTCGCTAAATAGTCGAGCAACTCCGGCGACCACGGACGATCGCCCATTTGGTCCACGGGATGAACGATGCCATGCCCCATTAGGCGATGCCAGATGCGGTTTGCGATCGTCCGCGGGAATCGACCGTTGGCAGGACTCGTCGCCAGTTCAGCGAGTCGTTCGAGTCGTTTGGCTTTCGGCAGTGCCGGATCAATGGTGCCGAGTTCGGGGAACAGAAACTTGGTAACTGCCGTCCTGCCCGTCGGCTTATCACAGCGATGGATCGCAAGCGGTTTGTCCGCGATGATGGCGGCCATACCGTAGGCGTCGTCGAGTTTCCAGTGGTCGATAAAGCTATCGTGACACGAAGCACATTTCAGGTTCGCTCCGAAGAACACTTGCGACACGTTTTGTGCGAACTGCAATTCGACCACCTGGCTCGCGTTCACCTCGCCTCGCCATTTGATTCCCTTCGCGAACCCTTCCGATTCTGGATTCGGGCTGATGAGCTCGCGTGCGAATTTGTCGTACGGCTTGTTGTCCAGGAGCGATTGATACAGCCAGGCAGAGATTTGCTTTCGACCGCCATCGATGTAGCCGGTCCCTTTGTACTCGTTGCGGAGCAGATCGTTCCAGAAGGCCAGCCAATGGTCGGCATAGGATCGCTGCTCACCGAGCAATCGCTGGATCACTACGGATCGCTTGCCGGGGGCACTATCCGCCTGAAAGGCACGACTTTCGCTAGGAGTCGGCAGCAGCCCAATCAGATCGAGGTACACCCGGCGAAGGAAGCTGGCATCATCCTGCGGTGCCGAGCGGGTGAGTTTGTTGGCGGAGAGATAGCCTCCAATCAGGCGATCGATCGGGTGAGTGGACTCGGGTGCGGCAGGTGGAATGTTGGGCTTCGTCAACTTCAATGGGGCGACATAGGTTCGCGCTTTGAATGAGAAGCCTGGCTCCCAGGTTGCACCTTGGCGTATCCACTCATGGAGCGTAGCCACTTCCTTCTCATTCAATGCTAGCCCTTCAGGCGGCATGCGTGTGTCTTTCTCCTTGCTCGTTATTCGCCTGATGAGTTCGCTAGCCTCGGGCTTGCCGGGAACGATGGCCTTCTTGATTGCCTCCGCTCGAGTATCGAGTGACATCGATCCCTTGTACGTGCCGTTGGTGTGGCATTTCGCGCATTTAGCCTTCAGGATCGGCACCACTTCATGAGCGAAGTCGATGTCTTTCTTGGGCTCGGCGGCAGGCGCAGATTGAAATGACACCACGAGGAGTAGTGATGCGGCGAGTGTCAGAGGCGGCTTCATATAATTGCACCGATCCCATTTGTTGGACAGGCCGGGAGGCCTGTCCTACTTGGCTCTCAAAAAATTCTCGAAAAACACGTAAATCTGTTCGTTCGATTCTTCGGTCGGATCGTGCTTCGGCCGCAGAGTCAGGCCGACACGATTGTCGAATCCGAGCAACTTGTTGACCGCGATCGAATGATTGAGTGGCTTCCATCGTTCCGCCAAGTCTTCCGAGCCACCGGAAACCAGAAATGGTCGAGGTGCCATCAGGGCGTGCAATTCATGTAAATCGCGGCCCTTCTCCATCATGGTCTTGTAGGGGCCTGTTCGCGGATTCGTGTCTGTAGGGATTCCGCGTTTGCGAGTCGCTTCCGGATCGAACCCGACGTACCAAGGTTCCCAATAGTTCACGTTGGACCGTTTTTCGTCAAAGACAATGCCAGGATCGGACCACGCGGCACAGGCGAACTGTTCGTCCAGGCAACTCGCGAACATCGCCCACTTGCCGCCGTAGGAATGGCCGACGATACCGATTCGCTTGGCATCCACGTCGGGCCGATTGGCCAGGGCAGTACGGCAATTGCCGGCAACGTACGCGTGAAACGAAAGTGGTTGAAGCTTGCATTTCTCTTTCGACGGGTAATAGGTTTCCGGGGCACTTCCCAGCGAGAGCGTGACGAACCCGCGGCGTGCCAGTTGTACGGCGAAGTCACGCATGGTTTTTTTGCCGAGTCCGATGCCGGTGGCCGCGTCGTAGAAGACGACCACGACGGCCGGGAAGGGGCCCTTGCCTTCGGGAACAAGCAGATACGCATCCTCGCTCATTCGGTCCGGCGCCACCTCGATGCGGATGTGATTCCGCGTATAGTTCCCGTCCTTTTCGCTCTTGAGAATCTCGACCTTGGGTTTCTCGATCCGGGCCGGCCAGGGGCCCATCAGGTCGTGCCAGGTTTTCAGGATTTCTTGGCGTTTGCGATTCCAGTCCGTGGCCGACTTGGCTTCGGTGCCATCGGCGAAACGCAGCGGGGATTTGTAATCGCCCAGTTGGTTTGCGTACTCCGCAGGTGGTGCGAAATGTGGAGCAAGCAGCTTGGGAAGCGATTCGGCTGACTCGACGGTTGTCAGGAACAGCAGCCAGGCGGCGAGGGAGAGAAGGATTCGCATCGGTGCCCGTTCAGGTAGGAGGGTCAAATGCCTTGCTGTGAAATCATAGCTGATCGAAGGAGAGGAAGCGAGTGCGAGACGCCGGTGCATTCAGTCACTACCCTCACCCAATGGCCAACCACATTCTCGTCACGGGTTCCGCGGGCCGAATTGGTCACGCCGTCGTCCAAGCTCTCGCCGCCCAGCAACTTCCAGTAATCGGGTACGATCTGATGCCGACGCCCGGGCTACGTCCGGAACAATGCCGAATCGGAACGCTGGAAGACGTCACGCTCTTACAAGCTGCCGCCAACGGTGCACGCTGCATCGTTCACCTGGCCGCGACTCCGGACGATTCGCGGTTTCCGCGTGGGGCTGAACCAGACGACGGCGACAACTTTCTTACCGAACTCGTGCCCAACAACATCGTCGGTTCGTACCAGGTGATGGAAGCAGCCCGAAAAGGCGGGGTTTCCCGCGTGATTCTTGCCTCCACTGGTCAAGTAATCGATGGCCATCTCCGAAACGGGCGAATCCCCGTGCGTTCCTCAACATCACCTGAGCCTCGCTACCTGTATGCGTGTACGAAGGTATTTCTCGAAGCTCTCGGGCAGGTTTACTCGCGTCAACATGCCATGACCGTATTGGCAGTGCGGCTCGGCTGGTGCCCACGGCCTGGGCAGGAGGAAGAGTTTCGCCAAAGCGAGATGGGGCCAGACGTGTATCTCAGTCCCGGCGACGCGGGTCGATTCTTTCTCGCCGTGGTTCAAGCAAAATCGTTGCCGAGTTACTCGATCGTCTACGCGACCAGCAAGCCGGTTCGCCGCGAGATTTACGATATGGCCGAGACGACACGTATCACGGGCTATGTTCCGCAGGATATGTGGAGCGACGGCGATCCATGAGCGTCCGAGCAATACATTTTAACCACGGTTTTCACGGATTTACACGAATAAGAAGGGCAATGCTTTGTGTCTGTATCCGTGTAAATCCGTGGTTAAAGCTCTTGAGTGCGACTTGGTCTCGCTGACTATTTCCCGCGTGGCACTAAGGGGCTTGTAATTTGGCAATTCGCACGGCTTCGGTTGTGACGAAGTACTTTGCCAGCATGTTCGGGCATTCCCATCTCGGCACACGGGAACGATCCTGAAAACTGTCAACGAACTCGCCGAGCACGGATGCGAAATGTGCTTCGTGGCCCGTTCTTGCGGAAATAGGAAGTTGAATGTGGATGCGGCTTCCAAGATCGACGGGGGTATATCCCTGGTCCTTCGAACAAACTGAGGCAATGCGTTTGAACACTTCTGCGTGATCGCGTTCGCGATTTGGAACGACCAGCACTTGCGGTCCGGGTCCAAATTGAGAATCGTGGCGGACCATGACCCGGCTGCTCGAGCCGTGAGCGATGGACAGATGTGTGTCCCCTTCGGTTCCCGTGTCGCGTACGTCCCAGCGAGTTGTGAGGCGAACGAATCGATCTCGAAGACGGTAGTTCACGCTTCCATTGCCCCAGTATTGCAGCGACTTGCCGTCGTGAAGGCGAGCGAGTTCTTCCGGGAAGTCGGCCATACCCGTGCTCTCAAGGAATGACGTGCGATCCAGGTGTGTTGGCCAGCGGGTCGCTTCGAGAATCGCGATGTCGTGCCGATAATCGATGGCCTGGTCGGGGAACATCATCCACATGGCGAGGTCCGCCAGATGAGTCCCTACGTCCGCGACGCCTTCGCCTGCGATGCCAGGATCGTACCACCACACGGGTCGTTTCAGCGGCACGCCGGCGACCTTCTTGCAGAGGTAGTGCAGGCTCTCGATTTGCAGTGCCGGTTCCTCCGGGGTGCCCGGAACCGGATCGCCAAAGATTTCCGCATCGTTCATCAACTCTCGTTGCAACAGGCTCGTCCCTTCCCAGCGTTCGGTCATGATGTCCCTGGCGAAGACTTCTTGCTTGGTCGATTCGGCAAAGACTCGTTCCAGCTTGGAAAAATCGCTGGCCTCGACGATCCAGGGCTTGTCCGCGAGTACGCAATAGCCCGCAGAAACGGCCGCGAGGATCAGGTCGATCTTGGGTCGATTGCGGCCCGAGATGATTACGACGTTTCCCGGCTTTTCAGTTTGAAATCGCTCGAACCAGTCTGAGCCTGCATGGACATCGAGAGTCCACCGAGTGGGCGAATCGGCTCGTGTGTTGAATCGCGAAATGCGTTCGAGATGAGCGATTAGGTCCGCATCAAGTGGCGAGTAAACGTGAACATGCGGATCGACGCCCGGGAGAGGTTCTTGCTGAACCAAGGCCGCGTGAAAGTGGCCGGGCGCAAGTGTGACGAGACGAACTGGATCGTTGTTGTTCATGAATGGTGTAGAGAGGGTTGTCGCGAAAGCGACCCGATGCAGAGTCATCATCGGATCGCTTCCGCGACACCCCTCGCCTGAGTTACTTCTTCTTAGCTCTCGCCTGGGCGAGCAACTTCTTCGCGTTTGCATCCACAGGATCGATCTTGAGAGCCTGTTCGAAACTCGTGGCCGCCTCGGCTAGTTTGCCCGCTGCAAGTTGGCGTTGGCCCTGATCCATCCACTGGCAGAATACCGCCTGCTTCTTCGCGTCGGGATTCGTGGGTGCGAGTTTCAGCACTTCCTGGTACGTCTGGTAGGCGTTCGCGTATTTGCCGACGTTTTCTTCGCCCGCAGCCACCTTCATGAAGGTCGCAATCTTGGCCAAATTGGGATCAACCTTCGGTGGATCCTTCGGTTTCGGATCGACCTTTGGCGGATCCTTCTTGGGTGGAATCGGCGGGTCTTTCTTGGCGTTCATAGCCGACCGTGCGGTGGCCAGCCCCGTCGCGGCGGCCACGTCGCCAGGTAGCACTTTCAAAGCGGTCTGATAGGCCACGATGGCGTCTTCGTAGTTCTTCATGCCCATTAGCAATTTGGCCCGATCCATCCACTGATCGTACAGGGCTTTTCGCTTCGCCATCTCAGCCTGGTCCATGAATCCGGCACGGGCTTGCTTGAGCAGCATTGTGGCGGCCGGATCGCCCGAATCGGCCTTCAGTGCATCGAGAAACGCCTTCTCCGCAGCCGCAAAGTCCTTTCGTGTCATCGCCCCTCGGCCGGTCTTCATTGCGGCATCGTAGGCTTCCTGCTTTTTCTTGGCCTCCATTGCCGCTGCGTCTCCCGCGGCGTCTGCTTTCTGGGCATCGGCCAAGAGCTTACTGGCGGGGCCATCGCCTGGCTTGTTGACGAGTGCAATTCTCGCTTGTGCCACTGCAAGGGCGTATTGTTTCGCGGTGAAGGCGGTACTGCCATTCTTCATCGCCGACAGATAGGCCTGCTGTTTGTTCTTGGCTACGATGTCTTCAGTGACCATCTTGTTTCGCAATGCCTCGAATTCCTGGCGAACTTTCTTGATGTCCGGATCGGTCGCGTCGATCGCGGTCGCATCGGCCAGGAACTTGTCGGCTTGTTCCAGGTCCTTCGCTTGTAGGGCCGCTCGGGCCTTATCGAGCAGGGCATCGACCTGAGCGGCTTTCTTTCCTTCGGCTTCTTTCTTTTGCATCGCGGCCAGGTGTGCCTTCTTGGCGTCGGCGATGTCCGCGATGAGTTTCTTGACCTCGACACTCTCTGGGGCAATCTTCATTGCAGAATCGGCCGCAGTCTGGGCATCGTCGAATCGTTGGGTTCGCAAAGCAGTACGGCCCGATGTGACGGCCTGATTCAATTCGGCCGCTTTCTTTCGAGCGGCTTCGGTTGCGGCCGTGTCGGCGTTTCGCTTGGTTGCCTCGGCCAGCAAGTCGTTTGATGCCACGTCGCCGGGCAACAACGTCTGGGCCTGCTTGAAGAAGCCGATCGCCTTATCGAACTGCTTCAGGCTCATGGCCGCTCGGCCCTGACGCATTGCTTTCTCGAAATCGTCTCGCTTTTGCTTGGCCTCGGCCTGCGATGCTGCGTCGGTGTTGACCGTGGCCGCACCCGCCTGGGCTTGTTTCAACCCAGCCGTCGCATCCTTGTGCTCAGGGTCGATCTTCAGTGCATCGCCGAAGGAGACGATGGCCGCATCAAATCGTTTGGCTTTCAGGTTCTGTTCGCCGCCCGCCACCAGCTTTCGTAGCGAGAGTAGTTGCTGATCACTTTCTTGCTTCCTGCGTTCGGCAGCGAGGGCCTGATCGTGCGATTGCTCGGCATCGTTGAGTAGTTTCTGAATCTCAACGTCGCCGGGCTTCAAGCCCGCAGCGGCGCGGAACGACACGATGGCCTTCTCGAACTGCTTCGCGGCCAGAGCAGTGCGGCCCGCAGTCAGATGCTTGTCGATCGTCGCTTGCTTGCCGCTTGCCTCGGCATTCTTCTTCGCCTCGGCCTCGGCGTATGCCAGTTCGTTCTCAGCGAGATCGAGGTTCTTCGTCGCTTCGTCGGTTTGCATCGTCTTGGAGGCGAGCCGGAAAGACGTCACGGCCTGGTCGAACTGCTTGGACTTCATGGCCGACTGGCCGGCATCGAACGCGGTTTGATACTTGGCCCGGATCTTGGCGTTCTGAATCTCCAGGTCTTTGTTTCTCTCTTGTTCTTGAGCGAGTTGCGACTCGAGCTTCTTTTTCTCAACTTCGCCTTTTGCTTCGGCGTCGGTGCGGGCTTGTTCCACCAATGCGGCCGAGATGAGCTTTTCAACCTCGGGCGACGGCTTCAAGCGGCGGGCGTTCTGGAAGGAAGTCACGGCCAGCGGATACTTCTGGGTAGTCATGGCCAGTTGGCCGTGGTCGAGGAACCGCTCGTATTCAGCCTGATTCTGGGCCACACGGAGTTCCAAGGCGGCCTGCTGTTTATCTCTGGCGAGCACCAGCTTTTGGTCGATCTTGACCAGCTCGGCGTCCTTCGTCCTCTTGTTCTCCAACTCCCGTAGTGCCAGCTCGGCTTCTTGGCGTTTTTGCCGTTCGACTGCAAGTTGTGCCCTGGCTTCCGCCAATTCTTGAACGACTTTGTCATCCCGGCGAATGCCGTTGGCACTTTCGAGCAATGTGACACGGCGTTCGAGATCGTTCTGACGCTGGGCGAGCAAAGCCTGATTGAGCAAGTTCTGTTGCGCGATTATCTGCTGTTGAGCAATCACTTGTTGATTCTTACCCCGATCGCGCTGGGCCTGGAGCCGTACCGCTTCCGATGCGGCCGCCGAAGCGATTTGCCGATCTCGTTGGGCCTGGGACGCCGCCTGTTGCTGTTGAAATGCCGCGATGCGCTGTGCTTCCAATTCTGACTGTCGGCTCCGGAAACCGATCTGCAGCACCATTTGTCGGGCTTCGACATTGCCGGGATCGGCAACAAGCACCTCCTTGAAGAACCCAAGCGAGATCGCGAAATTTCCCTTTCGGAATTCGACCTGAGCAGCAACGACTCGGCGTTGAACGACCTGCTGTTGCTGCACGACGACGACTTGTTGTTGAGGTGGCATGACCGTGAGGCGAGCAAGCTGCGAGAGCCGAAAGTTGAGTTCGGCCGCGTTCTGCACACGAATGCTTGCGCCGTTGGTTTGCACGTTGAGTTCCGCATCGATCAGGTGCGTGGTCGCGTCGAAACTGGCGACTTCACGTAGAGAACCCATCAGGAAAAAACGGGCCCCGAGTGCCCGACCCAGGCACAGGCGAGCATGTGGATTCGTCAAGACATCGCGCATGGTCATGCCGAGCCGACCCATCCACCAGAAGAGCTCACCCTTGTCGACGATGTCGAATTGGCCTGAGAAATACGGTGCGATGGCATCGCCGGTCCACAAACCGAGGCCGAGAGGGATGCTGGAAGGAAATGCAAACGGATCGCGAAATTCGGCAAACGGCAGGACCACGAGCCGCGGCCTCATTGGAACGAACACGACGGGTGGCGGGCAGAAGGGCCGACAGAGTTGGACGCGAAAGCGAATGGCCGCATTGCCCGGATTGATGGCCAACGCGAAGTCAAAATTGCGTAGGGCTTCCCGGAATAGGCCACGCCGAAACAGGTTGTCTCCTAGTTCGATGGCAACAAAGAAGGCTCGGTCTTGGATGAGAACCGGAGCGTCCACAATCACAACCGGAGGAGGAGGCGGGGCCCCAACGGCCATGAATCGGAAGCCATGGAAGTCCGCGATCACGACGCGACCGAATTCCGGCGGGCGAGGTGTAAACACGATGATCGGCGGTGGCGGCGGAGCGGCAGCCAGCGGTTCCGGCGGTGGTGGTGGAGGAATCTGGGCCTGTGGTGCTGGCGGTGCGACCGGGCGGGCCTGGGCGGCCAGGTCGCGTTCGAAGCTTCGCTTCTCGTCGTCGGACATCTGCAACATCCGACCGAGAGCGGGCAGGCGGTCCATCATCTCGGCCGGCGTGGACGCCACGATCCGGGCCGTTTGCACGATTAACCCGGTCTGGGTATCCACCAATCGTGCGTTCACGTGAATGCCGGCAACGCGGTTTACGCTTCCGAGCACGACAAAGCGAGCCTGGACGATGCGTCCGAACTCTTCGCGGGCATCATCGTTGGACGTGAGTTCGTTGTTGTCGAGTTTCATTTGTGCGAACAGCGTCCGGACTTGCGATCGTTCAACCACATCGAAGCGGGGCTTCATGTGGCCGATCAATTCTTCACCGATCACATGTCCGGCTTTCGGCACGCCAATATCGTTGATCACTTCAAAATCGGCGATGGCCACGCGATCGCGGCGATTGTTCAAGGCGATTTGGGTCTCGGAGATTTCCTGGCGAACTTGCGGAGTATCCCAGTTCTCGGCGGCAACCTTCAGGGACGTTACCGCCTGTTCGAGCTGATAGGGGGCCTTGCGGAGTTCGGCGGCCTTCGTGCGATTGTCATCGTAGTTCGCGAGTTTTTGGCGAAGGCTTTCGTAGGATTCCTTGAGTTCGCCAGGCTCCGCTCCGCTCGCGATGGCTTGTTCGTAGCTCAGAACGGCCGAGCGCAAATTGCCGGCCTTTCTGGCGGCTTCGGCTTCGGCCAGGAATCTTTGTTTGCGTGCCTTGTCCTCCAGGCCCGCACTGAGAAGAGCATCCGCTTGACGCTTGAGTCCGGTGAGCGTCTCGGCCAGCTCGCTATCGCCATACTGCCCGAGAGCATCCGTTGCGAGTTGCGAAGCTTCCGAAGGCTTGCCATTTTCGAGCACCTCGCGAATATCATCGGCCGCCTTCTGGGCAACTTCGTTCCTTGCCAGCCGATCCTCGATTCGCGTGATTTCGGTTTTGACGAAATCGCTGTCCTTGGCGGCCTGGGCTTCCTTCAAGGCCGCGAGAGCTTCGCGATCCTTCTTCTCGGCCATCAGAACGAACGCCCGGCCCAGGGCCTCTTCGTATTTGTCATCGCCCGTCGGGGCGGTCAGTTGCGGCAGCACCGGCAAGAAGTCCGGATCGGTCTTGGTCTCGACTGGGGCCGGTCCGGCGGGGTCGTTCGGGTTGCCCTTGGGTATTGGCTTGTCTTCGCCAGGAGGCAGAGGTTTTCCTTCGCCCGGTGGAACCTGCTCGTTGGCCTTGAGTTGTGCGATTTCGACGGCTGGTTTTTCGTTTTTGTCGCAACCGGTCAGCACGAGCGTGCCGACGAGAGCGCAAAGGCTGAAGCCCAAGAAAATACGATGCATGGAGATGCTCCCGGATGCGCTGAAAGGGTCGCGGGCCTTCGTGGCCGCTTCGCGTCGATGCCCGACGCCAGGTGAATGAGATGATACCTTGAATTTGCGCGCGAAAGCAATGGGGATCGGGGATTGGCAGCGGAGTTCGTATTCTCACTCTGGTAGAAGGAATATCCACCATGCGGACTCGCGTCGTTCTGCTCGCCAGTATCAGCTTGACCGCTCTGGTCATGGCCGTTGTGCTACTGGCACCATCCACCCAGGCCGAGCCTGCCAAGCCGAAACGCCAGGCCTGGACAACCTCACGCATCACCGGCAGCCCGGAGCCGCCGCACGCCTATCGTGTGGTTCCGGCGTTTCCCAAGTTGAAGTTCAAGAACCCGTTGCATTTGACGAACGCTCCGGGCACGAGCAGGCTGTTCCTGTGCCTACAGGGCGGGCAGGTTCTTTCCTTCCCGAACGTGCAGGATGTGGACAAGGCCGACCTGGCTATCGACCTTTCAAAGGAGTTGAAGAGTTGGAAGCCGGACGAGGTGGTGCAGGGTTTCGACTCCCTCTATGGACTGACCTTTCACCCGAAGTTTGCCGAGAATCGCTTTTGCTACATCTGTTACGTGCTCAAGGGAAAGAAAGGGGACTTGCCGCAAGGCAGCCGGGTGTCGCGGTTCACGGTTTCGAAAACCGATCCGCCGACGATTGACCCGGCGAGCGAATCGATTCTTCTGACCTTTCGTGGCGGCGGGCACAACGGAGGCTGTCTGGTTTTTGGACCGGACGGCTGTCTCTATATTTCGACCGGCGACGGTTCGGGACCGAATCCGCCGGACGGTCTGAACACGGGGCAGGACTGCTCCGATTTGTTGTCGAGCGTTTTGCGAATCGATGTCGATCGTCCGGACGCAGGCAAGAACTACGCGATCCCCAAGGACAACCCGTTCGTTGGGCTCGCCGATATGCGGCCGGAAATCTGGGCGTTTGGTTTTCGCAATCCGTGGAAGATGACGTTCGACCGCGCGAATGGCGATCTGTGGCTAGGCGATGTCGGCTGGGAAGCATGGGAGATGCTTTTCAAGGTGAAGAAAGGCGGAAACTATGGCTGGTCGATCAAGGAAGGCCCGCAGTCGGTGAAGCCCGATAGCAAGATCGGGCCGACGCCGATTCTGCCGCCGACGTTTGCGTTCCCGCATACGGAAGCCGCGTCGATCACGGGCGGCTTCGTCTATCGCGGCAAGAAGCACAAGGACTTGATCGGGGCGTACATCAGCGGCGACTGGATGTCCCGGAAATACTGGGCCACGCGGACCGACGGCGACAAAGTGACTTCGCACATCGAAGTCGCCCAGGGAAGTCCCAAGGTCGTTTCGTTCGCGGAGGACAACGATGGCGAGTTGTTCATTCTCGATTACAGCGAGTCGGCCGGCATCTTTATGCTGGAGCCGAACCCCGATGCCGCGAAGCCACGGCCTGCGTTCCCGATGAAGCTGAGTGAAACGGGCTTGTTTGCGGATGTCTCGAAACTCCAGTTCGCCGCCGGAGTTTACCCTTACCTCATTAATGCGGAACCCTGGGCCGACCATGCACGAGCGGAACGGCACCTGGCGATGCCAGGCACTGGCACCGCGACCTTCCATCGGGAATTGCTGCCCGTTCCGGATACCGAGTGGTTCAAGGCCAAGGTGTTTCTGCCCAAGGATGGGGTGCTGGCGAAAACGTACTCGATCGAGATGGAACGAGGAAATCCCGCCAGCCTTCGTCGCCTCGAAACGCAGATACTGCACTTCGACGGTCGTGAGCTCCGTGGCTACACCTTTCGCTGGAACGATCAGCAAACCGATGCCGTTCTGGTCCCGGCCGCTGGAGCGGACGTGGAACTTGCCGTGAAGGACACGAAGGCTCCGGAAGGGATTCGCAAGCAAACCTGGCATTTTCCGAGTCGTACAGAATGTCGCCAGTGCCACAATCCCTGGGCAGGCGAGATTCTGGGCTTCCAGGAGCCGCAACTTCGCGGAACGGGCAACGACTCGTTCGAACGATTGCTGGCTCTTGGAGTAGTCGCACGGGGCAAGGAAAAGACGGCCGATAAGCCAGTGAGCACCTTCGTCAACCCACACGACCGACACGGTGAACTGGATGTCCGCGCTCGTTCGTACTTGCATGTGAACTGTGCCCACTGCCATCAGTTCGGGGCGGGCGGCTCTGTGAATGTTGATTGGCGATTCGAGTCGTCTCTCGAAGACCTGCGGGCAGTTGACACCAAGCCGGTGCAAGGAACTCTCGGCTTGCCCGACGCTCGACTGATTTCGCCGGGCGATCCGTACCGATCGCTTGTGTACTATCGGATGGCCAAGCAGGGACGTGGCCGCATGCCGCATATCGGCTCAGAGTTAGTTGATGAAGCGGGGGTTAAACTGATTGGCGATTGGATTCGACAGATGCCGCCGAAAACGGAGGAGCAGGCCGCACTCGCCAAATGCTGCAATCCCGATCCGAAGTGGCAGCCTGAGGGACGCAAGCAGGCAATCGAGAAAATGCTCGGCTCGCCGACGGGCGCGTTGATGCTTCAGGAAGCATGGGACACGAATCGTCTCCCCGAGTTCGCGAGGCCACTGGTGCTGGCGGCCGCCACTGGGAAAGAGCCCGTCATCCGCGATCTCTTCGAACGCTATGTGCCCGATTCCCAAAAAATGAAACGACTCGGTACCGTGGTTCGCGTCGAAAGTTTGCTCGCCACGGCTGGTGACGCAACTCGCGGCAAGGACGTCTTCTTCAAAGTGAAGGGGCTGGAATGCGCGACCTGTCACAAGGCTCAAGGGCAAGGCGGCCAGGTCGGGCCCGATTTGTCGGATGTTGGCAAGCGACTCTCGAAGCGGCAAATCTTGGAGAGCATCTTGGACCCATCGAAAGACATCGATGCGAAGTTTGCGTCCTACCTGGTGGCGACGGACGACGAAAAGCAATATTCCGGGCTGATCGTCGCGCGGGACGACAAGACGTTAACCATTCGCGACTCGCAGGCCAAGGACACGACTGTGCCATTGAAGCGAATCCTGTCCCAGCTACCCTCACGGAAATCGCTGATGCCGGATCATCTGCTTCGCGATCTTACGCCCGCCCAAGCGGCAGACTTGTTGACTTATTTGGAGAGCTTGAAGTAACGGCTTCGAGTAGCCCTCGATAAACCGCGAGGAGCCGCTCGCGTACAGGCTCGGCCGCGCTTGCCAATTCGCGCTGCCCGCGGACGTATTCCTCCTTGCCCTCATCTGTCTCGATCGCGATTGCCTCGAAGCCGTAGGCGGATAGATCGTACGGGCTCGCGCGCATGTCCAACTCGCGGGCTTTCCAGGCCAGCTCGAAGGTATCCGCGATCAACTCCCCGGACGTCCACGGGCTCAACTTGTGGGCGTAGCGATACAGATCCATCGTCACATGGATGCAGCCCTTCTGATCGAATTGATCGGTGACCTCTCGCGTCAAATGCAATCGGTTTCGGGGCGATGCTTCCGGTGTAAAAAAACGAAAGGCATCGAAGTGCGTGCAGCAGAGATTTTCGGACTCGACGACGCAGGCGATTTCTCTGGGTGATAATCGCAACGGCGTTCGCGAATGTCGCGGATCATTGCTGCGGTAGACCATCGCCCATTCGTGCAGGCCGAAGCAGCCGAACAGGGCAGGGCGGGCGGCAATTCCTTCGAGATAATCCGTCGCCCAGCGCAGAAAGGAGACGCGACGTGATTGGAAACGGTCGGCACGAAGAATCGTGCCGCCGGGGACTTCAGCAAACTCAGTCCACTCTAGGTTCCGCGATTTGGCACCTTCCAGTAGCACATCAAACCCAGGCGACCACCGCAGCAATTGTGCTGGCCGATAGGCGTAATACTGAAACAGGAAATCACGAACGGGGTGCTTGGCGAGCCGTGCCATGCGCTCGGTTCGCTCCACGGCAAACGGAGTCATGCGCTCGACATGATTTGCTTGTCTTTCACGCCAGACGGATTCGGAGAGTGTTGACATGGAACTCGGGTTCAAAGTACTGAGTACTCAGCACCGAATTCCTTGCTTGCTCCCGATGCGAGCGGAGGAATTACTGAGTGCTGAGTACTGTGTGCTCAAATATGCCCATGGTGAGCCAAATACCGCTCCGCATCAAGGGCCGCCATGCAGCCCGTGCCTGCTGCCGTGATCGCCTGGCGATAGTAATCGTCCGCCACATCGCCTGCCGCGAATATGCCTTCCACGCTCGTATAGGTTCGCGCCAGCGTGGTCCATTGCACGTAACCCTTCTCGTTGAGCTTTAACTGCCCGTCGAGAAAGTTCGTGTTCGGAGTGTGGCCGATGGCAAGAAAGATTCCCGAAACGGCCAATTCTTGAGCCGCGCCGGTTTTGTTGTTCTTGACGATCGCACCCGTGACTCCGCTTTCGTCGGTGCCGACAACTTCTTCGAGTTCCGTGTGCCAAAGCAATTCGATCTTTGGATTCTCGATTGCCCGTTGTTGCATGATCTTGCTGGCCCGCAATTTATCTTTGCGAACGAGCAGATAAACGTTGCTGCTGAACTTGGTGAGGTACGAGGCCTCTTCGACAGCCGAGTCGCCGCCGCCGACGACGACAATCGCCTTGTTGCGAAAGCGAGGCAAGGCCCCATCGCACACCGCACAGGCCGAGACGCCCCGATTCTTGAAATTGTCTTCGCTGGTTAGACCCAGGTAGTTCGCTCGTGCCCCGGTAGCGATGATGACAGTTTGCGCCTGAACCTGCTGGCCATCATGGGTCGTCATGGTGAAAGGCTGCTTCGAGAGATCGACCTTGGCGACGTCCTTGGAGACAATGCGCGTGCCAAAATTCTTGGCTTGTTGCCGCATTAACTCCATCAACTCCGGTCCATTGATCCCGTGATTCGGCTGCGGCTTGTTGGCCGTGACCCAATAGGGCTGTTGGTCCTCCCCCAGTGCGGACTTGAGAAACTCCCGCGTATGGCCTGAAGGCCAGCCGGGGTAGTTTTCGACCTCGGTCGTTAGGGCGAGTTGACCGAGCGGGATGGTTCCCTGCTGGCGATTTTTTTCGCTCGTGGGATCGCCTTCGATCACCAACGGCTTCAAATTGGCCCGTGCCGTATAGATGGCGGCGGCCCAGCCGGCCGGTCCGCTTCCGATGATAACGACATTTTCCACGTTCGAATTCATACTCGCTCCTGGTTCCGATGTCCTTTAACCGTAATCCGTTGTAAGAAACTATAGGTATCTTCACTCCCATTGCGGAGGCCTGCGAGCCGAGTTGATGTTACGCCTCACCGACCTTCGCGAGATTCTCCGGTATATTCCCCAATTTCGGGACCGCACGTTCGTCATTGCCATCGATGGTGCAGTCGTCGCGGACGATAATTTTCCCAATCTGCTACTCGACATTACACTCTTACGATCGCTCCGAATCCGGGTCGTTCTGGTCCATGGTGCCGGATTTCAAGTGCGTCAGCTGGCGGCGAAGGAGGGAATTCGCCTCTCCAACAGCGACGGAACCGGGATTACGGACAATTCGGCCCTCCAGATCGGAATCACGGCCGCGAACCGGGTAACGCATCAGCTTCTTCAAGGCTTGGCGGACAACGACCTTCGCGGTGCGTCGGGGAATTTCCTCGTTGCTCACCCCGCCGGTATCCTGGGCGGCATCGATCATCAGTGGACCGGCAAGGTCGAACGCATCGACACGGTCATGCTCAAGGACCTCGTCGAGCACGAAATCATTCCCGTCATTCCTCCGCTCGGATTCGATGGCGAAGGTCGCACGTTCCGCTTGAACTCCGATGCGGTGGCCGTGGAGGTTGCTCGTGCTCTGGAAGCAGTCAAGCTTGTCTATTTGTCCGCTCATAAGCCGCCGAAGCTAGACGGCCGCATGCTTCGGACGCTCACGATCGACGAAGCCACCAACATCCTCAAGAAGAACCGCGGCGACCTGCGGCCCAGCGAAGCTGTCTCGAAACTCGACCACGCTCTCAAGGCCGCCCGGGCCGGCGTGCCACGAGTTCACGTGATCGATGGCACCACTCCGGAAGGCCTGCTGACCGAAGTATTCTCGAACGAAGGTGTCGGCACACTCATTCACGCCAACGAATACCGGTCGATCCGCAAGGCCCAAAAGAAAGACATTCGTGTAATTCACGCGCTGATCCAGCGTGGCGTGGAGGCGGACGAACTTCTCAAGCGATCGCGGACCGATGTTGAACGAACCATTGACGACTACTTTGTGTTCGAGGTCGACAAGAACCCGGTCGCGTGCGGGGCGTTACACCAGTATCCCAATGAGAAGAAAGCGGAAGTCGCAAGCATTTACGTCGATCCGCGTCACGAAAACAGCGGCATTGGTGCCAAGCTCATCAAGTTCGCCGAGGAACAGGCCCGCTCGCTTGGGTCCGAGACGCTCTACTGCCTTTCGACGCAAGCCATCAACTTTTTTGTGCAAAAAGGTGGCTTTCAACTCGGCACCCCGGACGACCTGCCAAGCGATCGCCGCGAGATTTACGATCGTAGTGGCCGAAAATCTCAGGTGCTCATCAAGCGGCTCACTTCATGAGCCCGAAAGTAGCCTTCTCGCTCCGCGAGAGGGAGGCAGAGGCAGGACCGTTAGATACGCCGAGGACGTCTCGCGGAGCGAGAGGGCGACAGTTCGATGGCCAGCCCGCTCGAACGGATTCATCGAGTTTCGCGAAGCCCGCTACTCTCAGTGTCCGGCGAAGGTCTCTATAATATCCCCACTGCGAAATTCAACTTACGCGTGAACTAGGTGATTATGAATACGAACGATGAATCTGGCTGGGATGATCTGGTCGAAGAACTCGGCCTGAAGACCGATACGCCGCCTGCGTCGACCAAGACGGAGGCACCGGCCGCGAAACCTGCCGCACGTCCTGCTCCGAAGCCGGTCAAGGTCCTCCCGGAACCCGAGCCTGAGGGGGACAATTTTGGTTTTGGGATTCCCGAGCCGGCACCCCGAGCCAAAGCGACTCTGTACGACCCGGGACCGGAAGCGGTCGCGGATGACGAGGACGACGAATGCGAGGACGGGGCCGCTGAATCAGATGAGGCAGCAGAGTCTCAGGACGGTGGCAAGCCCAAGAAACGCCGCCGTCGCCGTCGCAAGAAGAAGGGTGATCCAACCGCGGCCAATGCGCCTGCGGCCGACGCTGATGGGGGCTTGACCGAACCCGAAGACTCCAATGTGGAGCAGGGAGAAGCCCCGGCCGAGGTCGAGGATGATGATGACGAGGGAGAGCCAACTCACCTGGCGGTTGACGAAGAGTTGGAAGAAGAGGCGGCTCTTCCACGCCCCGAGTGGAAAGTCATGACCTGGGTCGAATTGGTGTCCAAACTCTATCGGCCCGGCTGAGTCCGTGCCCAAAGCGTCGGCGAGGCCCCTCTCGCGAATTCATTGCAGCCTCGCCGACGCTTCAGGCTCTGCTTTTCAATTCTTCCGTGAGTCCACCATGATTCGCTTCGAGGGTGATCGTCATTTTCCGCTTCCCAAGCAGATCGTGGCGAGCAAGCTTTCCGATGCTGCGTTTCTGGTTTCGTGCCTGCAGAAAGTCGAAAAAGTTCTGGAATCGACCCCGGATCGAGCGGCCTGGAAGCTCCGAACTGGGTTTTCATTCCTGAGCACGTCCCTGGATGTTACGCTGTCGGTTACCAATCGCGAGGCTGACAAGACAACGTACGATGCTCATAGCAAAGGCGTCGGTGCTTCAAGTCTCGTCCGAGCTGTCTTGAGCTTCCTGCCGAGTGGCGAAGGAACTGCCGTTCATTATGAAGCCGAGGTCGTCGAGCGAACCGGCTTCTTGAAAATCGTTTCGAATGGTTTGATCCAGGCCGCGGCGAAGACGGTCATCGAGGACACTTGGAAATCGATCGAGGCAAAGCTCGCTGAGGGATAGGGAAGGGGTTAGCCTCTTCATGGGAATGCCAATCTCCGAGTGGCGTTCCCACCCGCCCTTAGAATCAGAAAAAATCGCACGACCGATGGAACAAACCAGAGATACAATGACATCTAAGGGTAGGATGCCCACCGCCTACCCGGCCAACCTCTCAATGGAAACCGCCGATGCCGGAAGTTGTCCGTTCCACTTGCCCTGGCTGCCAACGATCCTTGAACATTCCCGCGGATTGGGTTGGTAAGACCGTTCGCTGCAAGCACTGCGGCAAGCCGATGCTGGTCCAGCCAGCTAGCGTGCCTGTTGCCGCGCAGGCTACGGTCGCGATGGCTGCCGTCCCAATGACCGCACCGCTGCCTGCAACCTCGAACGAAATGCCAGAGTATTCTCCGCCGATGGCGACGGCACCGATTCCGCAAGCCTCGGCTCCGCAGTCTCGATACGTCTCAGCGTTCGATACCAGCGATCGCTATGCTGGCCGGGGTCAGTACTCGGGCCCCAAAAAAAATCGAGCCTGGATTAAGGGCGCGATTCTGGTTGCGATCTTTTCACTCGTGGGCGTTGGCGGTCTTTTCGCGGCCAAGAAGGCTGGGTTACTCAACAAATCATCGACAACGGAACCGTTACAAGCGAATAACGGCGGCACGAATCCACAAGGTACGCCTGGCACCGGAACTCCCGGGGAACCAGCCGGTGCCGGTGCATTTCCTCGACGAATGCTTGCAATTAGCATTCACAGTTATCTGTATGCGAATCCGCTTCACAACGGCGACTCGGGCTTTGCTCTCGACGATTCATCGCGATCCGGTACCGATTCCGCGATTCGTCGACTTGCGGAGCGATGGAAGGTCCCGAAGGAGCAACTTTACCATTTGACCGACGCACGACTCCGGGGCGAAAAAGGTGCCGATGCCAAACCGGCAGCGAAGAAGCAGGGTAAAGTTCCACCATTGAGGATGGTTCTGGAAGGGACGATCGAGCAGTTCCTGAACACGTCTCGGGCACAGGACCGAATCGTGATCGTTTTCTGTGGCCACATCATGGAGGTGAAGGGCGAGGCATTTATCGTTCCCATCGAGGGGGAACTGGATGAAGTGGCTACGCTCATCCCACTGAAGTGGTTTTACGAAAAAGTAGGAGCATGCCCGGCCCAGGAAAAGGTGGTGATTTTCGACATCAACCGTTTCCACCCGGAGCGAGGCATCGAGCGGCCTCACCCTGGTCCCATGTCGGAAGCCCTTGAAAAGGCTTTGCACGAACCGCCGGGAGGCGTGACGGTAATGACCAGCTGTTCGAAAGGCGAGCAAGCCATTGAACTCGACTACTTGAACACGAATCTCACGTTCGACAATCCGCTCGTGAAAGGAACGGGTTTCAACCTGAATGGCAGCTTTTTCCTGAGCATGATTCACGCGGCGTCCATAGCTGGCGCGCTGTCGCCGGAGAAGAAGCTGCCAGCTCCTGGAGATGAGTTGCCAATCGAGAGGCTCGGGACGTGGATGAAGGGGAAACTCGGTGAGGTTATTCACAATCGCTTTGGGAAAGACAAAACGCAAACGGTGAAAGTGACGGTCATGAAAAAAGGGGAGCCTGTCGCGTTTAACGCTTCGGAACCTGCCCCAGGTCGATTCGACTACCCGACGCCGCCGCCGAGTGTTGATGCCAAGGCGGTCATGGCCATCGTACGCGAGATTCAAGTTCCCCCAGTGAAGTCCTTCCGCGCCGATGCCCCTCCTCCCAGCATCTCGGACATTCTGCCATTTTCCGAAGAAGCAATGAAACCATACGTGGCCGGGGAACTGGCGCTTGGCGAAAAGGGGAACCCGCTCCAGCAAGCGGTGCTGGAAGCCGTGGAAGAGATACGGAAGATCCGTTCGGGCGGAGGCGGCACGGACCTGCCGGAGGAGTTTGGCGGCGAAACATCCGACAAGGCCAAGGAAGAACTGCGTAAGGTGCAAGAAATTCCGGCGCGTGTTGAGGCGATCCTGCAAGATGCACTCGACAAACTGGAGGCCGAGGAGGTTGCGAGCTTGAAGGAGAAGCAGGTGAAGCGCTGGCAAGTTCACTACGACTATGTCATTGCCCAGCTCAAGCTGCGGATTTGTTACGTGAACCAGTACAACCTGGCACTGGCCAACGTTCGTGGTGGCAAACTGCCCGATCTGAAAGAAGGTGACAACGGCTTCCGCCTATCGGCCGAGTCCACGCTCGATAAGAACACGCCTGCCAACTACAAGGACATGTTTGCGGATGCCAGGAAGATCCTGACCGAGATGCCGAAGCAGCATCCGAACACGCCTTGGGCGCTCTTGGCGAAGAGCGATCGCACCGTTGCCATCGGTCTTCGCCTAACCGGAAGCTCGGTTACGAATGGCGTGAGATAGTGTTCGATATTGCTTCACGGGACTCGTGGCATACGCCTTCAGGCATGTGCGGAATCTCCAAGAGTTAATCGGCAGGCATGGAGGCCTACCGCTACGAGTCTGCGCGAGCAGGCCAAACGGGCTTATCGTCCAGCCCCTCCGCCACTACCCGAACCTCCCGATCCGGATGCACCCATGCCCCCAGGCCCGCCGCCGTTGCGTTGGCCCACGGGAGTATTCGAATTCGCCATGAGGTTCGGGACGACATTAAACGTGACCCCGAAGTTCTTGACGATCGAGTTATAGGTGAATCCGAGCGTGACCTGCATGTCCGTTCCCACTCGGGTGAATTGCAGAAAGTTCGACAGCGAGTCCTGGTAGCCAAAATCGTAGGCTCCTCCGAAGGTCACCCCATATTTTGGGCTGAAGATATAGGTGGCAGAGGCAGAGACTAAGCGACTTTGGATTGGATCCACTTGTTTGTAGATCACAGTGAATTGCGTGCGGTCGTCACGTGAGAACTGTGTCCCGAGTTCCCAGTAGCGGGCTCCAAAATCGAACGGGTCGAACCAGCCGTTCGAGAACAAACTTGTCCGATCGCCTACATTCCAGCCTGCGGCGTATTCGAGGAATCCGAACTCGTCGCCAAAGCCGTCGCGGTTCTTGGCCGGAAATAATGACGCGGACAAATCCAACGTGAACCAGTCCACCGTGTGTTCCAGCCCGGGATAGCCCCGCTTCGTTTGCAGGCGTTGCCGCCAGTCCATCTGCAGCACTTGAATGTCGTCGAGCGTGTCCGGCTTGGTATCGACGAGCCGACGGATCGCGTACAGCCGGGGGTTGTACCAGTTGTACGAACCGAGCGCTAGAGCCTGGCCATTCTCTCGAGTGAGTTGAGCAAAGGTTGGCTGCCACGGGGTCACGTTTCGCCAGGCCGCTTCCGTCGAATCGTCGTTCAGGCGGTCGAGTTGGGGAAGAGCAGTCCATGGCGTGGTGGACCCGGCAACGTAATAGTTCACGCTGAATAAGTTTTTGTGGTAAAGTCCTTGCAGATTGAACAAATCGCTTTCTACATCAGGATACAAACGCGAAAGCGGCACGCTCGCTTTGGTACCACCGCCGCCGTAGAGCCGGCCACGTCTCGCGTCATCCACGCTCGATGTGTAGTAAGCGAGATCGAGAACTCCGTATGGCGTAACTCGTAATGGTCCGAGATCGAAAGGAGCACTGATCTTCTGCATCCAGTCGATGCGGGACGTGGTCGAGTTCAGTTCGATGGGCGGCACGGCGTAATTCTTGATGTCCGGATACTCGTTGTCGGGCGGACGAAACGTGTCGAGCTGAGCGTAGCCGGCGCTGGCCCAGGTGTGGTAGGTGAGGCGTTCAAAAATCGACTGGCCAATCCAGTAGCCATCGACGCGGGGCAACCAGTGAGTCTCCGTGACCCACGACCGCCCGATGTCGGGTTCAGCCAGGAACGTTGCGGCCACATTTCCGGTCTGATATTTCAGCCAGGCGAATGTCTCCTGGTTTTGCCCATACTTATACTCGTTTTCGTAATATTGCTCGAGAAAATTGCGATCGCTCAAAACGGATACTTGGGCCTGAACGGTCAAATCATCAGGCTCGGAAAGCGTGAAGGTTTGTTGATGTTTCCAGTAAGCCCGGCCTCGATTGGCCGGGGGAACGAACGCCGGATTTCGGGGCCCGCCCAGGACATCCTCGCCCTTATCGCTTACGCCGTACAACTTGACCGTTGACTGGTACGGAGCCTTCATGCCGAGCATTGTTAGGCCATTCCGAGTATAGTTCGTTCCAAGAGCGGGGCCACGCAGAGACATGTAGTCCGTGAGAAGCGTCCATTTTTCGCCATCGAGCGGAGTGAGGCCGACCAGTTCGAGCATGTCCCAGGTGAAATAACCCTGCATGCCGAAGATCTTGTCTTGACGAACCGAGAGACCTTGGAACGGGCCGAGCGGATCGTTGAGGTCTGTTTTGATCCTTGGCAGGTAGAAAATCGGCAGGTTCCTGGTCCAAAAGGTGATACTGCTCGCCTCGATCATCTCCCGGCTTTCTTCGATGACCATACCAGTTGTTCGGTCGCGGAAGGGCATGCCGAAGATTGTGCGGCGTTCCGATTTTGGTTCGCGATAAATATCCGCGCGAGCCGTGGCGATTTCAAACCCGGGGTCGCTCGGCAAGCGGCTGGCATGAAGAATGGCTTGAAAACCCGTGAACTCGGTCGCACTCAGTTGATGAATCTCGGGTGCCAGCATGTGTCCCGTGTTTGCATAGTCAGCGCGCGTGTACTCAAGATCGGCCGCCAGGGCGATCGCTCGATGGTTGCCGACATCGTAATAGACGCGGTCGGCTCGGAGCGTTCGCGATTCCGTTTGCCCCGGTTGCTGGGTCGCGTCCGTTGGTGCCAAATATCGAAGCACCACGTTGCCAGTCATGTAAAGCTCAGTTGTGTTGGCCCCTTTCGCACCTTCCGTGCTCTTCATCGAATCGACCACGCCTGTCGAATCTCCGTCTTTCTGCCAGAGCACGACCTGATCCGCTTCAACTTCCAGGGACTTGATTGATCCCTTGGTGAATGTCGCCAAGAGCTTGATGCCGCCCGTGATAATGACCGCCTTCTCCTTGCCTGTGACGACCGGGTAGATGTTGAAGGGTCGATTGGACCGGGGCGAAATCCAAATCGTTCGCTCGTCCGTGAGCGGAACGGGAATGACCGTCGTTCCGGTCACAATTGGAGGAGACTTGGGCCCGTCAATGCCTGGCCCAGTTTTCTCCTGCGGATTGGTGAACTGAACTTGCTCGGCCGCTTTCGTGTCCGAAGTTGGGCCGGGGATCGTAAGCTTCACGGGTGGAACCGGTTTGCCACGGGCCTCGAGCGCGGCACGAAAGAGTGGCGTGTCCGCAAGCGACTGCTTGATTTCTATTCCGCTAACGGAACCGAGGGCGGGCGTCTCGAATTCCACGAAGGCCGCATCTACGGTCTGTTTCGGGCTCCCACGAGTTGCAATGCGAACTTTTTTGTCGCCAACCGCTTCGGCATAAACCACGATTCGCGTCGGCTTGAAGTTTTTTCGTGCCTGGGTGTCTTCCCAGACAACCGCGTGCTCGGCGAGGATCTCGGTCTGGTCCTGGCGAATGAGAATGCTGCCCGTCAGAACAAGAACTCGTTCCGTTCCGTCGGTCCAGGTGGAATACTTGTCGGCAGCAATCGTGGCGTTGGTCGCGCCATCGGAGGTCGGTTGTAAGCGCAGAATATCTAGAGCCGGTTCCGCGAGTGCGGCCGGCGTGGCCGCGAAAGCAGCCAAAATAACAACGATCGGCCAAGGGTACGTCGAGCGCCCGGCCACGGTACCTCCCGTAGTGGGGGCCGGGCATGTCCCGGATCAACCCCGCCCAGTCCTGGTGCAAATGGAAGCGCGGCCATACCCAGAGATGAATGGAGTGTCAACGCGGACCAGATTGGAAGGCGGAAATCCCGCAAGATGGGAAAGTGGCGAAGTCGTGGTTGTTGAAGGTCTTACAATTCGAGGGCATCAAGGTCGTCCATCAGTTTGTCGAGATCATCCCTCGGGCCAGCCTGTTTTTCGCCTTGACGTTTGGGTAGACCGACGGACATCCCCACGGCAGTGCGTCCGTCGGCCACGAGTTCGCGATCGCGTTCTTCGACTGCCTGCGACATGGCATCCTTGACCTCGCCGCCGAACAGCCTGGTCAAGTCAATTTTCAGCCCACTAATTGCACCAACAGGAGCGCCCGCGATCGCAGCGGTCTTGTACTCCGGGAACATGATCGCCTGTTCCGGACAGACCCGGCTACACGCGGGACAGCCCTTCTTGCAGGAGTCTTGCGTCTCGACCAGAATCCGCTCCATCGAATCGACGCCATAGACGCCGAACAAGCAAAAATCGAGGCATTCCAGGCAATTGGTGCATCGGCTGTAGTCGATGACCGGATACCAGCGGCGATCTGGGGGGGTGAGCAGTAGTTCGGGCGTGAATGCCTTCATCAAGGAACCATGCCCGTTGGTTCCGACAGGCACCGTCTGCACGCCGATTTGTAACAGCGGTGCGATTGAGTTCGCATTCGCGGCCAGCTTGCCCTCTGTCCGCTCTCGACTCTCCAAAGCGATACGACGAACTTCTGCTAAATATGGATCGGGCGTATTAAAGTCGCGAAGGTCGAGACAATAAATGTGGCGGTCCGGGAGTTCTCCAGCGGAGCCGATGCCTTGCTTTGGGGCAGCCGATTCTCCTTCTTCCTCGTCGTCATCGGTCTGGGGCGGCTTGATCTGCGTCAGGCCTTCGTGCCCACGCACGCCAATTCGGTCCAGAAGCCAGAATGCCGCCCGTGGGAAGTGCCAGGTCAGAACCAGCAAGTCGCCGCTAATGCCCTCGAGGTACATCCGTCCGGTGTGATCGGGGCCGAGATCGTACAAATTCGGAACGATCGAAACGTCCAGCCCCGGCTCCATAATGAGGTTGGCAGCGAGGGATTCCTCCAACGATCGCTTGGCCGGATGCTTGCCGGGAGCCTGCGAGAGAACGATAGTCAGTCGGTTCCGGCTCATGAATGATTCACTCTGAACTGTTGATACCGCTTCGAGTAGAGATCGATAAATGACGTGCCCGCCAAAAGTCGATTTTCCGAGGGAGCGTCAGGGATAGTCAGTTTCTCACTCTGGCGTCGAAAGTCAACGGAGCACGGGCCCGTTTAGTCCCCCATTTGTCCCTTGATGATGCGCTGAGTTTGATCCCAGTTCGCCGTCAGAAAATCCAAATAGCCTTGTACGTCCATCGTGCCGTCCAGCGTTCCAGTCAACTCAAACAGCCAGCCCCGACCGTAGCCGTCCACGTTGATCGCCGAGGGATCTCTCAGAACTTCGGCATTGAACTCGGCAACAATTCCCGCAATCGGCGTGAACAAATCGGAAACGGCCTTGGAGGTCTCGATGTTGCCGATCTGTTGTTTCAAGGCGACGACCGCACCAGGACTCACGGACCAATCGAGGAAGTAGACGTCTTGCATCAGCCGGATCGCGTACGAGGTGAACCCGAATGGGTGTGTTCCGGCAGTCCCAGGCCGACACCACATGTGGTTGCGGCAATAGCGCAAGTCGGCCGGCAGGACGGCGGCAAACTTGCCCATATCGAATTGGAGTGGTTCAGACATCAGGCGTAGCGGGTACCACGATATTGCGGGTCGAACATAACTTGAAGGTGCCGATCAATCTGCATCAGGCCAGCCCTCGTCGTATCGATTCGGTCCCCTGCGACCGTCAACCAGCCTTCTCGTTCTAGTTTCTCGAAGGCGGTACGAAACTCGGTCGAGATCTCGACTCCGTACTTCTTCCGGAAGTAGCCGGCATCGAGGTGGCCCGTTTTCAAAAGCAGCACGATTTCGCGAATGAGTCGATCTCGAGGCGTGGTCGGGAAGGCCCGGCCGAGCGGCAGTTCATCGCGATCGAGCATCTCGATGTATTGCTCCCAGGTGTCCACGTTCTGGATGTGAACGCCGCCTACATGCCCGAAGGAGGCCACTCCCGTGCCGAACATGTCCGCCCCGGTCCAGAGAGCTTCGCGATAGACGAAGCGCGTTTTCTCCGGATTCTTGACGACAGTTGTCGCACTGGAAACGGAGTAACCGGCCTTCACGAATTCATCGAAGGCGTATTGCACCCATTCACGCTTGGTCGGCCAGTCGGCAATCTGCGAAGCATGTGGACTCGCCGATTCGGTTGGTGCCTGTTCGAGCGAAACCTTGCCAGACTCTTCGTCGCGAAGAGCCTTCGAAAAGACCGTATTGTATGGCAGTTCCATCTGGTAAATCGTCACGCAATCCGGGGCCATCGCGATCGTCTTGGTGATGCATTGTTTCCAGTTGTCCCAGTCTTCGCCCACCATGCCCGCAATTAAATCGAGGTTGATCTGCGGGAAGCCCAGATCGCGGGCCCAGCCGAATGCACGATAAATCTCATCCTCCAGATGCGCCCGCCCGTTGTACTGCAAGATCTCCGGTTTGAAGTTCTCAACACCCAGACTCAGACGGGTGACACCCATCTCGCGAAGCGTTTCCAATTTGTGTTGCTGCAAGGTGCCGGGTTCGCATTCGAATGTCACCTCGCTGGCGGTCTGCCAGGGCATGATCTCGCGCAGACGTGTCATCAGGCTGCGAAGCTGACTGGCACTCAGATACGAAGGTGTTCCGCCGCCGAAATAGACGTAATGCAGGGGCCGGCCGCCAACCACGGGCTTGCGTGCAAGGAGTTCGACTTCCTTTACCAAGGCGTCGAGATAGACTTCGATGTCCTTGGCGTTCTTGTCGGTGTACACGCGGAAGTAGCAGAACTTGCACCGCTTGCGGCAGAACGGAATGTGGAGGTAAAGTCCGAGCGGAACCCCCGCGACGGGAGGCGTATCGAGTGCGGCCTGCGCCGCCGGAAGGAAATCCTTCTTCCAGTAGGCGAAAGGCGGATAGTTGGCGATGAAGTAGTTGCCAAGACCGGTCTTTTCCTGATCGACGATAGCAGTAGTGGACATCAATGCGCTCACAAAGCGATTCTCAACTTAAGTATACAACGAGACGACTGTCCTCTTTTCCCCATTTTACGCCGATTCCCCACACAAACCTGCTCTTGCATGAAGCGGACGCCATGTTATAGCCCACAACTCGGCTGGAACCGTGACGGCTGGGACCGTCCCCGGCCATATGGGGAAGAACCATGCGCTTCGCGATCGCACTATTCGCCGTCGGTATTGGGTTGGCAAGCTCCTATTCTGCCGATCCGTTCAAGAAAACTGCCACGGTCGAAGTCGATGGCGTCGAGGTTCGTTCCGGCCACGCGCTTGGATTTCCCGCCGTTCGTCAGCTCCAAAAAGGGGACTCGGTTATCATTGTCCGCGAAGAAGAGACCGGATTCTATGCGATCGAGCCCCCGACGGGTTCCGTGAGCTGGATCAAGCAGATTCATCTCGCCAAGATCGAGCCCGCTGAAGGCGGCAAGGCCAATGTTCCCGTGGCCGTGGAAGGGGCTGAGATCCTCGCCGGCTACGAGAAGGAAAACAAACCCACGAACCGCATTACCACGCGACTGCCGAAAGGCACGATTGTCGAAACGCTCGGGCCATCTGTTCGCATCGATAACGCCTCCTGGTATCCCATCGTGCCGCCGGAAGGGGATCTGCGTTGGATTCCGAAGGCAGCTATCCGCTCGGCATCGCTCCGCGCCTTGGCCTCCACGTCGCCGTACGCGAAGCCGGACAAGTCTCCCTTTACCGTGGTGCCCGGGACAACCAACAAGACAGATACGGCTACTCCAGTAGTGGCAACCTTGCCGCGTGTTCTCACGGACCATCGCCTGTGGGCCCAGGCCTCGCAGGCCGAGCAGTCGAAGGACATCGCCACCGCTCGCACGCTCTACGCACGAATTTATCAGGACTTGTGGGACCAGAAGGCCGAACGCGATGCGATTGTTATTTGCTACAACCGTTACTCCCGCTGCGATGAAGCGATCAAGAAAGGGGATCGGTCGTCCCTGCCGACGATCGATCTTCCTGGCGAGACGCGATCGTCCGCCACGTCAACTGGACGTACCGGAAACGACTCGCCCAAGTGGAGCAATGCAGGCTACCTGAACGAGGTTCAACGCGTGTTCGTGGACGGACAGCAGGTCTACTCGCTCCAGGACGATGGCAATAACGTGCTCTATTATCTCACGGGCGTGACCGGCGTGAACTTGAAAAACTTCAAGGGCCGACGCGTGCAGGTCTACGGTGTCGCCTCGCAACGTCCGGAACTCTATCGCCCGCACATCGCTGTAGAACGCCTGGAGTTGGCAAAGAACTAACAATCCGCGATAACGGTCGAATGACCCTTTCGCCGAGTCGTCGCTTGCCGCGTCTGTTCGTAGCCTTGCTCGTGTTCGGAGCGGTGACGGCCTTCTTTGTTTTTGGCCCTTCCGAAGCGGAGATCCTGGGCCAACAGGCCGCCTGGAAGAACTCCGTCTCCGATCAATTCTGGCTTGCCTTGCTGCTCTTTTTTGTCGTCGAGTTCGTACTCGTCGGCCTATCGGTGCCGGTGGGGACTGGCTTGTCCCTCATCGCCGGAGTTCTTTTCGGGCGGTGGTACGGAACTCTTGCCGTCAGTTTCGCTTCGTCCATTGGGGCCCTCCTTGCGATGCTGGTTGCCCGTTATGTCTTGTCGGAATCTCTACGCCGTCGAATTGCCCGTAGGCCACGCTGGCAGCAGATTCTGAACTCGCTTGATCGTGGCGTCGAGCGCGATGGCTGGTTCTACATGCTCCTGATTCGCCTGACACCGGTCTTGCCGTTCTTCGGCGTCAACCTGGGTATGGGACTCACGCGGATTCGCGCCTTCACGTACTACTGGGCGACCCAACTCGGCATGTTGCCGAGCACCTTTCTCGTGGTAAGTGCCGGGGCGGAAGTCGGAGAAATCTCGTCGTTCCGTGAGTTGGCCAGCCTGGAGCATCTTTGGCCGCTGATGCTCCTGATGATTGTGCCTGTCGTACTGAAGCTCCTCGCCGGTCGATATTTGCGGCAGGGAGGGGATGACATCACCGAGGGCCGAACCGTGTCGTAAACTAATCGAATCTTCCTCCGTCCATTCTGGGGCTGAACCATGCGATTCATCATCGCACCCGAGTTCTACGAGCAGATGAAAGAGCAGGAATATCACCTGCCGGATTGCTACGTGCGGCCAGGCGAATACCTGCACCACATGTACATCGACAGTGTCAAGTATGTTGTGGTTCCCGCGCTCGAAGCTTGTCTGGCACTCGCGGAAGAGCGAAATGACACTGAGGCCCTACGGCACCTGCGCCTGCACAAGTCTCACTTCGACAAGCTATTTGCCGAAGCGTCCAAGGCGGGTGATTTGGAAGGTGTGACCCTTCTGGGTGATCCGCCGCCGGACATTGAGGAAGCGGTCCCCAAGATCGCCAACGCCTACATGCCGCGCCCGCGTTCGAAGTGGGAGGATCTCGGACTCCCGCTTCCGTTCATTTCCGATCTGATTCTGCGAACGATCTATAACCGGGGCCAGTTGACGGGCGGCGAACTCGCTCAGGACCTGCGCGTGCCATTCGGGACGATCTCGATGGTCCTCCAGCACATGCGCAAACAAACGCTGGTGGACATTATCGGGCAACGTGGATCGAGCGGGGACGCATCCTTCGTGTATGAGATCAAGCCGCCCAAAGGGACGGCCGCCGTTCAGGATGCCCTGGCCAAGAGCGCCTATGCGGGCCCGGCACCCGTGCCATTCGCGGACTACGTGGAAGCCGTGATGGCCCAGAGCATCAAGAAACTGGTCGTCACGCGAATGAGCATCCAGCGGGCCTTCGAGGACCTCGTCATTACCGATGCCGTCTTCAACGAAATCGGCCCAGCGATGAACTCCGGGGCCTCGATCTTTTTCTTCGGCTTTCCCGGCAACGGCAAGACGAGCGTGGCCGAGCGAATCACGCGTTTGATGGGCGATACCATTTACGTTCCACACGCGATCGAGGCCAACGGCCAGATCATCAAGCTCTACGATCCTATCCTCCATCAAGCGATCGAGGACGAGCAGAATGCGGCTGGCGTGGAAGGGCTCTTTTTTCGGCCGTCCGCTTTCGACACTCGTTTCGTGAAGGTGAAGCGTCCTACGATCGTCGTCGGCGGTGAGCTGATGCTGCCGATGCTGGACTTGAAATACAACGAGATTGGCAGGTATTACGAAGCCCCGATGCAGATGAAAGCCAATGGCGGCATCTTCATGATCGACGACTTTGGCCGCCAGCAAATGCGGCCGATGGATCTGCTCAATCGCTGGATCGTGCCGCTGGAAAAACGCTACGACTACTTGACCACGATTGCCGGCACCAAGATCGAGGTGCCGTTCGATCAGTTGCTAATTTTTTCGACCAATCTCGATCCTACGCAACTCGCGGACGAGGCGTTTCTACGGCGAATCAAATTCAAAATCGAAATTCGCGACCCGGACGAGACGCAGTTTCGCAAGATTTGGGAACTGGTCTGCAAGGCGAGACGTGTTGACTTCGATACCAATGGCATCGATTACTTGATTGAGAAGTGGTATCGGCCTTTCAATCGCCCTTTCCGAATGTGCCAGCCCCGCGACTTGCTCGATCAGATGACCGCAATCGCCAAATACAACATGGAGCGCATCAATTTTAGCCCGGACTTGATCGACGCCGCATGCGAAACGTACTTCATCTCGAATGAGAAAAAGGATTTTGGAGCAAAGGTCAGACTTTGATCAATGAAGCGGGCGGCCGGTTTGGCCGCCCGACTTCTGCAATTCAAGCCGTTTTGAATCAATTATTTCTAGTGTACATCAGGACGCGCAGGATGTGGTAGAAGAGCAACACAACGTCCGCGAGCAATTCCAAGGACGCCCCAACGTGCTCGTCAGTTCGGTAGTGATGCAGAATGTTCGACGTATCGTAGAGGATGTACCCGGCGGCCAATGCGATACAAGCGAAGCTAATCCAAAGACCAAGACCGAAGCCGAATATGATGCCAGCCAACATGACCGCAAACAACACCCAGCCGGCCGCGAACAGATACGGCCCGATTCCCGAGAAATCCATTTTCGTGATAAATACTGTCAGAGTTAATCCACCGAATGTGACCATCGTGAGAAGCGCCGCCTCGTTGATAATCTGCATCCCGCCGAACCTTGGATTTTGGGTTGCATAAAAAAGGATCGGCAGAAGAAAAACCGCTTCGATTGCAATGTACATCGCTAGGCCAAGATACTTCACGGCCGGCGGCATGTTCGCACGAGCCAAATATCGCGCCAAAAATCCTCCGGCGATAAATAGCCCCAAGATCACCAGGAGTGAAATCGGGCTCCTAAACCATTGTGCCAGCACTTCCTGGCCACCCTGCGTATTGACGGCCTGAAGCAGAAGTGCCTCAACGCCGACTAGTGCGGCCACGGAGACCGCCAAGTGCAGGTACGTACGGCGGATGAACGCCAGGCGAGCGTTCTCGGGAGCATAAGCTGCCGCGTCGCCGTGGTACCCGTCTTCTAAATAATGCGACATGGAGGAGCCCTCTAGGGTTGGAGTTTCGGTCCGGATCGATTCGACCCGCCTATCAATCATGCTAGG
>SIAJ01000109.1 GCA_009691845.1 Gemmataceae bacterium
GAAGAGCCGAACAGTGATCCCAGCATGCCTCGGAGCGCCTGACTCACGAAAGTGAATGGGTTGCACTTGCGTTTGTGGCCGGTCGCCAACACCGACGAGGTCACCTCCTGGGCTTCCGCGCCGACCTTGGTTCGGTTGCCGCCCCACACCTTGCGATTCACGATCGGCACGCGTAAGGCTTGCTCGCCTCGATGGCTCCATGGAAATCACGCGGCCCTTCGCCAATACCCCGACGACGTTTATTCTCCGGAAGCAGAACTGAGAAGCCTGTTTGTCGGTCCGGGCTTTGCCGCTGTGGATCATCCTGATGTACAGCGCATGGTCGAGCACGAACGGAATCGAGTGGTCATCGCACAAGTCGGCCGGCCAGTACCCGGCGAACCTGCACTCGGCCCCGCCCGGCCGATCGCGTTCGAAGACGGTCTTCCCCTCGTCGATTTCAAAAGGCGTGCGAACTACTCGCTTGTCTTTTCGCGATCGGTTACAATCTTTCCATCTTGCTGGAGAGGGAATCCATGTTAAACGTACTCGGTAATCCCCGACGATTCTGCGATGGCGTCACGCGTCGTCAGGCGATGACTGTAGGTGCTCTTGCATCCCTCGGCGGCGGATTCAATCTCTCGACTCTCCTGGCAAGCGAAGAACGCAAGCCGGCTACGGCGCCGGCGGGTAAGGCCAAGAACGTCCTCATGGTCTACCTACACGGTGGCGCGCCGACTCAGGATATGTTCGACCTGAAACCAAATGCACCGACCGAAATTCGCGGCGAATTCAAGCCGATTGCCACGAATGTCACGGGCATCCAGATCTGCGAACTCCTGCCAAAAATGTCGCGCTGGATGCACCGGTGTGCCATCGTTCGTTCGGTCACGCACAAGGCTGGCTGCCACAATACGCTCCCCGGATTCACGGGCAGCGAGCAGACGGTCGATATTAACGATCCGATTCCGAAAGATTCCTACCCGCCAGCGATGGGTTCCGTCTGCGAATACCTCAAGCCGCCGGGGACGGACATGCCGTACTACGCGGCCCTCCCCTCGTATCTCGGTTGGGGCTTTGCCATTAAAAGGCCCGGCCCGTTCGGCGGGTTTCTCGGTAAGCGATTCGATCCGCTGACGAGTGAATGCAAGCCAAGCATCGACCCGAAACCTCCGACTGGCCGTCGGCCAATGTGGCTCGGCACGCCCACGCTTGCGGATGCGACACTCAGCCAAGAGATGACGCTCAATCGCCTCGATACACGCAAGGATTTACTCTCGCAACTGGACGACGAGCAGCGACGGGTCGAAGGTGGCACGGTCGATTCCTTCAGCCGCATTCGCCAACAGGCGTTCAGCCTGCTGACGAAGTCCAAGCTGAAATCCGCATTCGATATCGAAACCGAAGATCCACGAGTTCGCGACAAATATGGTCGGCACCTGTTTGGCAACAGTGCGCTCATCGGCCGGCGACTGGTTGAAGCAGGCGTTCGCTTTGTGGACGTCTACTGGGATGGCTACCAAACTCGCGTGCCAACCGGGCTCGATCCGTACTGGGACACACACAGCAATAACTTCATCCAACTCAAGCAGGTGAACCTGCCGAACCTCGATCAAACGTTCGACGCACTCATGGACGACCTGGACGACCGAGGTTTGCTTGACGAAACACTCGTGGTCATGATGAGCGATTTTGGCCGGACGCCGAAAGTGAACGGCTCGGCCGGCCGCGACCACTGGACGTATTGCTACTCGGCCGTTTTTGCGGGTGCCGGCATCAAGGGCGGTACGATCTGCGGTGCAAGCGATTCCCAGGCCGCGTTCGTGAAGGATCGGCCTGTCCGTCCCGCCGACATTTGCTCGACCATCTACCACTGCCTGGGTATCGATCCGGAAACGCTCATTGTCGATAAAGCAGGCCGGCCGATGCCGATCTCGCACGGTGGCGAACCGATCCGCGAGGTGCTGGCGTGAGGTTGCTTCTCGGCAGCGGCGGCTTTCGCACGCCGGAGCGGATTGCTCTCTGGGTCGAGCAGATGCGCGATTGGCTCGGTCCCGCACGAAGCGTGTTGTTCGTGCCGTATGCCCTCGCCGACCACGATGGCTACGTTCGCATGATGATCGAACGCGGCCTACACTCCGGGTACGAGTTGGTTGGAATTCACACACTTTGGGACCCGGTTGAAGCGGTGCGGAAAGCCGAAGCAATCTTTGTCGGTGGCGGGAACACGTTCCGGTTGCTCAATTCCCTTTACCGCCTGAACTTGCTCGATCCAATTCGCGAACGTGTCCGAGGTGGAATGCCCTATCTCGGCATCAGCGCGGGAACCAACGTGGCCTGCCCGACGATTCGCACCACGAACGACATGCCGATCGTTCAGCCACCGAGCCTTGATGCTCTCGGACTCGTTCCGTTCCAGATCAACGCTCACTATTACACGGGGACCAATTTCGTCAAACACGGCGAGCAGTTCGTGGAGCATTTCGGCGAAACCCGCGACGACCGCATTCGTGAGTTTCACGAGGAAAACGAGACGCCTGTGCTGGGTTTGTGGGAGGGGGGCATCCTTCGAATCGAGGATGCGAACGTGCAACTGCTCGGGTCGTCGGCTCGCCTGTTTCTAAAGGGGAAATCATCGCGAGACTTGGTTGGCGGAGCACGCTTGCCGGATCTGCCCTGTAAGCCAGCTTGATTCGCGTGCTATGATGCCGATAGGTGGGTGTGGAGCACGAATGCGACGATCCGCGCTATTTGCGGTACTGATGGTCTCGACCCTTCTGGGGCCGACCTTATGTTATTGTGCGGCTGCTCGCTTGCTCGCTTTCACTCTCACGCCCTCCCCCGATCTCCTCGCTCAGCAAGAATTGCCTCCTCCTGCTTGCCCATTTTGTCCCTCAGAAGCACCGCCCGAATCCAAGCCGGCCTCCGTACCAATTGAACCGTCCCACCCAAGCTGTCCTTGCTGCGACAGCAAGGTATTGCGGACTTACGTGGCCGAGGTCTTGCCGGTCCCGATGATTCCGGACGTTCTCGTCCTGGGCATTATCTTTGCTACGCCAGATCCGCTTTCGGCATTCGCTGCCGCCTCCCACTTGCGAGAACACCCCGCGGGAGTGGGTACTCAGGCATTTCTGCTCGATCTCTGTCACCATCTTCGTTGTTAACTGGCGATTTCGTATGCCGGTAGTTTTCTGCGTTCGACGCGTGTCGCGTCGGGCGTGATCTCTCATTCCAACAACGGAGAATATTCCATGTCCGCCACGAAAGCGATTGCGTTTCTCTTTCTCGCCCTGTTCGGCCTGATGGCTGGCCTGGCTGCGAGTTCCTCCAAGGCTCAGCCAGTAGCCGCGTATCTGGCTTGCTGTGCTTCGCCTTGCGCAGGTTGTGCGAACGGATGCGACAACTGTCCAGCGTGTGCCATCGATTGTTCGGTCTGCTGTGCGGCACCTTTCGCTGCCCAATCGGAATGCACGGCTTGCCCCACGTGTGCGTTTGACTGTGCCTCTTGCTGTGGTGACGACTGCGGTGCCTGTTGCGGCAGCGGCAACTAGGAACAGCGGAGTCGTGATCGTAAGAGGAGCAGCCACGAATGGACCGCTCCCTTACGGTCGCGGCTCCGAAAATGCCCGATCTCGTAGGACGCGGAATAGAATGGGGTCGTGAAGAAAACCTACCCAATCGCGTTCACAATCGGAGCGGCGGTGCTTGTGGGCTGGTTGTTCGCTCGTTCACCGGACGAGCCCACCATCATTCGCGAAGGCAGGCCGATTGGCGACAAGGTCGTCAAGTCGGACCGTGAATGGAAAAAACTGCTGACGGCGGAGCAATTCAAGGTCACCCGGCAACAAGGAACCGAATCCTGTTTCACTGGTCAACACTGGAACACGCGCGATGTTGGTGTTTATGCTTGCGTTTGTTGCGGCCAGCCGTTGTTCGAGAGTAACGCGAAGTTCGATTCCGGCACGGGTTGGCCAAGTTTCTTTCAGCCGATTGATATCGAGATGATCACGACCCGAGCCGAGAGACGCAGTCTCGGAACTGCGACGGAAGTGATTTGCAGCCGATGTGACGCACATTTGGGACACGTCTTCGACGACGGCCCCGCACCGACTGGTTCGCGATATTGCATCAACTCGGCGGCCTTGAGGCACGCGCCGCGCAAGTAGATTGGTGTGAGATAGAATAGCTTGGATAAACCCTCCTTGACCGATTTCCCTGACCTGGCCCGTATCACCATGGTTTCTCGTTGCTTGCTACTTTTTGCCATTGCTGCATGGCCAACCCTCGCGGCCGATCCTGGCGGAACGCAGATCTACCTCAAGAAATGTGCTTCGTGCCACGGCGACGAGGGGCAAGGCACACCCAAGTACAAGCGGCCGCTCGTCGGGGACAAGACGGTTCCGCAACTGGCCCAACTCATTACCAAGACGATGCCGGAGGACAATCCCGGCACCTGCGTGGGGCCAGAGGCCGCGAAAGTCGCGGCGTATGTCCACGAAGCGTTCTACTCGGTGGCCGCCCGCGATCGCAACAAGCCGCCACGCGTTGAACTCGCGCGCCTGACGGTCAAGCAGTATCGCAATGCCGTGGCCGATCTGGTTGGCTCGTTTCGCTTTCCACCCAAGTCCGATCCGAAACCCGGCTTGCGTGGCGAATACTTTGCGGCCCGTGGGTTCCAGCAGAACAAACGCATCATTGATCGCACCGATTCGGAAGTGAAATTCGATTTCGGCAGTGGCACGCCGATGGAAGGAAAGTTCGAGCCGCACGAGTACTCGATCAAATGGGAAGGCTCCGTCCTCGCTCCGGAAACCGGGGAATACGAGTTCATCGTGCGAACCGAGTTCTCGATGCGACTGTGGGTGAATCAAAACAAAATTGCCCTGATTGATGCGTGGGTCAAATCGGGCACGGACATCGAGTTTCGTGGCTCGCTCTATCTCATCGCGGGTCGCTCCTATCCGATTCGGCTCGAGTTCACGAAGAGTCAGCAAGGAGTGAACGAGCCGAAAAAAGCCAAGGAACTCGCCGCGAAGAAGGCCAGCGTAGCCCTGCTGTGGAAGTTGCCACATCGCGTGCCGGAAGTGATTCCAGCTCGGAATCTCTCGACCGCGAAGGTAACCGAGTCCTACGTGCCCGCGTCGGCCTTTCCGCCAGACGATCGCAGTCTCGGCTGGGAACGCGGCACGACGATCTCGAAAGCCTGGGACCAGGCGACGACCGATGCCGCCATCGACGCAGCCAATTTCATTGCCAGCAACCTGAACGAATTCGCGGGCACGAAAGAGGCCAACGCGGACCGTGCTGCCAAGCTCAAGGAGTTTTCACGACGCTTCGTCGAGCGAGCCTTTCGCCGTCCGCTGACGGCCGAGGAAAAGCAGATGTACGTAGATCGCCAGTTCGAGTTGACCATGGACCTCGATCTCGCCGTGAAGCGTGTCGTCCTGCTCACGTTGAAGTCGCCACGATTCCTGTACCGCGAGTCGGGGAACAGCGGTTATGCCGTGGCAAGCCGCCTTTCGTTCGCACTCTGGGATTCGCTGCCGGACGACGAACTCCTGCGAGCGGCCGGGGCCGGGAAACTCACGACCCGCGAGGAGGTCGCCAGGCAAGCCGAGCGGATGCTGAACGATCCGCGCGCGAAGGTCAAGCTCCGCGAATTTTTGCATGCCTGGCTCAAGGTGGATCATGCCCGCGACGTGGCCAAGGACCCAAAGCGATTTCCGGATTTCGAGCCCACGATCATCGGCGATTTGCAAACATCCCTCGACCTGTTTCTCGATGACGTGATCTGGAGCCAGGCTTCGGATTTTCGCCGCTTGTTGCTGGACGAGCAACTGTTTTTGAACGGCAAGCTGGCCAAGTTCTACGGGCACACGCTGCCCGCCGACGCGGATTTCAAGCAAGTGAAACTCGAAGGTGGCGAACGAGCGGGGATCCTCACGCATCCATATCTGCTAACCGCATTCGCCTATACTGGCTCGACCTCGCCGATTCATCGTGGCGTGTTCCTGGCCCGTGGTGTTCTTGGCATCGGCCTGAAGCCGCCGCCGGATGCGTTCACGCCGTTGGCCGAGGCTTTGCATCCCAATCTCACCACACGCGAACGCGTGCTCCTGCAAACCAAGCCGGCCGCGTGTCAAACCTGCCACAACGTCATCAACCCGCTTGGATTCGCGCTGGAGCGCTATGATGCTGTCGGCCGTTATCGGGACAAGGACAACGGCAAGCCGATCGATGCAACCGGGACATACGAAACGCGAAAAGGCGACACGGTGAAGTTCGCCGGCGCTCGGGAATTGGCCGGATTCCTCGCCAAGAGCGAGGAGGTTCACGCCGCATTCGCCGAGCAGATGTTTCACCATCTCATCCAACAACCCGTGCGGGCGTATGGACCGAACACCTTGACCAATTTGCGGCAAGAATTCGCGAAGAGCGGGTTCAACGTTCGGAAACTGGCGGTCGAGGTGGCCACGATTACGGCGTTGCCCGTTGAGGAGAAGAAGGTGCCGACGAAAGCTGGCGGTAGTTAGCCCGACAATCAAGCAAAGAACGCAATCGCATTGCGAAATAATTGCAGCCCATCGCCTTCGTGTTTCAGGCCTTCACGGGTCCAGCGTGGGTGTTGTGTTGGCAGAATGTGGCGTTCAGGGTGTGGCATCAGGCCGAGAACGCGGCCCGTCATGTCAGTGACGCCCGCGATGTCCCCTTGCGAGCCGTTCGGATTATCGGGATAGCCGTTGGCCGGACCGCCACCAGAGTTCGCATATCGCAGGGCCACTTGGCCCGATTGCTCAAGGCCTTTCAGGATCCACTCTTTTCGGCAGACGAAGTTCCCTTCGCCATGGGCCATCGGGATTTGCATGGAGCGAATCCCCTTGAGAAATGGGCTTTTCTGCGAGGCGACCTCCACGTGCAACCAGCGATCCTGGTAACCGTGAGTGTTGTGCGTGAGCGTCGCGAGTGGCCCTTCGTCGTCCGGTGGAAGCAGAAGCCCGGCTTTAAGAATCGCCTGGAAGCCATTACAGACGCCGAGAATCAGTTTCTCGGCATCGCGGAACTTGCGGAGTTCGTCGCCCAGGAAGGCAGTCAGCTGGTTAGCGAGAATCTTGCCCGCCGCCACATCGTCCCCGTAGCTAAATCCGCCGGGCACCATGAGGATTTGATAATGGTGCAAAGTGGCCGGGTTTTCCCGCAACCGATTGATGTGTACGCGGTCGGCCGTGGTACCGGCGAGTTCGAAAGCATACTGAGCTTCCTCGTCGCAATTCGTCCCAGGTGCACGCAGGATAAGGACTTTTGGAAGGGCCATGGGAAGAAAAATCCGAGGTTGAATGGATTTCGCGCTTGACTCACCCCGACAATCCGACAATGATCGTGTTGTACACGGAAGTGCGTCGTTTACCAGGATCAAACAAGGACTTCCGCCTAGCGAAGCAATCGGATTGCCGCGAGCACCGGACTCCATTTTGGCCCCAAACCGTGGGAGAACGGCGGGGTATGGGAACTATTTCCCACTTTTCCCAACCCAAAACTTGACACCCTTGTCCATCTGGCTATCATCTTCAATGTCGCTTGAAAAAGCGGCGACAAGCAGAACAAGTCGGCCATCACTACGAGGCTTTTGGCTTCGATGGGGTGGTTGTCTTCGTTATCGGGATCTTTGACAAATTGCGTGTTACGAGCCTTTCGGGGATGAGTTATGCCAGTTTTGGCATTAACTCATCCGAAGAATGGTAAACTTGTTTATCATTCTTCAATTTTAATGAGTTGATAAAGAAGCTGGCGATTTTCAAAGCTTTTTCAATATGTCTACGAATCGACGTAAGTCGTTTCTATAAAACACACTGTGAAGGGTTTGATCCTGGCTCAGAACGAACGTTGGCGGCATGGATTAGGCATGCAAGTCGAATGAATCCTGTAGCAATACAGGGGAAATGGCGAAAGGGGCAGTAATACATGGATAACCTACCCTGGGGATGGGCATAGCCGGTCTAACGGCCGGGTAATACCCAGAGATTCGACGATGTGGCATCACAATGTCGGGAAATGAATTTCGCCTCGGGAGGGGTCCATGAGCTATCAGCTAGTTGGTGGGGTAACGGCCCACCAAGGCGTAGACGGCTAGCGGGTGTGAGAGCACGACCCGCGCCACTGGCACTGAGACACTGGCCAGACACCTACGGGTGGCTGCAGTCGAGGATCTTCGTCAATGGGGGAAACCCTGAACGAGCGATGCCGCGTGAGCGATGAAGGCCTTCGGGTTGTAAAGCTCAAAAGAAGTGAGAAAGGGAAACTTGATCAAACTTCAGTAAGCTCGGGCTAAGTTCGTGCCAGCAGCCGCGGTAAGACGAACCGAGCGAACGTTGTTCGGAATCACTGGGCTTAAAGGGCGCGTAGGCGGATATTCAAGTCTGTGGTGAAATCCTCCGGCTCAACCGGAGAACTGCCATGGATACTGGGTGTCTCGAGGGTGGTAGGGGTATGCGGAACTATCGGTGGAGCGGTGAAATGCGTTGATATCGATAGGAACTCCGGTGGCGAAGGCGGCATACTGGACCACATCTGACGCTGAGGCGCGAAAGCCAGGGGAGCGAACGGGATTAGATACCCCGGTAGTCCTGGCCCTAAACGATGGGTACTAGCTAGTAGGGTTCACATGACTTTACTGGCGAAGCAAAAGTGATAAGTACCCCGCCTGGGGAGTATGGTCGCAAGGCTGAAACTCAAAGGAATTGACGGGGGCTCACACAAGCGGTGGAGCATGTGGCTTAATTCGAGGCTACGCGAAGAACCTTATCCTAGGCTTGACATGTGCGATAGCGTTGGGCGGTAACTACCGGAAACGGATAGTGATTCCTAGCAATAGGAGGACCCAATACAGGTGCTGCATGGCTGTCGTCAGCTCGTGTCGTGAGATGTCGGGTTAAGTCCCTTAACGAGCGAAACCCTTACCTTTAGTTACTACGGGTCATGCCGAGGACTCTAAAGGGACTGCCGGTGTCAAACCGGAGGAAGGCGGGGATGACGTCAAGTCCTCATGGCCTTTACGCCTAGGGCTGCACACGTGCTACAATGGAGTGAACAAAGGGAAGCCAAGGCGCGAGCCGGAGCAAATCCCAAAAAACACTCCCCAGTTCAGATCGTGGGCTGCAACTCGCCCACGTGAAGTTGGAATCGCTAGTAATCGCAGGTCAGCAACACTGCGGTGAATGTGTTCCTGAGCCTTGTACACACCGCCCGTCAAGCCACGAAAGAGAGGGACGTCCGAAGTCGCTTCACAGCGCCGAAGACGGACTTCTTGATTGGGACTAAGTCGTAACAAGGTAACCGTAGGGGAACCTGCGGTTGGATCACCTCCTTTCTAAGGATTTGTATCCAAGGCATTGGTCAGTGCGATTCTCACGAGTCGTCCCAGGGACCAATGACCTACATGTGACTCATTCTCGAATACTCGTAACACGCAGTTTGCCAAGATATGGCCTCGGCCAGGCGCAAGCCTGGTCGAGGTTTTTTTACGTACATCGTTTCACGTCTCAGCCTCTTTCCCCGAATCAATCCTGGACATTGACCAAACTCGAGACCTGCCTTTTTTCGCTGTCGAAAACCTGACGGCTTGCACCATGTACCTTTTGAAGCAGCCAGCCTTCAAGGTTTCAAGCACATGGCCCGCTCCAAATCATCAGGAATCTTGTTCGCCGAACATGCTCTGATCGCCGACTCCGTTCAATTGTTTCAACTCGTATCGCATGGTCGGTGCCACGGTAGTCGGGCTTCGTGCCGGCGAGTTGATTGCGACGATTGCGTTGGCCATGACGAATGCAACGGGGCTGCGAGGCATTGCCGATACTGTTCACCCGTATCCAACGTTCGGCGAGTCACTGCGAAAGGCGGCCGATACGTACAATCCAACGCGACTATCCAAGAGAGTCAAGCGAGTGCTCGGTTGGTTGCTCGAAACGGCTGATAAGCCGGGGTTGGTTGGCAGGATGCGCTGTCTTTAACGCTTATTCGGGCACATCCCAAAAAACGGGTCACGCTTGCGGCCAAATTGGATTCAACATGCCGGTTTCCCGCTTTACGCTAAATGTGCCGGTCCTACCCCCTTGGAGGACGGCGACACGACCATGAGGAGAACGCACTTATGAGAATGACCACACGCACGGCGGTCGCGCTCGCCCTCGGCTGGTTGGCCGTTGGGGCTGAAGACGCTTCCGCCGCCTGGAACAATGTGTTCCAGGCCACTTGCAATGGCCGGTCGAGCCGGTCGAGCTTTTTTGCACCGGCACCTGCGCCGGCTTGCTGCCCGTCGGTCTCGTACGTTCAGCGCTGTTACTATCAGCCCGTGACCACGTACAAAACCGAATCGTACTACGAGCCCATCACCACTTACCGCACTTCGTACTACTGGCAGGGCACGACCGGCTATCGCTACACCAGCTACTACGATCCAAGCACGGGCTGCAGCCAATCCGTTGCGACGCCGTACACCTCGTATTCGCTACGTCAACAGTGCAACGCGGCCCAAAGCTACGTGCAACGTTGCCGCATGGTCCCCGTGACCCAAATGCGAAAGTCGTACTACCTCGAACCAGTCGTTGCCTACGCGTGCCCAACGGCCTGCCCGCAACCATCGTGTGGGCCTCCAGCGGCCGGAGTTCAGGAATCGCCGACGCGGATTCCGCAGGCCAGTGCAGGTGCAGGCATCAACGAATCCTCCGAGCCACCTCGCATCAAGAGCCCAGGCATTCCGGAATCGAACCCGCGTCGTTCTTCTCCGGTTCCTGCGACTCCGCTGCGAGGCGACCGAGTTGCGAGCCGCTCCAACGAGGCCGGCCGGCTTCAGGGCCTGGTCCTGCGTAACGACCGCATTACCCCACGAGCGAACACGACTCTTCGCTTTGTGAACGACCGGGATATCGAAGTGACCGCGAAGGCCGATCTTTCCGGTCGCTTTGCCGTCGATCTTCCCGTTGGTGAATGGACGCTGATGATGACAGGCACCGACGGCAAGCCTGCTTTCCATAGCACTCTGATGGTTCGCAGCGATGAGGACCGCAAGGTGACAGTGGTCAGCCGTCAGTAAGCCGACGAGCCAGATTGAAATCGAAAGAGCCGGACCGCAAGGTCCGGCTCTCTGCTTTCCTGGCCTCGATCACACTTTGAGCCGAATCACTTCACCAAAACCCTTCTCGCGAGGAGTTCCCAGATGGCAGATCGAGAACGATCAGACCTCGTGGGATGCCCGGTCGATCAATCAAAGTTCGTGATGCTGCTACTCCGGATATCGCCCATGGGCTGGAATGTACTGACGGAGATTGAGAAACGAATCACGCGTACCGATGCATCGCCGAGACAAGCAAGGAAACCAGCCTCGTGAGCGCTGCCGAAACGGAAGGTCGAATTCACGGGTGCCTGGTTCGACTTGGTATCGCGTGCCGGCTCGTGATAGGTGCTGCGGATGACATCGTTATTCATGCCAGTCCAGGCGCACTCGTTGTCGCCACCGTCTGAAGAGTTGTAATAGCGGTCGGACAAAATGAACTTCTCGCCAATCAAAATCTGATTGGTCGCACCTTTGCTAATGTCCGTGATGCGAGTCGCACTGCGAACGTGTGTGATGCCGTTAAACCGATTGGCATCCTGAGCCGCCGCACCGGCCGAAGACCACCACGCATCGTTATCACCATCCGCATAACTGGTCGGCCCACCGAACACTTCGACTGAATTGATATTCGACCCGCCGCACGCGGCATAGTCGGTCTTGGAGAAGTTCGGAGCGATGCTTGTCACGTTGTAGTAGCCGTAGTTGTTCGTGTTCGGGTAAGCCCGAATCTGACGCCGGCTGGGACAGTAGAACGTGCTGATCGGCTGCTGGACCTTCTGAAAATTCACGGCATTTTTGGCTGCCAGGCTCTGGCCGGCCCCTTGCACGTAAAAGTTATCCTGTTCGATGAAAGGAAGGACGTTGAACGTCCATCCGCCGGGTTGCTGCTTGCCCAGGCCTCGGTCTGGATCGCCCACCCACATCCATCCCCAGCCACTCGAGGGGAATGCCCCGTGCGTGTCGTGACAGTTATGCATGCCGAGTCCGAGTTGTTTCAGATTGTTCGTGCATTTCATGCGGTTGGCTGCCTCGCGGACCTTCTGGACCGCGGGCAAAAGTAGTCCGATCAGGATGGCGATGATGGCGATCACCACCAACAATTCGATCAGCGTGAACCCCGGAGGATGAGTTCGCTGGTCTGGAGAACGGTTCATGACTGGAACCTCACTCGAAAGAGAGAGAAGAATGACCCATTTCGTTATCGCGAGGAAACATCGAGCGCAACGAATACCATGCCCGCACGGGGGTTGTGAAAGATCTCCTTGCCCAGCGTTGTCTGCGTATTGAACTTCGCGGGGATTGAGACACCGTCCTTTGTAATTTGAATGCGATAGAGGCCTGGAGCCAGCCCACGGTACGTTTTTCCGTCCAGGAGGTACTCCGCACAACGCCCGTCCGCATCAGTTTTGCCGACTCCCGTTTTCAACGAACTCCCCATGCATTTTTCGGGCGTAAACGTGATGGTCGCGCCGTCGAGCGGCTGACGATCCAGACGGACTTCACACGAGACATGGACCGTTCCAGTCGAACCGGAAGCGTAGGCCTCGACTCGTGTCCGAAATTCCTCGGCCGTCAGTTGTTTGTTGCCATTCGTATCGAACTCTGCCAAAGCGCCCTTCAACGCGGGACAGGCGCTTAACTCCGTGCCCTCGATCGAACCGTTCTGATTACGATCGAATTCGCTCAAGGCTGCTTTCGCAATTTCGTCCGCGTCGTATTTTGGGAGTGGGGCTTCCGTCACCGTGGCACCCTTGGGGGAGCACCCGGCGGCAGCAATCAATGCAAACAGCGATAGCCAGCTTCGCAACATGGGAAACTCAAGAATGTGTGTGGGATAGAGGATACCCGACTCCTCTGCCTCGACGCAACACAAAACTTTCCGTTTCGGCAATTCCGATTCTTCCTCACCCAGCCTGCGGCTTTCGTTCCAGCAGCTTGGCACTACGATCCTTGGAGTTCTCCAGCCAGGCCACGTCCGACTGGTCGTCCGCGAACCGTTTGACGCCGACCTCGCGGATCGCTGAATCGGCAACCACCGAGAGCGGCGTGTAGCGCGGATGATGCGAGTCCTTGTAGGGGTCGTTGCGGGCCGCGTTGTAGCAGCAGATCATGGACCAGCGCGGAGATTCTGATTTGTTCTGATCGGACCGATGCAGCAAGTTGCTGTGGAAGAACAGGGCATCGCCCGGCTCCATTTCCACATACACGAGTGGCATCCGCTTCAGCACTTCATCGACCCGTTCCCGATCCGCGCCGGCCTGATCGCCCGTGAGAACGTGATCGATCCGCCCACAGCGATGCGAGCCCTCGATGACCTGTAAACACCCATTCGCCTTCGTGGCCTGATCGACTGCGATCGACACACTGGTGAGAAGTGGTTCGATCACGCCGTTCTGATACCAGTAGCCATAGTCCTGATGCCACGTCCACGCCCCGCCGACGCGTGGGTCTTTCATGATCATCTTCGAGTGGTAGTGGTACACCTCGCCTCCCAGCAACTGCTCGCAAGATCGCACCATGCGTTCGCAGCGGGCAAACATGCCGTAGATGCCATCGCCCGGTTGATTCCAAAGCGATAATCGAACGGTCCCGCCTTCGCCGTCGGCCCGGCCAAAGGATCGCTTATCGAGTTCGTGATCTTCCTTGGCCGCGAGATGCAGCAGTTCGATCTCATCGCGATCGAACAGGCCGCGAGCCAAATGAAAACCCCGTTCGTGGTACTCGGCAACGGCGAGATGAGAAAGCAAGCGTGACATGATCGTGCCTCCGGCGAAATGTGGATGGAGTTAGTTTAGCCCGGCGCGAGAAC
>SIAJ01000110.1 GCA_009691845.1 Gemmataceae bacterium
CTCACTTCCGATGAAAAAACACTCCCTCGGCACTTGCTGTGCGAGCGATGAAGGCCTATATGATTAGTTCCTGGGGACGTAGCTCAATTGGTTAGAGTACCGGACTGTCGATCCGGTGGTTGCGGGTTCGAGCCCCGTCGTCCTCGTTCTTTATAGGTAAGTACTTACGACATTTTTGCCTTGTCAGGCATCGGCGAATTTCGCCGCCGGTGCCACAATAGTGCCACATAGGGCAATGGTGATGCACCGTGTGTCGAACTCAAAGTTCGAACCCCAGGTGCGTACATGGCCAGCATTGGAATCAAGGGCGAAGTCTACAATATCCGCTTTCGCTACCAGGGTAGCGAATTCAAGAAGTCTCTGAAAACCCGGGACATCGCAGCCGCCAAGGCGGCTCTCCACATCGTAGAAGTGGCAATTCACCGCCTCCTTACGGGACAGGTGGTTGTTCCACCTGGAGTCGAAGCCGGCGACTTCATTCTGAGCGGCGGAACTCTTACAGAACCTGAGGAACCGCGTATCAAGGCCGTCCCCAAGCCTAGCACGGCCCAATTGACGGTCGATTATCTCAACTCGCAAAAGCAACTCCAGGCACCGTCCTATCATTCGAGTCAAGCTCTTCACATCAGGCACCTCTTGAAATTCATCGGTCAGAAGGCCGATCAGCCCTGTGACCGCGTCTGTTTTCGGGACCTCGATCGATACTTGCTTTCCCGACTCGAAACTCGACACCCCAACACGGCCGAACGGGAGCGGATTACGCTCATGCAACTTTACAGATGGGCTGCTCGCCAAGGTCACGTCGAAAGCTCTCCAGCAGCATTGTTAACCAGAATCAAAGGTGGCACCGAACGTCCTCCCTTTCGAACCATCCAGGAAATTGAACGTCTACTATCGCGTGGCGGACTTACGGAGGCCGAAGAAATGGGACTCTGGGAATGTCTTTACATCAGCCCCTCAGAAATTGCTCAACTGCTTTGCGTCGTCAGGACCAATGCTAAAGTCGACTATTCGTACCTGTTGCACGCAATCCCCGCATATACCGGAATGCGACGCGGCGAGGTGCTGCGATTAAGGTGGGAGGACATCGACTTGGTTGACGGGTTCGTCTACGCTCGAAGCCGAAAACAATCCCGTCGAATTAGCGAGACCGTTCGACGGATTGACCTCCATCCAGATTTGCGAGCGGAACTCACGAGCTGGCAAACGCGACAGAGCCGAGGCCGATTAGTCATCGGAGAACCAGATGCGACGGAACCGATTAGCCCCGATCGGGCGAACCGTTGTTTCTGGAGCCCCATGCGTGGGACTCCCTGGTGTCTGGACAATGGGAAGGATTGGTTCAAGGTAACGTTTCATACGTATCGTCACAGCTTCGCGAGCAACCTTGCGGCTGTGGGGATCGACCAACGGATCATCGATGAGTTCATGGGTCATACCACCGAGGCCATGCGAAAGCGCTACCGCCATCTGTTTCCCCAACACAGAAGAACGGCGATCGAGTCGCTAAAATTTGGCGTGGAGAAGACGAACGGATGACAAGGTAAAGTATTGCTTCTGGTAAATACCCCCAGAAACAATGAGTTCGAGGAGTGAAGGCAAGATTCGGCTCAGGTGTTCGAACATCGAGGAAGCAGGTGACCTTTGGATAAGACGGAGACCCAGAGTGCCACACACGCTCCAGGCGAGTTCATCTCTCTACAAGTCAACGATGATACGGTCGCCATCCAGAGAAAGGAGGGAGATGCATCGCATGTCTCGTTTGTCAACGTGTCCAGTGTGATTGCGTCGTTCCCTGATACGGCGAGATTCGTCGTTGAAGACGCGGGAGCTTCCGTTGGAAAACTCTTGGCTTCGAACCAGACAGGCTCCGCATCGCTGATCTGGAAAATCCTGAACGATAACCGGGTGGTAGATATTGGGCTGGCGCGACGTGCAGTTCAACTCGCCGCGGGACCGATCCAGGACCAGAGCATTCCTTGCGATACTTTGGCAGCCCACGGTGCCCAGCTGTGGGAGCAGATGCACAAGGCCGCAAGAAGGAACGCGATTTCGTCTGACAAGGTCAGCCAGTTCGGCCCACTCGGGCATGGCCTTCGAGTCCGAGGAATGGCCGCACTAGCTGCCAATGCTGACCGTGGTGTCGGTCTCAGACCTGGCGCGCGAGAAGACTTGATCGTTAAGTGTCAGACACGGATTGCCACTCTCTCCACTGCACTGAAAAAGTTCGACACAAAGCTCGGTGGTGTGCTTGGCCGAGGTTGTAAGCGGCCTGCTGAGATTCAGAAAATGGGCACAAGTCTCTCGAGTTGGTGCGATGGCCAACTTAAGCAGCTACGGGATGCTCATCGTTCCCCAGTGTATTCGTTCAGGGAGTTAACCAAGGAGTCTCTTAGCCTCGAAAGCGATGGTTGGCCATTGTGGGCGTTGGGTGTGCCGGGACTCAGTCGTCTCGCCACAATGATGGCCGTGGGCCGCCTCTGGGGTAACCTGGAAGAATGCGAGAACGACACGCTTAGGCCGGAGTACTCAGTTTCGCCCAGGCTGCAGGTTACTGCATGTAATTTGGAGACCCTTCCTGGACTCGCTGTTGGGAAGTACTTGGAGCCGCGCGAGGGCAGCACCTTTGTTTACATCTCTTTCCAACCACTTGTTGCCACGTCGATCGCAGAGGCGGCTACCAGCGACGGCCAAAGTAGCAGCATCGTAGGGCTGCTTCGACCCGGCGATGACCCTGTCCGCCACGTTGCCGAATTGCTCGGGGAAGAACTTCCCGCGACAATATCCGAGCTCGCCCGCTTGGACTGGGCAGAAGCCTTGATCCAGTATGTCGCCAGCGGCGGCTCCTGGGACGGCCTCAAGGAGTTTGCGGAAGTGACCGCGGGGTTCGACACTCCGCTGACTCCTGGTGAGTACGAAGAGATTCGACGCAAACTCTGCAATGACTTTCCAGAACTAGGCGAGTGGTTGGCTGACCAAATGCTCGAACGTGTCGAGCGTAAATTCGAGTGTGATGCAGGGACATTACGACGGTTATTTCCCCAGGCCACTGCGGCCAAAATCACCGAAGCCTTCGCGACAAGTAAGAATTCCTTCGGGTATGGAACGGATTTCCCACTGGGCGGGATTCTTGAAAAGAATCCAGACTGGGGTTATAGCGCACTACGTTTGACCGATTCCTTGCAGAGCTTCAAAGACCTTTGCACATATACCGTCATTTCACCAACCGGGTTTGTTCGCACGTACCTCCCTTGGTGCGCTTCAAGGGCTGAAGGATGGCGACTCATTTTCGACGAGGCCGCCATGAACATCATCGGGAGGTTGACCACCGACGGATTTCAACTCGCCTGGGCATCGGAACAAGGATTATTGCTTCATGTTCCAGTGAAAGTGGTAGGCCCAACGATGGCCAAGATCAACCAAGTTTTGACGTCAGCCGTTGGTGAGGTACTCCGCCTTCCCATTCAACTGACGGCGAGCTTCGGATGATCGTTGGGAACTCTTCTCTCAATTCGCAACAACGTGCTAAGGCAGTGTAGTTGCAAGCCTTGACTGTTCCGATTGGACCCTCTACTATGCTGTTGTGAGATTGTAAGGTCACCTCCATCCCTACGGAGCTTGGCCCGAAAATCTTGCCGATCCGAATCTCAGCTCGACACACAGCACATGTAGGGGAACGGCTTCGGCCATTTTACCCTTAGGCTCAATAGCCTAGGAGTTGCTGTGTGATCGTTTCGATCAACCCATCATAGTTCTACCACCGTAATCCGATCCCCCAATTCATGTCGCTGTTCACGAGTCTTCGTGTGCATTTAGTGCTGCGCCACGCGCGAGGGGGAGTTATGCAAAAGCAACTGGTCGATAACCATTCCTCAGATGCACTCCCAGCGTGGGTGCGAGAGGTAATGCTTCAGCTTGGTCTTCTCCAGGCCGCCGTCGTCGACGTCAGAAACATAGTTCTAGGGCGGCAAAAACCCTACGTGTCGGTCCGTGAAGCGGCAGAACAAGCGGGACGTTCAGAATACACGATTCGAAGGTGGATTTCCGAACAGAAGCTCCGCGCCACGAAGGTAAATGGAACCGGGCCGAATGGAAGGCTTCTAGTTTTTCGAGAAGACCTCGATCGCCTACTACAGGGCGGGCTGGGTGCCGCACCGAGCATGGAATCAGAGATACCTCTCAATGCACTTCGCGACGACAGCGCACTTGCGACTAGAAGCAGCGAAAAGGAGACCGGACTCTAAGGACTACGGTGCGTAATACTGCCGGACTTCTCGAGCGATTAGGACCTTGAGACCGACGCCAGTCAGTCAAAACGTGTCAGGTGTGTAGGGAGTGTAGTGTTCACAACCACAGCAAGATTTCCAACGACGAGAGGAACCACCATGAACATTATTTCCAGTTTGGAGTTCGAAAATGGCATCGCCCACAACCGGCTACCGCTTGACGAGGCAATGCTGGATTCGCTGCAGACGTCCAGTGTCGTGAATAATCACAGGGCCGCTACTGTATTCACAAATGGCACGACAGATTATCCGCCCCCTCATGTCGTGAAACGACCGCAGGAGCATATCTATGACGCCGATGCGCCTGCCGACACGAAGTTCGCAGAACTCGGGTACCGCCTCAGAACAGTAGGCGATCTTTATCGAAACCCCGAACCACGTTCCGGGCTTTGGCTGGCAACAGGGGGTACTCGCCCTCAACAGCTCGCAGTTCGAACCGCAGAAGATCTTCAAGCAGCTCTCGTCGATCGACTTCGGCTAACGGTCGTACAAAACGGCAAGCCGAAAGGCGGGCGAATCCCTGGGACAGAATTGAAGGCGATGTTGAAAGCGGAAGTTTTCCTCCAGCAGTTTCCACCCCTCGATCGAGTACTCACACGGCCACTATATCTGCCGAATTGGAGCGTGACCGCTCCAGGCTACCAGGATGGTGGCCGCACGCAACGGTATTTGTTTGCAGGAACTCCCACCCGCTGCTCCTACGATCTCAAGACGATCAATCAGTTTCTGGACGTAATCTCCTTCGCGTCGAACGCTGATCGCACGAATGCCGTTGCGATGGCCCTTACCGTTCGACTTAGAAACCATTGGCCTGGCCAGAAGCCATGGTTCATGATCGCCGCCAATAAATCCCACGCCGGGAAGGGGACTGTCGCTGCGTTCGCTACCGGCCACGATGAACCCACCCAGATTACTTACGACACGACGGATTGGGCTTTTCGAAGTACGGTCGTCGCGGCGTTCAATGCGCGGCCCGAACTCCCCACATTGTTGATCGACAACGTCCGGATGGATGGCCGAGACCGAGTGGTAAAATCGGCGTTTTTAGAAGGGCTCCTCCACGATCCGGAACCTCGACTCTATGCGCCGGGTTTAGGAAAACCGATCACAGTGCCTGCTCATTTTGTAGTAGCCGTCACAGCGAACAGTGCCGTGTTCTCGGAGGATCTTCACAACCGTGGTGTGACGATTCGGCTGGAGCTGCGTGGTGATGCAGCTCAGAGACGATCTCCAATAGGTGACCCGAAAAACGAATTCCTGCCCGCGAACCGAGAAGAGATTGACTCAGAACTGCATGGCATGATTTCGCGATGGATCGCCAAGGGCCAACCACTCGACGAAACCGTGCGGCATCCATTTAAGCACTGGGCCGAAAACATCGGGGGCATCTTGCTTGAAAACGGCTTTAAGGATTTCTTGGGCAATCGTGTCGAACGTCAAACAACGGACGACCCAATCAAACATGCTCTTGCGCTCCTCGGGGCGGAATACTTAAGCGGAGACGCGATTCGGGATGCCGCTCAACGTAGCCGAAACACAGGGTGTTTCGATCCGCGACCGGGGAAGCAATTCTTAAGCTAGTGCCATTCGTTTCATCGACCGAAGCATGTCGGACCAATACGGCCAAGTGCAATCGCTGGTCTTGGCTATGTCCATGTCGAGCCATCCTGGCATCCGCTCCTTCATGTCGGAGGGCATCTTCCCCGCGTTCTCGTTCTCGGTCTGTTCGTCGGATTGACCAGCGTGACTCTGATCGCCACGCCCCCCCCTCAACTGACAGGATCGGGCTGCGGGAGGCTCACCACCAGCCAATCCTTGCCGGGCACGGCCGGGAGCGAAAATGGCGAGGTCTTCGTGGGTAAACGCCTGATCACGCCTGAGCGTTCGGTTCCGATGTCGCGTTGATTTGGTTCAACGCTAAACAAGGTGTCGATCGCCGATACAATCCAACACAGGCGACCGTGTATCTCCCTTTATCAGGGCGTGAATCAGTACCTGCCAACGAGAACAGCAAGTTCCATGCACTACTCATCGAAATCGTTCTTGGTTCTTTTGCTATTCTTCCAGTCGACTCCACTCACGGCTCAGGATGCTCCCAAGCTGGAGCGACTCTCTCCTTATGGTCTTGCCAAACCAGTACTGATTGTCGCGAGCGAGTTGCCAAAGGACTTTGAGAACAAGGATAACACTCCCGTTTTGAATGCCGCCAAGGAGGCTCCGCCAGCCAGCATGCAGTTTCTGAAAAAACCTGATGAACAACCCGCCGTTGGCAAGGTTGGTGTGCATGTTCCGTCGGGAGCCGTTTTTTCGATCAATAAGCGGGCAATGTCGAATACGAGCGAAGGAGTCGTGACCCTGCGGTTGGCAAAGAGCGCCAATCGCGAAGCACGGACGATCGAACTGAGCGGCAAGACGTCCGCCGATTATAACGAACTGTGCCGTTGTGCCCGTGAACGCTCGATCGGCAGTCCCTGGCCACCGAAGAAACCCGGCGAGCCGATCGTGCCGAAAGGTACGCTCGTCATCGTTGGGGGCGGCGGCATGACGCCTGACATCGCCAAGGCCTTCATCAACGGCGGCGGCGGCGAGAACGGGCATTTTGTGGTGTTGCCGATCTCCATGCCCGATCCAATCAAGACGCAGGCCGAGGAAACCTTCATGCGCAAGCTGGGAGCGAAGAACGTTACCGTCATCCCGCATCGCGAACAGAAGGCTCTCGAAGATCCGAAGGTTTTGGAAGTCTTGAAGAAGGCGACTGGCATCTGGTTTGGCGGTGGGCGACAGTGGAACTTCATGGACGGTTATGAAGGCACCCAATTGCCGGCCCTGTTTTACGATGTTTTGGCTCGCGGCGGCGTGATTGGCGGCTCATCCGCGGGGGCGACGATCCAAGGCGACTATATGGTCCGCGGCGCACCGGCCGGTCCGACGATCATGATGTGCGAAGGTTATGAGCGAGCACTCGGATTTCTCCCCGGCACGGCCATCGATCAGCATTTTTCTGCCCGCAAACGCTTTGGCGATATGACGGCGTTCATGAAAGCTCATCCCCAGTTCCTCGGCATTGGCCTGGACGAGGCCACGGCCATCGTGGTGCAAGGGAGCACAGCCGAGATTCTGGGTAAGGGCAAGGTTCATTTCTACGATCGCAATAGACCGGTGAAGGATGGCCAGCCCGACTACGAGGCGTTCACGGCCGGGACCAAGTACGACTTGAAAGAACGACGAGTCATTAAGTAGGACAGGGGCGGCTGGTCCCTTGATCGCAAGTTACCGCTGCATCTGTTCAGCCCCGCTGCCGGTATAACAACCGTTGGTTCGCAAGGAGTACGTCCAACCGGGAAGTTCAGGATAATCTCCCCGAAATGCGACGGACATTGCAAGAAGTTTCAAAGAACAGAGCCGGCAGCGTTTCGCGTGGCCCTTTCACCGAAGCATAGCGTGCGACGGTTTCATCGACGAATGGCACTACCTTAAGGTTTACTTCCCCGGTCGCGGATCGAAACACCCTGTGTTTCGGACACGACGAGCGCCCTCCCGAGTCGCGTCTCCGCTTAAGCTAGTGCCATTCGTGTGTCGGACCGAAGCACGCAATATGGCACATTATCCGGGTCGGGGAATGAGTACTCGGCTGGCGGTCATGAAATGCGGCCTTTGGTTTTCGCCGCTCGAACTGTGCACCCTGACGGGGATCTCGCCTTTGTCGATTACTGCGCGGGTCCGAGATCTGCGGAAGGCAAAGTATGGCGGCTTCGAGGTCGAATGCGAGGAGACGGAACTGGGATCGCAGTATCGGATCGTCCGGACGGGCCTCACTGATCCCACGGTCCCATCTTCTCCGCACCATTTCGCATTGCTTCCATCACCGAATAGCGCCGTGTCTTCGTCACTTTGAATTGAGCGTAGTAGGCCGCTTTCGGCAACCGAAGATCCTGGCCGTTGCTCACCTCGTGGACGATCTCGCCTTCTTCGACCCAAGCGTGGTTAACCTCTTCGTCCTGCGGCAGATCGGCGAGGTTGCCATGTACGAGAACGAACTGCTTACCATCAAGATCGGTGATGCCGACCTTCAGCAGGTGATTGAATTCGGCTGGAAAGCAGTCGCCCTTTTCTTGGTTCTGCGACACTATTGAATCCTTAAAAGCTGATTCAAGCCTTGGAAATAAAGGCCTTCGTATAATTGCTGGCACCAGGATCGCCCACGGCCCCCGCACTGTCCAAATCAAGCTCGCGATGGAGGCCGTCGTATTTATCCGTCAGCCAGGTCGGATCCTCTTCCTCCAACGCCATCCAGTAGTAGTCACCGGCTTCGCGCTGGTACGTCATCGCCTTCTCGATCCGGTGGCTGCCGACGATTTCCATCCCGCCGCCGAGCGCTCCCGACAGGCGATTTATCCGTTTCTGAAGAGGCGTAACGAGGTGGGGGATCTCGCGCCAAATCTCCTCCTGCGTCGGCTCGTCCACCTCGTCCAGATGCGGCACGTTCCGGCCTGCCAACCAATGCAGCGCCAGCAGCGGCAATCGGTCGGGCTCGATGGCAAGGATTCCCCACTGGACGGCGAATCGTCGGGCCTCCGGCGTCAACTTGGAACCGCTGACGATCACCCGGTACAGCGGCTTTGAGCGGAATGAAGCGTTGTCGGCGGCCAGGAAGTCCATCCCTTTCTGATTGAAGATCAGAAGGTCGTTCTTGCCCAACTCGCCGCTCAGGTGCTTGAGCTCTAAGTGAACGGTCAGGTCGGGCGTGGCGATTACTCCGTCGCTTTCGTGTCTGAAGCCGGAGGCTGACGGCACACGCCGGATCGTCCGTGATCCGGCCGTCTCCGTCAGCGTCAGCCGGCGGGCGCGGCAGTATCGGTACAGCACCGACTCGAACAAGCGGCCCGTGAGAAGCCCATAGCGTGTAGGCGTGCAGACCGCCGAGGGGGTGTGGGCGTCGGTGAACCGCATCCCTTCTTTAGCGAGGCGGTCGAGGGTCGGCATCTTGAACTCGGACTTCGCCCGGTAGCACGGCGGCTCTCCGTAGCCCATGTCGTCGAACAGTATGAAGACGATGTTGGGTTTCTCAGCAGCCTTGTCATCGGCAGCGACGGATTGTGGCCTAATCGCGGCCGTGGCGACAAACAAGGCTAACACGAATTTCCTGACCTGCATCGTCTGCCTCCTGTTTCAACCAGCACTATCGTCGTGTGAATTCTCAAGCCTCAGCCGGTTTTTCGGGTGAATTTCGAGCATTTGCTGGCGGATAGAACATCGTATGGTGAACGTGAAGCCTCGGGAAGCAGTCAACATGCTCGAATCGGACGGGCCGGCGCGTCGGCGTGAGATGTTCGCTCAGCACTTGCGCGTCAACAGAACGCGATTGTTCGGTTACATCCACGCCCTGGTCCGGAACCTGGCCGACGCTGACGACTCGTTCCAGCAGACCGCCTTTTCCTTGTGGCGGCGGTTCGATGCGTATGACCCGTCCCGGAGGTTCCTCCAGTGGGAGTGTGGCGTCGCCCGGCTGGAAGCTGCCAACTTGCTTCGGACCAGATCTCGGGACCGGCCCCCGTCAGCTTCGCCGAGTTGAAGAGGAAGACGCGAAAACGAAACGCTTCGGGGCCTAGAACAGCTCTTTGACTGGGGTTCCCGTTGGGAGCATTTTCATCGGTCGGCCCTGCGCCACGAATTCCGCATGTGGGTCGAGCCCCAACGCGTGATAGACCGTCGCGACGAAGTCTGCTACGGACACAGGGCGTTCTTTCGGCACGGCTCCGAGACGATCGCTGGCACCGATCACGACGCCCGTCTTCACCCCTCCCCCGCCCATCGTGAGACTGAAGCAATTCGACCAGTGGTCGCGCCCGGGACCCTGTTTGTCCTTGTTCAGTTTCGGAGTGCGTCCGAATTCGCCGGCCGTGATGACGAGCGTGGTTTCGAGTAACCCGCGGTCGTCGAGGTCGTTCAATAGGGCGGAATAGCACTGGTCGTAAATCGGCAACTGTTTGTCGAGATGCCCGAAGATCCCCCAGTGGTGGTCCCATGCGTAGATCCCGGTGTCCACGTACCCCTGAATGGTCACGAACCGCACACCGGCCTCGATCATCCGGCGGGCCAGGAGCATGCCCTGCCCGACCCGGTTGCGCCCGTACGTGTCGCGGACCTTGGCCGGTTCTTGGGACAGATCGAGCCCCCTGGCCGAAACCTTCAAATCAGGGCGGTCCAGACGGTTCAGTGGACGGCCATTCCGTTTCGTAGTTCTTGTGTTTCGGAAGCAGCGAAGGAAGCATCTTCGGCCACTGGAAAGACTGGCTGAAAATGTGCCTCCCATTGAGTTACCGGATGGCTGGCTGGGAGTTCGACCTGGAGGAGGTAAAAGCTTTCGATCGCTCATCGGCTTGTCCATGTCGCAATGGACCATACTGGGCCCCGGATCGCACTCCGCCGACATGGTCGCGGGACGAATGCGATCGGCCGTCTCCGGGTTGGTATCTCGGCGGAATCGTTGGAATCCGTGGACATCGCGTGAACGACCTCGTCTACGCCATGCGGCTTTCCCCCTCCAAATTCATCGGCGAGAACCGGCCGTTTTCGAGTGCCCTTTTTTCCCGGAAGAAGACTTCGTCCGCATTCGGCGGTCCTGGAGCTCCAGAAGCAGTCTGAGTGATTTGTCCCGTTTCCTGATCGCGGTACCTGTGTAGCGCGTTAGAAGCTCCAGCCGGGGGGCGTCCGGCATTGCTTGCTCGATTCGAAGGTCTTGTCGTTGTAACTCTAGCTTCTTGATCGTCTTGCGAACTTCGATTTGACGAGCACGACGCTCCGTAACCCGATCCTGAAGCTTCTCCCTCCACCGAGCTTCTGCTTCATGAGCCAATTGTTCTGCCGAAATGCCGACTGATTTGGCCATTTCCGCGATCAGCCCTCGAACCCGAGCGGTCGTCCAGTCCATCCCTCGATTAACAGCCTCAGCTTCTTCCTGTGGCATTCCGACACCGGGGCCCTCAGCATCTTGGGAGGGCTCGGTCGGTACTGAACGGCCTTCCCCTTGCTGCCCCATCCGCCTTACGAACTCGGCCAGAGCGACACGGGGGCTCTCGTCCGGTAGCGAATCGAGCCAATCCCGAAACATGAAATCGACTTTATAACCATAAATCAGGCTGGAATCCGCCATGCTGGCCAGTTGAACAATGAGCGGTGGGTCGCTTGCTGGATGCCTCTGTAGTTGCCTCAAATCCGATCGCTCTTTGTTGATCTGTTCCTCGAGTGCCGCTGCTTGCCCGAGGTAGGGCTGCTGATCACTGGTTGCCTGTCGTCGGGCCTGAACCGCTTCCCATCGATCTGATCGATGCAGTTTCCAGCTCGCCTCGGCGAATTGTCGAGCCAGATCTTCCTCGGCAGCGCCTTCCGGGTGCAGTGATTCCACCACATCTTGAATGAATCGATCGTATTCCTGCGGGTCTTCCCCTACCAGGACGGGGCACCGCGACGTCAGCCCGTGCTTCGTTGCGTTCCTGGACGCTCGCGATTTGCCCGCAGCGGTCCTGGGCCCGGTTTGCTTGTATGTCTGGGCCTTCGGATCGGTTCGAATCGAGGGCGTATTGGTCGACATGGATCGCCTCCTGCTAATTAGAAAGTGAGCCTGGGATCGGGACAAGTTTCCACCTTCAGGTTGCGTCACCCGGGTTTCGTACATTGGACCGAAGAATCCCGTCAATCGCTAGGGGAGTTTGGATCGAAATCGCTCTTTGTGACAAGCTGATTTCGACTGAGAAACACCAGGCCACTCGGGCATTCGGGTCCGTAATGGCGAATGCTTCAGCTTCGCGATCGGCGAGCAAAATTCCGGAGGATTTCCCCTAGCGTCCGACCGAAAAACGTGGTTAGCTATCCGGTCGTCACGCACGAATATTTCGAGGGACTATTCGCTCGTAGTCATGTACTCCTCAACTGCTTCAGTTTTCGCATGATCTGATTCTCGTTTTCGGCGTCAACACGAGGATCGATGTGCCTTTCACTTGGGAGGTGGGTTCCGTGGCAAATCTCTCCGTGCTAAGTCCTAGCCATCCCCTGCGGCCGGCAAACTGGAGATCGGAACGTGCAAAAGTGTTGGTCGCCAACAACATGACGACCAGGCGATCAAAGGACGACCAGCACACCGCACAGGCCGTCGATTATCTAAGAGCCCGTGCCGAGGCCGGCGATGATCTGCTGAAGTACGAAGAACTGCACGATCGGTTTGGCGCCTTTCACCGTGCACACGAGATCTACACGGATAGCGACACGCGCGTGCGTCACATGCTTGAGGCCTGGTTGCTGTCCCACATATCGCTCGAAAAGGTGGCGGTTCGGGCCAGCAAGCCGCTCGAAGTCGTCCTGCACTACGAGGCCCTATTTTTCAACGTGCACGATCGGATGGATCAGGGCGACTGGATCATGGGCAAAGTTCTGACGCAGGCGGTATTCGAAGGAATTCAGCAACGTGACCTTCCTGCGTTGTGGAAACTGGTTGCCTATCTAGGCGGCGAGTACGTGCTGGAGGCATTCATTCGCCTGGCGACCTCTCCGATTCGACCGACAGGTCCACAAGGTGTGAATGCGTTCTGCACCACGCAATCCGACAACACTCAATACCGCGGACGACTGGGCAACACGTTGGGCATGCGCCTGCAGGACCCATATACCCGGCTGAAGTTCGAAGAGATTTGTCTGCACCTGGAAGAGATCCGGGCAAGTTCCGGAAACAACAGTTCTCCGAGTGAATATTCTTCACATGTTGAGGCCATGATGCGGGCCCTGCCTTTTGGGATCGGCATGGACGGCCGAGTTGGAATTGGCGTCCCCTCGTTAGGCAAGGCACCACTAGAAGAATCTGGTAGTCGTGAGTTGAGGGCGCACGAGTTTATGCTGCTCCGCGCAGGTATGCCTTTACCCAGCTTCGATGGCATGCCTGAGCCGAGATTTCCGGACAAGGCTGCCGAGATGGCTGAAGTCAAGGTAGGAGCAGGATAACCCAAACAGGTTCAACACTTCGGCCCACTCATGGACCAGGGATGACCGATTCGGGCCAGTGCGTCGGCTTGACGATTGCGGGGATGACGCGTCGATCATTCTTCCCGCAAATTGCCTGAGCGCGGCGATCGCAATCCAGATAAATTCGATCAGGCGCAACAACGGCTTGGCTGCGCAGCCAAGCCGTTCCCCGTGCCCTTGAGTCCGCAAAAGGTAAGGATCAACTGAGCGAAATTCACAAGCTCCTCAACCGGCCGCTGGAGACGCAGAAAGGGCAGAAAGGGCAGCTATACTCAAGCGGGCGCAAGAACGTCTTGGCTGCGCAGCCAAGGTCGGCCTCTGTTTTC
>SIAJ01000030.1 GCA_009691845.1 Gemmataceae bacterium
ATGAGCGTGCGGCACTCCGGCACGTCCCAGTCGTGCAGGATGTTCGAGAGCAGGACGACATCGGCTGCGGGCAGGGGATCGCGGAACATGTCGGCGGGCTGAAGGGTCAAGCGATCGGCGACGCCATGAGCCGCAGCCATTTCTGCGGCGACCTTGAGCAAGAGCGAACCGGAGCCGCAGGTCGGGTCGTAGGCGGTGGTGGACGCCTTGGCATTCTGCGGCGAGATGCCGATGACCTTGGCGATAATCTTGCTGACTTCGGATGGCGTGTAGAACTGCCCCTTGCTCTTGCCGCTCTCGGTGGCGAAGTGCCGCATCAGGTATTCGTAAGCATCGCCGAGGATGTCGTCGTTCTCGGCGCGGTTCTTGGAGAAATCCAGCTCGGGCTTCTGGAAGATGCCGACGAGGTTGGTGAGGCGGTCCACCATCGCCTGACCTTCGCCGAGCTTGTTCGGGTCGTTGAAGTCAGGAAAGTCGGTGCGGGCGAGGCGCGTGTTGGCGTCGATGAGCGGCTGGATGACTTGGGTGTTGATCTTGTTGCCGATGTCCGCCTTGCCCTTGAGGGCGATCATGTCCTTGAAGCTCGCGCCTTTGGGAATCTTCACCGCTGGCTTGAAGGCATCGCTCTCCCCGTATTTGTCAGAGACGTACTTGATGAAGAGCATGAACAGGACGTAGTCCTTGTACTGGCTGGCATCCATGCCGCCGCGCAGCTCATCGCACGAGGCCCAAAGGGATGAATAGAGATCGGATTTCTTAATCGCCATCGGACCTCACAAATACGGGTTTCCGCACACGTTCGGGTTTGCAACTCGTTCGAACGGGTCGCTTATTGGTGATGCCTGTTGCGGGAATGCGGAACAACTCGGGCCGCGGTCGTTGGCAGACATGGGAATTCGCCCGATGCCGAAAACGCTTTTAGTACCTGAGTCGGAAGAAAGAGATTATCTGCCCACCCTCACACCAAGTCTACTGGCTTCGGAAGAATTCACGAGAGTTGCCGATTTGTGCAGTCGATTCGACTCGTCTGTTCACTGCAAGCCGCTAAGAAACGGAATGCCGCGAACAAACGGAACGCTATGCACCAAAACTGCGAGCTGTCCGACACAAATTCAATCCCAACGAGCCGGGCGAACGCAACTCATTTTCGCTTTGGGCTTTTCCGAATCACACGCGGCTGCTTGGGAGGCATCAAAGTCGTCGCCATTCGTTCGATCAGTCCAGATGTCTTCGCAATGATGTCGAGTGAGACACCGAATGGAACATGACCATCATGGAGATGTCGTGACACATAGGCCGGGCTCGATCCATCCAGTCCAAGGTGTTTCGTCACGATCCAGGCGACTGATTCGGCCTCAATCTCGACAGCATTTCGTCCAAGATTCTCGCGTGCTGGCCACCAGTAGTCTAGGTCCGAACCCAAGTGACCCAAGAGCACGTGTGCAAGTTCATGGCAGAGAACGCCGAAACGACTTGGATCGTCAAGTTGGTCATGCACCACAATTCGTCGCTTCCAATCGCCCTTTACCTCTGAAACTGTCGCGAAACCAGAGTTCGTCGAAGACAGAGTCTTAAATTTGACATCGATGCGATAGCCGTTGGCATTCTGGATCAAGCGAGTGAGGCAACGAGTATCAAAATCGCCGCCGAACAGACTGAAGGATCGCAACTCTTGGGGTAATTCCGGACCTTCGGTCTGATCGATGTCGTAAACGAGCATGACTGGATGCATCGGTGCCAGGATCAGCATCGGCCGCGCGTCTTCGATGAGTTTCCTTCCGAACCGTTCGTGCCAGTCGTGTTCTGTTGCATACATACTGCAAGATGGATTCTGTAAGCGGACCAGCATGTTGTTGAAGGGAGAGTAATCGCGAAAGCTCCCCATGAAATCGATCAGTTCTTGAAACGCTTTTGATGAGCCGTATTGACGACTTTGCCGAAGTAACAGGTCGATCGAGGAAATCCTCTCCTGTTGCGGAGAACCAGTATCGCGGAGAGCCTCGTCTAGATCGCCCGATTCCAGAAGAGACTTCAGGTAAGCGCGCGAAGCGCGAGTGAGGTCCGACGATTCGCTCAGCACCCTTATTGCGTTGCCGAGATCCCATCGCGCCTTAATCCCAAGTTCTTCTTCAATCGTCTTGCAAAGTTCGAGAGCAGAAGGCTGTATGGGATCTTGCAAAATGCGATCGATGAGCTTCTCGATTTCTTTAGAAAGGTCGGGCCCATCGAAGAGACCTGGTTGATCGGTGGGCGTGCTCATGAGTTTCTCCTAATGAACTCGAAGCAAACGGCCGGGTAACAGTCTGGCCTGTCTCTTCGCAATGGTCGTTTCACGCTGGGCCATCCGTTTCTGTGTTTTGTTGATGAATTGCAATTGAGGCGTGAGAGTCAAGCACACCCTACTCCTCGCGACGTTGAGAGCGGGGAAGCCCATCTTTCGGGTTCTGTACCAACGTCGCGTTGCAGGCCGGTCAATTTCCGAACAACTTCCGAAGCCTACTGATGTGCTTTGGATAGGTCCGGAAAGTAAACCGTCCCCACGACCAAGTACCGTCTCGTTCATCATCCGGTAGATTTCGATTTGTCTTGGCCGCATCAAAGTCTGGCCCATTGTCTTGCACTTTCACCGCCCCAGCTTCCATCGCCGCGAAATGGCTATCCCTGTGGCTCAACCACCCAACCATTGACTTGTAAACCTGCCCATCTAAAAGCATCCACCGCGAATCTGATCCAAGCGCCAGCACCTCCATTTCTGGGAACCCGTGTCATTTCAGGTGGTCGGCCAAGTCTTTGAAGTCCCATTCTTTCGGATTTCGCGCGATCGACTTCGCGGCTTCCACGATGGGCTTGATTACGCTTGAAGGCGACGGCGGGCTTACGACCGGCCTTGGTTCGACTCGCTGGCGTGTCGCTGCTGACTTGGGAGAAGCCTTGGCAATCGCAGCCGGTTCCGTGGGTTGACTCGGCTTGCTTTGGCTGGCGGCGACAATGACTACACCTACCACGATGACGATGAAAATGCCGCCGACTCCGGCGAATGCCAACAGACCGATGCGAGTTTGCTGCGTCATCAATTCACTCCTTAATGTGGGAAGTCAGGCCGCTCTCCGATTGGACGTGATCAAGGATCATCAATTTCTGCCAAATCTTGCTCGATAGGCCGGTCGCGAGCAACTCGAACTGATCAACTGCGGCAACGGCCTGAGAGTCGGGAAGATCCTGAACATACAACTGGCCGATTTTGCTCGTGATCGCCAGGAGTTCAGTGCAGAAATGCAAGTATCGCCCCATCGATTTCGCATCCATAGGCTTCTCTGTTACTTCAGGTGGATTAGATGCGTCTCCTAGCCGATCGGGGTCTTTGACCAATTGATGCATGTCGATGAGGTGTGCGATTGCCCGCAATTCGTGAACGGCTTTCAGGGCACGTCTTCGCTTGGTCCGGTTCTCCAACGTGTACAGATAGATTGTCGTGGCTGTTAGAATCGCGGCACTTGCTTTTGCTTCAATGAGGAAGTGCCAAACCCGGTTCCAAAAGGGCAGATCGTCCGACTGGAACGACAAGTAGCCAATTACACCTACTACGGCAGATAGCGCAATCGCAACGACGCCGGCTCGAATCCACTTGTCAGGCTGTCGAATCTTCGCCGACCGCTCGATCGCTTCCTGAGTGATTTGAACAACTTCCTGAGCCACTTTTCCTAACCCAGATTCTGGAAATCGGCTTTCAATCTGTGTCTGGATTCTTTGAGCCGTCTTCACGAACTTGTCTGCTCGCAATTGTCGAAGCATTGAAAAATCTCCGACGAACGAACCACAGGATCGAAGCTGAGAGTGAACCAGTATGGGAAAGAGTAAGGAAAACAAAGAAGAACACAACTGTGTGCCAAACACCTGTGTGTAGACGGAATGCACACAATCGAGTGCAGTGCTGCTTTGCAGAATCGAGGCAGCCGTGCGGTCCATACAGATTCGCTTTGGGGAGGTCTTGCGGAAGCGTCGCGAAGCCGCGGGGCTTTCACAGGAATCGCTCGCCGCAAATGCAGGGTTACACCGAAACTACGTCGGCCTGTTAGAACGCGGAAAGCGCGTTCCTTCGATTCTCGTTGTGGAAAAGCTCTCAACCGCGCTCGGCACAACAATGTCCAGCCTCCTGCGAAGCGTCGAAAATGCACCACGCGAAAAGTAATGGCGTGTCGCACGCGGTGGTCGGCATTTTCCAGTATCACTGAGAACTCCCGGATCTGTTGGGATGCGGTGGAGGTTCTTTCGGCACACCTGCCTTGCGACGTACAAACGCAGTGGCCCTTCGGCTCAGGTCATCTCGTGCGGCCTCGAAGCCTGAGTAGTAGAGAGTTATTCCAGGATTCAATTCGGGGAACGGTGTTGTAATCCAGGATCACGCCAGCCGTCGCACCGAAAACGCAACTGGTAGAGACGACTGGAGAACCGAGCCAAAAAAAATGCCGGGAATGCTGCCAAGTGCCGCACCCCGAGCCGATCGGCGGCATTGGTGGAAACTGAGACGCATTATCGGCCTCTGCATCCAAGAGCAGGGGGAGGAACGATGAGTATCCGATACCTATGGCATAGGTATGGCATAGGTATCCGAAACTCGTCCCCAAACCCCTGCCCGTAGTCGCTGCTGTAGACTCGCGGAATGGACACCAAACACGAAACACCCGAATCGACAACCTCGAAGGATCTCACTCTGTTGCAAGAGCTATTCGTCCAGGAGTACCTGGTAGACTTAAACGCCACAAAGGCAGCACTCAGAGCAGGTTACAGCAAAGAATCTGCTAAATCCATTGGCTCGGAGAACCTGACAAAACCTGACATTCGACGGGCGATTGATGAGGCGATGGCGGAGCGTTCAACCCGGACTGGTATCACTGCCGACCGAGTCCTGCGCGAGATCGCCATGATCGCCTTCTCCGACATTCGCGAGATCGAAATTACTCCGGAGGGCAAACTTCTCTCTTGTGGCCCCGAAACCCCTCGAGCAGTAGCAGGCTTTACGTTCGAGCGGACCGAAACCAAGGACGGTCCACGTGTCAGAAGTACCATTCGCCTGCACAATAAACTCCAGGCGTTGGTGGTCCTCATGCAGCACCTTGGACTCGTGATGCCTGATGTTCCACCCCTGGAAAACCTGCTGGCCCGATTGCCAGAGAAATCTGCTGTCATATTACGCAAGCTCATAGTCAATCCGGATTTGATGCCTACTTCTCCACCCAAGCAGGAGCAGAGCGCCAACAGCCAACCAGCGAGCAAGAGTCCGAGCGAGTGACCCTCACCGGCTTGGTCGACTCCGAGGGGTGCCGCACCGAGCCGTCCTGCCCCCATCATCGATCGGACCAAACAATCCAGCGAATCAGTAAGGCTTCCTTAAGGCTTGTCGTTACAGAAAAACTCTTCAGGGAGCGACTTGGTCCAAATGTCCTTGAGACGTTTCTTCCCACTTCCCTTCCTTCCCGAAGCCTCGACCGGCACATATCGAACCAACTCAAAGTAGTTTTAGATTGACGATCACGACGACAGAAGTGAGGAAGTTGAGGAAACTCTTCATCCCTTGACACTTTCGCCACCATAGCACTTATCGCAATCCAAGCTCCCACCAAAGCGGCCCGAGGCAAATAGCGGCATTCAAACCTTAGTAGCATTTTCATTTTGCGGAAGGTTCCGCATTTCGAGGCGCGAGATCGCTTCTGGGCCGACCGGCATTCTGCGGAAGTTCCGTCTTGATAGGTAATTACAACATTTGATTGGAAAGGCTCCGCAACACTGCTTGCGAAAGCCGACATTTCGCGTAAGATGTGTGTTGTTAACGGGTTTCAGTTCCAACGATTCTCTTCCAAGCGTGCCTTACACGCGAATGGTCACAGGTTCGAGTCCTGTAGCGCCCATTGGAACACGTGGTTAGCCGAGTGCAGTTCCGTTGACTCGCGTGATGTCAGGCGGTGTGGCCAACAACGCCTCCACGCCCACCTCGGCAAGCCGCTTGAGCAGTTCGGCAACATCCTCTTCCGCCACGGCGACGGCATTGGGGCCCAGGCGATCTTGAAGCAGATCCGCCGTCGGCGGCCATTGGCATACGCCGTCCGCCACAATGCTATTGGGCAACGAAAGCACCAACATCCTTCGGATTTCGCAGGGGACGTTCGTTCCGCTTGCAAACAGCAGCCTTGCACTGGCGGAGAGCGGTTCGCCCGATCGGCTCGTGCTCCACAGATCCAGGTCAGCCAGCGTCATGCCTTGCTCGCGAACGGTTTTCGCCGTGCCGGGCGTGATGCGAAATCGTCGCTCCGTTGCTACGCCGCTCAACGGCTCCGCTATTCGGGCCAATTCTGCTTCCAGCAACAAATCCGCGGCGGCTACCTCCACGGTGAACGTCACGCCATCCGGAGTAAACGTCACGCATTTCTGCGGCTTCGCCTCGTAATCGCGGTTGCCGAGCAAGCGAAAGTGCTTGTAGTCCACCTCGCCATCGACGAGGCCGATGCGGTCGGTCACCTTGTGTGCAACCAGGCCGCGTCCGACCGCAACTTCGAGTTCCTCGGAAGTTCCGAACTCCAGAAGCGTGGCAGCCGTGTACACGCTAATGCGTTCGCGTTTCCCGGCCCAACGGCGAATCAGATCGAGCACATTGGCCGGCACCGGGTGGCCGCTATTCTGCTGCAACAGACTCACGATGTCCGAGAGCATCAACCCCGCTTCAAGCCCGCGATAGACACTTTCGGCTGAAAGGCTGAGCGTGCAGGCGGGGCCAATCATCTTCCAGTCTGCAACGCGCGAGAGCTTGTCAATCAGCCCGGGAGTGAGGCCCTGCCGATACGCGATAATGTCCCCATTCGGCTGGACGACGAGACAGCGAGTGACCGGATTGGTGATTTCAGGGACCGGGCCGCCGCCAAAGATATTCCTGCCGATGGCAGTCAGCCGCACCCACCAGCCCTCGCCATCCTGGGCGGCCTCGACGAATCGCAACGACACGGCCCAGCCGAGCAACATCGCTTCCAGCCAGGCTTCCGCCTCCTCGGCGTTCTTCACGGTCGAGGACCACGAAGGATGCTTCGCGAACAGTTCGCCGGCCAGGTCAGACGGATGCGTCCAGACTTCGTCCGGCTGAGCGGCCAGCAACAACAGGCACGGCAAGGCGACGGTCGCGAAGGGCTCGCCGGTTTCGAGTAGGTAGTAGCCGCGAATCGGATCCCAGTGCGAAATGCCCGGCAACGCGGACCAAAGCTCCGCCAGGTTGGTCAGCAGGCCGCCATCCCACGAGGCAGAAAACGTGCCGGCACGAAGTTCGCCTTCCTCCGCAACGTACAGTCCCGACGACATGCCCATGCTCATGGCCAGCACGCCCGCATCGGGAATCTCAACAAGCTGGTCGGCCACTGGAGCGGCCAAAAGCGGATCTTCCTCCAGACGCATTTGATCGCGTTTGAAGAGGGCGTTCGCCTGCGTCAGTCGAATCGGATCGGATCGCAATCGCTGCCAAAGCACCCCGAGCCGCAGCGGCCATTCGAGGCCATCGCTCATGTGGATCGTCTTCGGATCAAATTTCTTGCTGGCGAGTTGAACAAGGCTGGTGCCTTCGCGCGTGGCCCGCTCGGCAACGATCGGCGGGAAGGTCAATCGAGCGGTCGTTGGGCTGGCTCCCAGCCAGCCTTCCCAATCGCGAAGCGACTTCACGGCTTCCGGAAGAACGGGAAAGGCCATCCCGGCATCGAGGAGCGCAAGCAGCGGAGCCAGTCCTTCGGAATACCCCATCGAGGCCAGCAGTTCGAGCAAGCAACCGACCGGCCACTCCCATCGGCGCGTCAGGCCGACCACCGCCAATAGGTTTCGACACGAAGGCGGAAGGTCCTTCAGCCGCCGATCGATGACGGGCGGATTGCCAAGCGTCTCCACGGTACGAGCGATCAATTCCTCGACCGGCCATTGATTGCGTGGCTTGAACAGTCGAGAAGCCACGGCCCGCAACAATGATTCGTCGTAGCGGAAGAGCACGGCCTGAAGTACAGAATCTGAATCCATTCTGAATAGGGTACGGATCGCGTAGCGAGATGCTTGCTCTTCTCAGCAGGATGGACAACTAAACGAAATGGCTAGGAGAAGTGCGAAACGGTTGCCCCCTCCCCGAAACGGAGAGGGGGAGAAAAATCACCCAATCGCTTCCTTGATGATTGGCACATCCTCGCCAATCAATTTCACGGGCCGATTGGCGGGGGTTCGCACGACGGTGTCCGGATCGATGCCGAGCAAGTGGTACAGCGTGCGGCCAAAGCTTTCGACCTTGTAGAACTTGTCGGTCACGCGTTCGCCAAGCTTGTCCGTCGCACCGACAATGTTGCCGGCCTTGAACCCGCCGCCGGCCGCGAGAACGAACTGGGCGTAATCCCAGTGATCGCGGCCTGCTCCCGCTGCCTTCGGGTTGTCGATCTTCGGCTTGCGACCCATTTCGCCGAGTGCGAGCACGATGGTCGATTCAAGCATCCCGCGTGCTTCGAGATCGTCGAGCAATGCAGACATCGCCGAATCGAACATCGGAATCTGCTGCTTGCCGGCCGTGAAGTTGTCGCCGTGCCAATCCCAGTAGCCGAGGTTGAAGTGAACCACGGGCACACCGGCTTCGACAAGTCGGCGCGCCAACAGGAAGTGGTGCGGGTTGCCCGAAGGATAGCGATTCTTCTTGTCCGGCATCAGCCGGCGATAGCGTTCGAGCGAGGCCGCCGGTTCCTTCGAAAGATCGAGAGCATTTCGCAATTTCGGCGAACGAAGCAGGTTGAACGCCGTCTGCTGATATTGATCGAGCCCGGAAATCAGTTCATCTTTCGTGTCTTGCGAACGAAGCCGGCTATCCAGGCTCTTCAATAGATCGGTGTTTTTGTCGAAGGCCGAGACTTCCAATTGTGGCGACAGCATCCGCGTGACGGCATCCTTGTCCTTCATCGGATCAAAGAGCAACGGCGAATGCGCTGGCCCGAGGAATGACCGGGCCAGCGCGTTGTGCGTGTGGACGTCCACTTCGCCGAGAGTCGCAAAGGTCGGCAGATCGGACGGGCCAGGCCTCAATTTGGAAACGGCACTGCCGTACATTGGAAACTCATCCGAGCCCGTCGTGAGTCGAGGATTGCCAGTGAGCCAGTAGAGCGGGGCCTGGCTATGATCGCCCGGCTTGTTCTCGGTGGTGACGGAACGAATGACGGTGTACTTGTTCGCTCGCTTGGCGAGTTCCGGCAGCAACTCGCCGACTTGCAGGCCGACAACGCTCGATTGAATCGGCTTGAACTGCCCACGATATTCTTCGGGCGAGTTCGGCTTCATGTCGAACATATCGAGATGCGGAGGGCCTCCACCCATCCACACGACAATCATGCTCTTGGCCTTCGAGTTCGACCCCGGCGATGCCTGCGCCTTCAGCACATCGAGCATGCCAACGCCACAGAGACCGAGGCCGCCAGCACGGAGAAAGTCGCGACGATCGATGCGAGAGGACACACTCATTGGCTGCTCCGAGAACCGACTTTGATGGAGATGATTATCTTACCCGACAATGGGATCTCAAGGGAAGACTTGGGGTACACTGAGCAGTATGCCGACTTCCTATACCACGAACCCTCCCATCAACGACCAGAAGCCGGAAGACGTCCCGAAGCCAAGCGGCTGTCGTCCCGAGACCGTCGTCGCCGCCATTTGTGTATTGCTTCTATGGCCGTGGATCTGGGTCACTCGGCTCCAGTTACAATCGTTCTGGCTGGTAGTCTTGAGTCTGATCATCGGGATCGGCATAGGTTGCGGTATCTCTGGGATGCGACGCGGAGGTCGCAATAGTCGTATCTTGTCCGGCATGTGTGTGGCCATTTTACTTGTCGTCGGTGGCGGGTTCACGTTGCTCGTCCGCCTACTCCCGCTGTATTACCCCTAGAGAATTCTTCGAGCTTACCACACTCAGAGGGGAACTTCCTCCGTTGTTAGCAGGCTTCGCCAGGCGTACAAAGATCAAAGTTCTCTTCGCGGGGTCGACTTACATGCCGCGTCTTCTGATTGCACTTTTGTTGATCGCCAGTGCGGGGCTCATTCGGGCGGAACCGCCGCCGGAAGCGGCCGCGTTGCAGCGGACGATGCACAAGATCATCGACGGCGCCGAGCCTTCCGTTGCCATGGTGCTGGTTTCGCGATCGGATAAATACAAGGAGTTGGGCGAAGGCCCAAGCGCGGCCGTACCGGGAAAACTCGGCACCTTCTTTCCCCCTCGTCTCCGAAATTTCCCACAACAGGACCTGATCCGCCGTCTCGATCTGGCGAATCCGGACACCATCCCCGAGGCGTATGGCTCCGGAGTGGTGATTGACGAGCGCGGTCTCATCCTCACGAACTTCCACGTCATCGATCGGGCCACGAAAGTGTTCGTCCGGCTACCGGGCCAAAATCGCGGGAGTTACGCGGATATCCTCGCTGCCGATGGCCGATCCGATCTGGCCATTCTGAAAATGCTCACTCCCCCGGCCGATTTGAAAGCTCTCAAGCCAGGCGATGGCGGCAAAGTTCGGAAAGGCGATTGGGCCATCGTGCTCGCCAATCCGTTCGCGACTGGCTTTCGCGATGGCAGTCCGAGTGCCTCCTGGGGCATCGTCTCCAATTTGCGCCGACGAATTCCCGGTCCCTCGGAGGAAGCCAAGCGGGCCAAGCCGCTCGCCCAGTACGCGACCCTCATTCAGACCGACGCCCGACTCAATCTCGGTTGCTCCGGCGGAGCGCTCTTGAACATCGAAGGGGAGTTGGTCGGCTTGACCACATCCCTCGCAGCCCTGACGGGCGGCGAAACGGCCGGCGGTTATGCCATCCCATTCGACACGAACGTCCGCAAGATGATCGAGATTCTCAAGCGTGGCGAAGAAGTCGAATACGGCTTTCTCGGTGTCACCGTGAGTCCCCCTGAAGTCCGAACGCATCCACAGGGCGTGGTCGTCGCCGATGTCGCACCGGGCCTACCCGCCATTCGGTCCGGGATTCGAGCGAACGATATTATCACGGCGATCAATGGAATTCCGGTTCGCGAGCAGGAGGATTTGTTTCTCAACATTAGTGCCGCACTCGCCGGAACCGTGGCCGAGGTCGAACTTCTGCGGAACGGCGTACCACGAAAATTCTCGGTCCGTCTCGCCAAGTCCAGCCACAACGAAACCGTGATCGCGTCCAGTCGGCCCGGGCCCGTGTTCGGCCTGCGCATCGATTATTCGAGCACACTCTCGCTCGATAGCAATCCGCCCGAAGGCGTGCTGGTTCGCGATCTCGATGTGGGCTCGCCGGCCGAGAAACACTTGAAGGAATGGTCCGACCGATCCCGGCTGATCGTCGTGGCCGTCGATGGCCAATCCGTGCCGACGCCGAGCGAGTTCTACAAGTTCGCGGCCGGCAAGAAATCAATCACGCTTGACATCGTCGAGGCCATCCGCGACCCGGATTCCTCTCAAAAGAAAAGGATCACACTCCCGTGAGCTTCCGCTACGCCATCTGCAACGAAACCTATCTGGACACACCGCACGAGAAAGTCTGCGAAGCAGTCGCGGCCACCGGCTACACGGGCCTCGAACTCGCTCCGTTCACGTTCGCCTCGCGAATTACCGATGTTTCGGCTGCCCGAAGACGTGAAATTCGCCAGCAAGCCGAAGCCGCCGGGCTTTCAATTCTCGGCCTGCACTGGTTGCTGGCGAAGACCGAGGGGCTCATGCTCACCTCGGCCGATGCGGAAGTTCGCAAACGGACCGGGCTGTATCTCGCCGAGTTGGCGAAGTGCAGCCGAGACATGGGCGGTCACCTGCTCATTCTCGGCTCGCCGATGCAACGGCGCATCCCCGAAGGTGCCACGCTGGCTCAGGCCGAGGACTACGCACTCGACACGTTGCGACATGCCTTGCCCGAAATAGAACGGCAGCGCGTGTACCTCTGCCTGGAACCGTTGGCCCCGCCGGAAGCAAACTTCATGCTCACGGCCGCGGAAGGCAAGTCGATCATGGATCGGCTGCAAAATCCGTGGGTGAAATTGCATCTCGACGTGAAGGCCATGTCTTCCGAAGGCAGGCCGGTGCCGGGCATTATCCGCGAGTTCGCACCCGTGATGCAGCACTTCCATGCGAACGACCCGAACCTTCGTGGCCCAGGTTTCGGGAAGACGGACTTCGTGCCGATCTTTCAGGCTCTGAAGGATGTGAAATACGACGGCTGGGTTTCGGTAGAAGTATTCGACTACACGCCCGACCCGGACACGATCGCCCGCGAAAGTCTGCGCTACATGCGCGAGTGCGAGGCGAAGGTGGCGTGATTTGCGCCCGTGTGGCACGGTCCTCCACGTCGTCGGCGCGGAGATCTCAGGCAGATGGCAGCCTAAAGCTGTGTCTCCGCGATCTCCAGCGCCCGCAACAGCCCTTTCGCTTTATTCAAGGTTTCCTGGTACTCGCTTTCCGGATCGCTGTCTGCCACGAGGCCGGCCCCGGCTTGCACATAGGCCGTTTGCCCCTGGACGACCATGGTTCGCAGGGCGATGCACGTATCCATGTTGCCGGTGAAATCGACGTAGCCGACGGCCCCACCATACGGCCCGCGGCGATGCGGTTCCAGTTCGTCGATGATCTGCATCGCACGCACTTTCGGAGCGCCCGACAGGGTCCCTGCCGGCAAACACGCACGCAACGCATCGAACGAACTCTTGCCGGGTTCGAGCCGACCGGTCACCGTGCTTGAGATGTGCATCACATGGCTATAGCGCTCCACGGTGAGCAGGTCGCTCAGTTCCACGCTGCCGAATTTCGCCACCCGGCCAACATCGTTGCGGCCAAGATCGACGAGCATGATGTGCTCGGCCCGTTCCTTCGGGTCTGCGATCAGTTCATCCGCGAGCGCCTTGTCCTCCTCGGCAGTCGCTCCGCGTTTTCGCGTGCCGGCCAGAGGACGAATGGTGACGACATCGCCTTCCACACGCGTCATGATTTCGGGCGATGCACCAACGAGCGTGGTCGGCCCGGCCTTCACGTAGAACATGAACGGCGACGGGTTGACCACGCGTAGTGCTCGATAAATATCGAATGGCCGGGCCTTGGTGTTCGCCTGCATACGCTGGCTGAGCACAACCTGGAAGATGTCGCCGGCGTTGATGTACTCCTGGCACTTCACCACGGCGGCCATGTATTGCTCGCGCGTGAAGTTCGATTGATGCGGGATCGTCACCGGCCCGCGTGGGTCGATGTCCGTCATTTGCAAATCGGCTACGCCCTGTTGCAAGCGCTCGACCAGGCGATCGATTTTCGCACACGCGTCGTCGTAGCACTGGCGCAGATTGATTGGATCAATGTGGGCATGAGCCACGGCGGCCACGGTCTTGTCGATGTGATCGAAGACCGCCATGCAATCGTAAAACGCGAACGACAGATCGGGCAAGCCGCGATCGTCCTCCGGGGCGTTCGGCAAATGTTCGACATAGCGAACCGTGTCGTACCCCGCATAGCCCACGGCCCCGCCGCAAAAGCGTGGCAAGCCGGGCACGCTCGGTGCCCGATACTCCTTGAGCTTTTCCTCCAGAAGCCGCAACGGATCGGCGTGCGTCGATTCCTGCTTCGGTCCCTTGTCCGCCTGCGTGACCACCCGTTGACCAAATGCTTCGATGCGGAAGAACGGCCTGCTGCCGACGAAACTGTAGCGGCCCATGCGCTCGCCGCCGACAACGCTCTCGAACAGGAAGGCCCAGTCCCCTTCCTGGACCTTGCAAAAGGCGCTAACGGGAGTGAGCGAATCGCCGAGAAGCTGGCGATACACCGGCACGACCGTGTGACCCACGGCCAGTTGCTTGAACTCATCGAAGGAAGGAAAGTAACGCAAGCGTGGCTCCGAGGCAGAATGTTCACAGATTGATTTATGCTGCTCACCGTGCAAATCGAGACTAACCCGACGCGTAAACGAGACCACGGTTCCCAAGCCATCGACCCCGAAGCGATCGCCGAGCATCCGCAGGCCCGCGAGCGTTTGGTACACGAAAGCTCGCCACGCAAAGCTCAACGGATTGGGGAATTTCTCAGGGAGTAGCCGCACTCCCCCGAGTGCGGGTTTTCCGCGTTCTGACGAACGCGGCTACATTGAGTCTATCTCCTACACATGTAAGACGATCCTTGCCATGTCCGAACCCACTGCCGACTCCGCCACCCGCGGTTCCTGGACCGCGCTCTTCCAGCAAACGAGCGGGGCCATCTTTCTTCTCAATCCACGACGCCGGATTCGCTACGTCAATCGCGCATTCGAAAAACTCGCGCACACGAAGGCCGACCTCGTACTTCACGAATACTGCCATCCGCGCAAGATTCAGAAAGACCTTCCCGCAACTCGTCGAGCGCTCCTGCAAACCTTGGCGCCGCCAGCGGAAGTTTTTGCGGGCCGCGTGGTTCGTGTTCGCCGGCCTGTTCCCCCCGCCAAGCTCGGCCCGCCCTGGTGGGAGATTACGTTTCTTCCACTTCGCGAAGGCGACAAGACTCTCGCCATCCTTGGGGTCATCGAGCCGATTGGACAACCCGCTTCCACCGCCCACGGCAAAGGCCTTCCGGAATCGCTCATCGCTCTCAGACAAAGCGCGATCGAGCGCTTCCCGCTCTCGCTCTTCGCTGGCGAACGCCCGGAACAGCGGCGGCTTCATGCTCAGGCGGAACTCGCCGCGAACAGCCATGCACCCGTTTGGATCATCGGCGGGCCGGGCACCGGTAAAGAAACTCTCGCCCGGGCGATTCATTATCACGGCATCACCCGCGAACTCGCCTTTACCACCATCGATTGTGCCGGCCTGCAACCGTATCTCATTCGCAGCTTGCTGGCCGGGCACAACGGCCTCGTAGAAACCGGTCGCATTGGCACGCTTTATCTCAAAGAGCCCGAAGCTCTTCCACTCGACCTTCAGACCGAGATCATCGAGTGGGGCGAACTCCTGGAAGGGGAGTGCCGCATCGTCGTGGGTACGACGGGGGCAGCCGGGATTTCGAACGATTTTCGTGCGGTCTTTGGCATCGTCGAGATTCAATTGCCCAACCTCGCCGAACAAGTGGAAGATTTGCCGCGTTTGGTCGCGAACCTGACCGAATCCGAGATCGCGTGCGACGTGCTCGACTTGTTATCGAATCATCCTTGGCCCGGAAATCTCGGTGAATTTCGCGATGTGATCGCGAGCGCAGCCCGACGTTCGAACGGAAGCCGAATTGAGATTTCACATCTGGCCCACGCTCTCCGACTGTCGGCAACCCATGCGAAGGCCGCCGCAAACATCGTCAAGCCGCCGCCTGCCCCGAAACTCGATGATGTGCTGGAACAGGTCGAACGCCGGATGATCGCCCAGGCGCTGCGAAAAACCAAAGGGGACCAAACCGCCGCTGCCGAGTTGCTCGGCATCTTTAGAAATCGCCTGATTCGCAGGATCAAGGCGCTGGGCATCAACGACGACCCAACGCCCTCCTGATCGCATTACTTCACGGTCGTCAGCTGGTCTTCCTTCGGGAACGTCTCGATTTTCAGCCCCTTGAAGTGCAGTTCTTGCGGCACGCCGTTCGAGTGCAACTGCAAGCCAATCGGGCCTTCCTTCACCAAGTCCGGCATGGGATCACGCCAGTCCAGCACGGCCTTGCCATTCACGGCGAAGCGAATGCGGTTGCCTTGAGCCAGGATTTCCATGTCGTTCCAGCCGTGCTGCTTGCCGGCCTTGATGGCCAGGTCGCGAACCGCTTGGCTCTGATTAATGCCACCCGCACGACGGTACAAATCCCACAGGCCGTAGCCGGTCGGGAACATGACCAGTTGACCCTGATAGGTGAACTCGGCCTTCTCCTTCGCGGCATCCTTAACTTCCTTCGGCACATGCACCGAGCCCCAAATCGCGATGCCGGAGTGCATTTCGGACTCGACCAGCTTGGCCGAGAACGTCAACCGGAAATCGCTGTACTTCTTCTTGGTCACGAGATAGGTGCTGATGGCCAACGGCTTGGTGTTCTTGGCGACGATCAAGCCTTCCTTGACCGACCACAAATCCGTGTAGCCTTCCCAACCGTCGAGCGTCTTGCCATCGAAGAGTTCGATGGTCTCGGATTTTCCTTCACGCGGTGGCACGACTGGCACCTCCTTCGCGGGTTCTTTCTTGGCCTGCCCGAGAGCGAGGCCCGTTGTGAGCAGGGCGAGAATCAAAGCTGGTGTACGCATGGCTTCCTTCCAGTGAGGGGAGAGTTCGAGCAAGGACCATTTAGGTGGTTCAGTGTATCCACTGCGACCAGAGTAGTCCTTGCGACGAACCAACTTCACGGCAAAGTTCGCAAGCGAGGTCGAGGGACCGAGTTGATGTGGGTATCATCTGAAGGGATGGGCGAAGCACTCGAGTCCGCATCGACTGGAGTGCTCCGGTCGTCTCAGGATCGACTCGAGCTAAACAGCCAGGCGGTGCTCCGTCCGCGCGGGGCCGGGGACCCAGCCGGTAGCGTCTTGATAATCATGCTCGAGTAATTGTTGCGCACAACTTCTTCGGCTTCCAAACCAGACACCGAGGCTCGGAACACGAACGCATCAGCCCGAAGGGCCCGCACCCGAATTCGGACAATCGCCTCCGCGCCTGCTGCCAGAGTACCGAGTGTCATGCTCTTCGTCGTTTCGTCCCATTTCACGCCCGGGCCATCCGTTCGCACATATCGATAGCCCTCCGGCAGCGGCAAGGCGAGGACCACGTTCGTCGCGTCCTTCATCCCAACATTCGCCACGCCATACGTCAGCACGATCGTGCCACCGACGTTCACCTGCGAGAGGTTGGCCGATTGCCGAAGTCGCAGGTCCACGCTCGGTGTTTCGCCAAAGTTCGTGGTATTCGTCGTGCCGGTCACGAGGGCCTGGGTGAACCAGTTTGCCGTCGTGTTTCGGTATCCTACGGGCTGATTCAGTTGTGTGACGGCGTAGGTACCGGCCGGCAACGAGCCGAATTCGTAATACCCACTGGCGTTGGTGGTGGTGGTGAATACCCCGGCCGGTCCGACCGCGCGAATTCGAACCTTGGCCAGGCCTGCCGTATCCTCTGCGTCGATTGTGCCATTCCCATTCCGATCGACGAAGACTCGGCCCGTCAGTTGCGTCGCGCGGAACAGACCGAAATCGACATTGCTTTCCATCGAGTCTTGAGCGCCCACCGTTAACGCCATCGAGCGAACCGTCCCATTCGACCAGGTTCCGTTGTCGTCGCCGTCCACGAGCGACCGATCGGGATCGAGTACGTTGGCACCCTCAAACTGTCCGGGTCCATCCGGGCCGGTTTTCCCCGTACTACTGGCGAAACCGACCAGCGTGCCGCTCGCCTCGAATTGAGTGCCCGCAATCTCGACGATGTAGGTCCCAGCCAACACGTCCGTGAAGGCGTAGCGGCCATCGGCCGCGGAGACGGTCGTCGCGATGACTTGCGTGCCCGTTTGGTCGAGCAGACGCAACACCACATTGCCGAGGCCCGCTTCCTTCGGATCGCGCGTGCCGTTATTGTTCGCGTCGTGCCAAACGAGATTGCCGATCGACCAAACCGGTGCGTAACCGACATCGAACTGCCTGTAGTTTTCATCCTGCCCGGTGGTCAGATCGAATTGGACGCTGGACGTGCCAAGCACGGCATCCGAGTCTCTCAGCTCGTCGTAATAGCCCGAGCCCTGATTGGCGAGAGTGGGCCGCAGTCCCGCCAAGGCGGGTTGATGATTCGCAATCCGAATTTGGTAGCTGGTATCGGCTTTCAGACCGTCGTCGCTGAGACTCGTTGTTCCGTTATCCACGTTCCAGTCGTTGAAGGCGTAGCGGCCGAGCGGGTTGGAGAGTGTGCTGCCAACGAGGACATTGCCCTGAAAGAGTTGCAGCGTCACATTGCCGATGCCCGACTCGCCCGAATCTTGAAAGCCGTTGCTATTGCGATCGAGCCAAACGCGATCGCCGATCTGTGGATAAGGGGCGCGCGGTGCCGCTGCCTGCACAATATCGGCCGTCGGCAGTTCGACGCCGGCTCCAGCGGGCACCGTTCGCTCTTCAAGCGGATGCACGCCGAGACGAGACCAGCGAACTGTTCGCGGACCCGGGATGGAAACGACAAGGCGAAGAATCCATTCGAGCCAAGCCATGGCAAGCATCTCCCATCGACAAAAGATTTCCCAATTCGCCCAATCCTCGATCGTGGGGAGACTGTCAAGGCGAGATTGCCAAAAAGTCATCTTGCATCCACAAGAATGTTGCGGTATCGCCCCATCACATCGGAACATCATTTGGGAAATCCGCGCCGCTGCATCGGGGGATGCGTGTGGCACGGCGTCCGAAAACGGGGGGGGGTAATCTCATGGGCCTTATTACGATCACTCTGCTGGGAATGTTGTGTACACCGGGCCAGGTCCCTGCGGACGTGACTCCCTGGAACAACACCACCATGAAGATCCCGATCGACTATCACCCCGGCAAACGGGGCGAAATTCGGGAACTCCTCCTCTACGTCTCGGCCGATCAGGGCCAAACCTGGCAGCAACATGCCGTGGGCGTTCCGGACAAAGACGCGTTTTTCACGTTCACTGCCCCAGCCGATGGCACCTATTGGTTCAATATGGTGGTCGTCGAAAAGAGCGGTCGGCGTGAACCGGCGGACATCTTCAAGGCCGCACCGGCGTTGAAAGTCATGTTCGACACCAAGAAGCCGGTCGTGAATATTGCCAGCGCTCAACGCGTGGGCGACGATGTCACGGTCGTGTGGAAGGTGGTCGAGAAGAACCCGGATTGGAGCAAGTTCAAGCTAGAATACAGCACGAACGGGGCCAACTGGACTCCGGTCTCGACCCGTCCGGAAGCGGATGGCTCGGCCCAGTTCAAGGTTGCCGGCGGCGGACCACTCACGGTTCGCGTGGCACTCACCGACCTCGCGGGCCAAGTGGCCGAGATCACCTCGCCCGTCGCAGGCACCGCCGTCGCTGCCAAACCGATGGGGGAACTTGTCACAACTGGTGCCGAATTGCCCGCCCCGCCCACGCCGGGCTTGGGGACTCCCTCCGGCATTGTCGTGCCGCCAGCAATCTCGCCGATTCCGGGTGCCCCACTGGGCGATCGAGCCAAGGACCCGCGATTTCCGAACGAAAACAAGGGAACGGACACTTTCCCGCCCGGCCCTGGTTCTCCGGATTTTCCAAGGGTTTCGTCGGCCGATCCGTCGATCATTCCGCCCATTGGCCCGACTCCGAAGAACGATCCGTTGAACGTGAGCACCACGGCTGCTTCGAATTTGCCGGCCGCTCAGGTCATCAACGTGACCAGCTTCAAGATGGCCTACGAAGTCGAAGATAAAGGTGCCTCCGGCGTGTCCAAGGCCGAAGTGTACGTGACCCGCGACGAGGGCCGCACCTGGAGACCATGGACCATGACTGAGAAGCCGGAATCGCCGCTCATGGTCGATCTGGCCAAGAACAACAACAGCCAGGTCGAAGGCGTCTACGGCTTCAAGGTGCTGCTGCACAGCGGTGCCGGCCTGAGCCGGGAAGCTCCCAAGGGTGGTGAAGCCCCGGACCTTCGCGTCGATGTCGATGTGACGCCGCCAATCGTGAAGATCTACGAGCCAGTCCCGGATGCCACGCAGAAGGACACGATGACGCTGCGTTGGCAGGCGGTGGACCGTAACCTGGCGAACGATCCGATCACGCTCGAATGGTCCGACGGACCGAAGGGCCCGTGGATTCCGATCACGGTCGCGGATACGATCGGCACCAATGCCAGCGTCGCCAAGCGTCTTGCCAATTCGGGCTCGTACGCCTGGAAGCTGCCTTCGAACTTCCCAACGCACAAGGTGTACCTGAAAGTCTCGGCCCGCGACGTGGCCGGGAATGTTGCCGAGGCCACCACGGCCCAACCGATCCTGGTTGATCTCAACAAGCCGGCCGCGGTGAAGTTGAACATCGTGGGTGCGGGGAACTAAGCAGAGTAGTCGGCACACTCCGTGTGCCGACGTTTGCGATCAAAAGGGCACGACGCCAAACGTCGTGCCCTTTTTTCGTACGAATTTTCAGAGCCGCGACCGTTAGGGAGCGGGCAGCGGCCAGCTCCCTAACAGTCGCGGCTCCGAAAGAATTCTGCAAAGATTTCTCAAACTCGCCTTCACTTTCGACGACTTCGCGCTACTTCTCTATTTGCACGTCGGAGGGTCCGTCATTTCCACTCCTCTCACCCAACACTTCACCATGAACACTCCACCCAAACGACTCCAGCGGCCTGTTGAACGAGCGGCCGAACTGCGTGTCTCCGGTCTCTCCTGGCCACAGGTTGCCCAGAAAATGTGTCGCAATGTGAAGACCATTCAGGAATGGCAGAGGTACTACCCCGAGCACTGGAAACAACTCGTCGAAACGGCCCGGCAAGCACAGGCCGACGAAGGAGCGGATGAAGCCGTCTCCGTGCTGCGAAACCAACTTCGTGGCGAAGAGTACAAGGTAACACAAGTCGCGGCCCGGGAACTCATCAGCAACAAACGCTCGCTGGACGTGGCGTCCACGCCGCCGGTTCCCAGTGTCTTGCATCGCTTCGTGGATTATCTGGAGGGCCTGACCGATGAGCAATTTACTACCCTCGTGGGCGAACGAAATCTGGAAATCACTGGCCGGCCTCCGGTCGCTGTGGTTGATGTGGAAAATCCGCCTGGCGCGGCGTGACCCCAATACGTTTGTCTCGTTCTGCTTCAAGGACCCTTCCGGCACCCCGTTGCAGCAGGCTCCAATTCACCGCGAATTGCAAGCGTTTTTGAGCGAACAGCCGAAAGGGCTCATCGAGTTGCCTCGCGATCACGGCAAGAGCACGCAGGTGTGTGCCCGCCTGATTTGGGAATTGGGCCACGACCCGAGTCTGCGGATCATCGTCGTTTGCGCCAGCGAGGCGCTGGCTGCGGAACGCTGCCGATTCATTCGCGAGGCCATCGAGAGCAACCCAGAATTGAAGCTGGTCTTTCCAAACCTGTTGCCGACGCGACCGTGGTCGGACACCCGGCTGATGGTGGCTCGACCCGCGAACGTGATCGGCCCCAGCCTGACGGCCATCGGCATCGGGGCGTCCTCCACCGGATCGCGAGCGGACATCCTGGTCTGCGACGACATCGTCGACGTGAAAGCCCTGCATAGCCGAGCCCAACGCGACCGCGTCAAGCAGAACTTCCGCAACAACCTGATGAACCTGCTCGAACCCGATGGTCGCTTCTGGGGCTTGTGTACTCCCTGGCACCGGGCCGATCTGAACGCGGAGTTGAAGCAGAACACGGCTTACCCGCTGTTTCGCCGGGCGATTGGCGATGATCTCCAACCGGTCTGGGAGGAACGCTGGCCGACGAGTGCGCTCGCAGCACGCAAGGCCGAGATCGGTGCAGCCTCGTTCGCACGCGGCTATCGCCTGGTGCCGTTGGCGGATGATCACACTGCGATTCGATTGGAATGGGTGAAGTACTGGACCAAGGAAGTGGAACGAAACCGCACGATCCTTTCGGTCGATCCAGCAATTTCAACGCAGAACCGGGCGGATCGGTCGGCGCTGGTGGTGCTTGCGGAATGCGGCAACGAAATTCGCTGTGTGGATATGAAAGCCTGGCGTGTCAGTACTCCCGATCTCATTTCGCTCATTGGGATGATGGATTCGCAGTGGCACCCGGACGTCATTCTGTTCGAAAGCAACGCGGCCTTTCGCGGCATCGCCGATCTGATGACTCATCATGCGTCGTTCGGCCCCAAGGTTGTGAAGATCACGAACACCAGCGATAAAGGTTCGCGCATCGGTGCGTTTAGCGTGCCCGTCGAAAACGGAAAATTCTTGCTGAAGGGAAAGGAGGATGCGAAGTGTGTCGACCCGGCTCAACATGAACTGCTCGACGAGATGATCACGTTTCCCGTGGGTGAACACGATGACCTGTTGGATGCAGCCGCGATGGGCACGGCGTACTTGCTGGGAACGCGGGAGCCGAGAGTGTGGTGAACGGGCGAATCAATCGTGGGAAAGACCATAAACACTTCACGAAAGACACATCATGCAACCCATCAACATTCGTTATGGATTTCAGCCCGTTCGACGCAGCCTCGCCACTGGCCGCGTGGCCGACCTCTTTGGACTCGATGCCGAGGAGACCGGGCACACCGTTGCCGAGAATCTTTTGCTCGACATTCGGCCGGGCGATCTCGTGCTCTTCACCGGCCCATCCGGAAGCGGCAAGTCGTCGCTGCTGCGGGCTACAGGCGAACAACTCGGGGCCGTGAATGCCATGACCTACTCGCTGTGGGAACGGCCGCTGGTCGATGCGCTCGCAGGCGACCTGGAAGATCGGCTGAGCCGGCTGGCGGCCTGTGGGTTATCCGAAGCCAGGCTACTGTTGCGAACGCCGAGCGAACTTTCGGACGGACAACGCTATCGCTTCCGGATCGCCGTGGCACTCGGCTACGCCCAGGGGACCGAATCGCGCTTCCTGATGGCCGACGAGTTTGCCGCGTATCTCGATCGCACGCTGGCGAAGGTTCTGGCCTACAATCTGCGGAAGCTGGCGACACGAACGCGCATCGGCATCCTGCTCGCCACCACGCACGAGGATCTGGCCGACGACCTGAGGCCGGACGTCCATGTTCGCTGCCGAGGTGAAGGCGAAATTCTTCCGCTTCGCAACGATTCGGCACGGGAATCGCGACCCATCTCGTTTGCAAACGACCTACGCATCGAGGAAGGCACGTGGGCGGACTGGAAGCCATTCGCGAAATGGCACTATCGCAGCCATCATCTGGCCTTCGTGAAGCGGATCGTGCTACTCAAGCACGGCGACGAGCCGATCGGCATCTGCGTCTTCTCCTGCCCGGCCGCGTCGCTCTCGCTGCGAACGAGATACTTCGGCTTGCAGAACCCGCGTTCCCGCCTGGCCCTGGCGGCTCTCAACGCGCAAATGTGGTTGCTCTCGCGGGTCGTGCTGAATCCGACTTATCGCGGTGCGGGTATCGCGGTCAAGTTCGTTCGCCAGGCTTGCGAGTCGTGTCCCATACCGTGGATCGAAACACTCAGCGCCATGGGCCATGCGAATCCGTTCTTCGAACACGCTGGCTTCACCCGCGTGGGTGTCATCCAGGCGAGCCGGGAGCGTCAGCGACCGGAGATCGGCGGCCAATACGCCGGCCACACTCGCCTGAGTCGCGAGACAATCGAGAAGAGCCGCCACAGCGAACCGGTGTATTATGTGTTGGACAACCGTGCGAAACTGGCAAGCGCGACGCTTGCCCTACCGTCGAGGGTTTGAACTATGAATCGCCGTGAATTCCTTGCCACCACCTCCCTCGGGCTTGCGGCCTCGTCGCAGGCGGCAGACGCAGAGCCAATCGCGCTGGGCTTCAGCCTCTACGGCATGAAGACGCTCTCCCTCGCCGATGGCGTGAAGGCGTGCAGTCAGATCGGCTACGACTCCGTTGAGTTGGCCGTCATGCCCGGCTGGCCTGGCGAGCCGAAATTGCTTTCGGCGGATGATCGCAAGGATCTGCGAACGCGGCTGAAGGATGCCCGCCTGAGTTTGCCGGCCATCATGGAGAACTGCCCGCTGGACGGCAAAGACGAGTATCTCGATCGTCTCAAGGCGGCTGCGGAACTGGGGCACGCGCTTTCGCCGAAGGAGCCGCCGGTGATCGAGACCATCCTGGGCGGCAAACCCGACCAGTGGGAGGTCGTCCGGAACGCCTTCGCGGATCGACTCGGCAAGTGGGCCAAGCTGGCGGAACGCGAGAAAATCACCATCGGCCTGAAGGCCCATCGCTTCGGGGCCACCAACCGCCCGGAACATGTGCGCTGGCTGCTCGACCAGGTGAAGAGCGACCGCTTGCAAGCGGTCTACGACTGGAGCCACTTCGAGCAACGCGACATGAAGCTGGCCGACACGCTCAAGGAACTGTTGCCGGTCACGCGCTTCGTTCATGTGAAGGACACCGTGATGGAAAAAGGCCAAGCCAAGTTCGTCCTGCCGGGTGAAGGATCAACGGACTACATTGCGTTGTTGAAGGGCTTGAAAGATGCGGGCTACTCGGGCAGCGTCTGTGTCGAAGTCAGTGGCATGGTATTCGGCAAAAAGGATTACGATCCCGTGGCGGCCGCGAAGAAGTGCTATGCGGCGTTGGCCCCGGCATTCGAGAAGGCGGGGGTCAGGCGAGGTTGACACTCCCCCTTCCCTCTTAGGGAAGGGGGAGAAAGACATGCCTCACTTTGGCAGATGCCAAACGATCATCGCGCCGTCTTCGACCGTGGAGGCGACGCGTTCATTGTTCAGGAACACGTCTTGCGTGACCGCCTTCCTGTGCTCGGCGAGTTTGGCGATCTCTTTGCCGGTCTTTAGATCCCAGAGACGCACGGTCGTATCCGCACTGGAAGAAACCAGCCGCTTTCCGTCCGCTGAGACCGCGAGGCTCGTCACGCCCTTCGTGTGTCCTTCGAACGTCCGCGTGACTTTCCCGGCTGCCATATCGACTTGCTTGATCGCGCCGGCGTTATCCGCGGCCGAGACGAACTGCTTGCCATCGGGGAGAAAGGCCAGTGCAGTCACCTCCCCCTTATGATCGGAGAAGAGGTTGATCTGCTTGCCATTCTTCAGGTCCCACAGGCTCACGTATCCCTTGGCGTTGCCCGCGATTGCCCGTTCGCCGTTGGCCGTGATCGCGACGGAGCGGGGGATTCGACCAAGCCATCCGGAATGCGCATCGAGCGTTCGAGCTTGCCGGTCGCCACTTCAAACAGCCGGATGCTTGCATCGCCGCCCGCGGTGAGGATTCGCTTTCCGTCCGGAGTAATGGCCAACGACTTCACGGCCGTGCTATGCGCTTTGAATTCGCGGATTTCCTTGCCGGTGGCCGCGTCCCATTGGCGAATGGTGCTATCCTCGCAGCAGGAGAAGATGCTCTTCCCGTCTGGGCTAAACGCAACGCGATGAATCGACGGATGATCGTGGGCTTTTCATTGAACGAGTTCCTCGCCTTTTACAAGGTTCCAGGTAAGGACGGTCAAGTCGCCAACGGCGATCGCGGCCTGCTTGCCATCAGGCGAAGGAGCGATGGTCAAGACACCAAGTTGTGGACTCAGGTTGAACTTCTCGAACTTGGCATCCTCTTCGGCCCTGGCTGGGCAAGCAATGACGAAGAGAGCAAGACATGGGAGAGTGCGGAACATGAGTGAGCCTCCGGGTAATTGAGGGAGTCAGTCTAACGCGCCAAGGAATGGCGGGCTGTAACAGATCGATCACGAGGCCGGAGCCTGAAGCGTAAGAACCACATGGCTCGACGCTCACCAGGCATGCGGGAGGAAGTTTCAGCACGATCGAGATATGCTTGAGAGCGCAACGGTTCAGGCTCCGGAAAACGAAAACGGCTGGCCAAGATGGCCAGCCGTTCGCGTTTCGACTTCACTCGTGCTTAGCGTTCGAGTTCCGCCAGGCCGCCGTTATCACGCTTGTAGAGCGGGAGATGGCGGTAGTAAACTTCGAGCGTCAACAGGGCCAGGCAGGTGGTGCCGAGCTTGCCGCACTGGCTGCCAATGAAGCCCTGGTCCTTTTCCCAACTGCCACGCTTCTCGTCGTCGCCGCCCTTGTTCTGGAGGTCGATGAGCAGGTCGCGCATCTTCGGGTTCCAGAACTTGTGCCAGTCTGGTCCTTCGTAGAAGTGCATGACCTGGGTGGCGTAGTAGTAGTAGTACATGTCGAAGTAGCCCTTCTGGGGCGGGAACTGCTTGAGGAAGTCCACGCCACGACCGAAGGCCGGGTGCCTCGGGCTCATTTCCTGCATGTAGTAACGGCTGAGCAGACCGACCGGGGTCAGCGTCTGCGAAGCACCCTTGGTGGTGTAGCCGTACTTCGAACCGGAGTCGGTCGAGACGCTTTCCAGAAACTTGTTCGCGTTCTTGAAGACCTTGTCCTTGTCGAACTTGATCTCGGCCAGCTTGCCGGACGCAAGGGCCTGAACTTGCCAGCCCACGATCGAGGTATCACCCTCGTTCGAAGCCGGGCCGCTGTAGCCCCAGCTACCGTTACGGCCTTGAGCGCCGACGATGTAGCCAACGGCCATGGTTGCCTTGGCCTTGACGGCCGGGTCCTTGGTCATGCCGGCCGCTTCGCACAGAGCGACCGTCGCGATGCCGACCGCGTACATGTTGTTCGAGCCAGCGAAACCACCACCGGAGCCGACTCGGCTCATGAGCCAGTCGAGACCACGCTTCACGGTGTCCTTGTACTTGGTGCCGTACTTGTGCGTTTCGCCAGCGGCGAGGAACGGCAAGAGGGCCAAGCCCGTGGAAGCGATCTTATCCTTGCTGGAGCCATCGAATTCCCACGAGCCATCTTTGAGCTGCTTGCGAGCGAGCCAGGCGAGACCCCGAGCAACGGCTGCTTCGGATTCGGTGTTGCCACCACCGGACTTGAGCATCTTGTCCTTGGTCGAGCCGCTACGGCCGGCCATACCGGGGACCGAGAAGGCCGACCCGCCGCCACCAGGCCCCGCAGCCATCATGCCGGTGTTGCTGAGTTCGGCAGGAGTACCGGCGCCGAGGTCCGGCGTCAGACCAGCGACGGCCGTCATTGGAGCCGTTTCGTTCGGCTGATCGGGCAGGCCGACGGGGTCTTCCGTGGCTGGTGCCTCGACGTTAACGTTCTCTTCGCGCTTGGCATCGGTGGCCGCGGCCAGATCGGGGTCGAAGCCGACTTCCTCGTTGGTGAGGTTCTTGTCGTCTTCCTTGGGATCTTCGACTTGCGTGGTGGTCAGATCGTTCGGGTTGGCGGCGATTTCATTGCCGCCGGACATGAAGATGACCAGGAAGCCGATGACCACCACGTGAATGGCACCGGAGATAACCCAGGCGGGGATGTGCCGATTGAGCACACGGGAACCCATGTCCTCCCCAGCTACCTCGACCTGGCGGATAACCGGAGCACCTTTCGGTGCCTTGGCATCAGTCTTGTGATCGAGTTTGTCGTCTGCTTCGTCTTTTGCAGCCACGGCTGGCTCCCTTGCTGGGGTCAGGATTCGCATCGCACCGTGCGACACATTCCTCCGACCGATGGATCAAGAAAAATCAGGATAACGATTGACCGGAGTCGTACTTTCCGGAACATTCTCAAAATTCGCCTGGTCGCCAATTTTGCGGATCGCACTGGCTTTGACTTCCTGGTCCCCCTTGCGGAACCAAAGAGAAATCAGGAACGCCGTCAAGCCCAGCGCACAGAGTCCACCGACCACGCTCATCAACATCACCGGGCTGTAAGTCGATTGTACTACGACCGGGGCGGTCACCTGGAACGATTTCCCGAGAAACAACGGGGCCCGCTGCCATTGCTTCTTGTCCAGGTCCTTCGAGCCCTCTTTTTGCTGTCGGCTCTCGTAGTGCCAAAGCTTGAAGAAGTACGCGTCGAAGGAAACCATGATGTCGAAGTCTTCGCCCGGCTTCACACCCTCGGGCAACGCAGACACGACCGCACAGACGAGCTTGTTTGTCCCCTTGGCGTAGACCCAGACTTCGTACAGCTTCTCGACACCACTGAGATCTTTCAGGGAGTCCGTCGACTTCATTTCCGTCACGAGGGCCAAGTTACCTTCGACATGAATCAGTTCACGCAAGTAGTCCTGTCGGATCGGACGCAACAGGTTCTCGACCGGAACGTTCTTGATGGAGAACTTTTGCAACCGTTCGTCCGGTTGGCGATTGGCGAAATGCAATACGTAGTCGTAGGCCTTCTGCTCGTGATCCGCCGCCTGCATTCGCTTGACGTCGCCGGTTTTGCTGCCGCGATTAATGAATGGTGCGTCGTCCTCGATGAACTTGAAGTGCTCGAACTTCTTGTCGAGCTTGACCAACTCTTCTTCTGGCACGTCCTTGGGTGGCTCAACGTCTTTCGGGCGAGGAGTCTGGCCCGGTTCTTGCCCCATACCGATTGTGGCGAGCACGAACGCGCAGAAGAGAAAACCCAGGCAGCCGAGCACGGCCCCAGGTCTCGCCAACCGGTGTGTAGGTGCGTATCGCCCCATATTTGCTCAAGTATAACGTTCGGACGTGCCTAAAAGCCAGAAAGTTCCCGCAGAAGACTCAGAATTGCCCACCCGCAGAGGCCTGTGCTTGGGATCAAGTTCCCAACCTGAGCAGTTCTGTGCGCTCAGGTTGGGAACCCGAGCTACATAAAATCAATCAGGATAATACTTTAGCCACCGCCTCGTTTCATCGGCATCAGGTTGACCGAGTCGAAACCGGCCTTCTTGCATAGATCCATCACTTCGATCAAACGGGAGTAATTCAGGTCGTTGGCTGCTTCGATGGTGATCGAGACCTTGCCCGCATCGCCTCCTGGCTTGGGGATCTTTTTCATCTCACCCAGCAATTCGTTCAAACTCCTGATGTTCTCAAGGTTTGCGGTGGGGCCCTTCAACCCGAGCAGGGCCAAACCCCCATCCGAGGAGGCGAAAACGCTAACGGTGTACTCGTCCTTCTTGTCTTCCGGCGGAATCGGCTCCAGGGGCGGTGGCTGGTCGGTCGCATCCAGCTTGGGCAGATTGATCGCCAGCTGCCCTTCCGTAGGCATGGGTTTGAACGTGATGATAAAGAAGCTGAGTAGCTGGAACGACATATCCAACATGGGCACGATCGGTACGGCAATACTGATCGGCAGCTCTTTTTTTCTTCGATTAGCCACGAGGGCCTCCGCGGGTCTTCTTGTAGGACAGGCCTCCCGGCCTGTCGAGACTCAGACAGGCCCGGAGGCCTGTCTAACGGTTACTTCAGCCCGGCCACTTCAGCACGAAGCTGGAGCTTACTGAACCCGCTGGTCTTCACTGCCATGATGGTCCGATAGATGTGCAAGAATCGCGCATCTTTATCTGCCCGAATGATGACGGTCACTTCAGCGAACGCCTTCTTTTCGCCATCGACGTAGTTCTTGGCCGCCTGCCGCAGATAGAATCGAATTTCCTCGTCCGAGGTTTTGGGTTCACCAACGGCAACGATTACCTTGCCGGTCTTGTCCACGTTCAAGTACATGAACTTCGTATCTTTCGCGGTCAACGGCTTGGCCTGCGTGGCGATGGGCAGCTTGATCTTGTCGCTCAGTTCGTCGGTGACGAAGTTGGCGATCAACATAAAGAACATGACCAGCTGCAAGACGAGGTCGAGCAGAGCCGTCAGATCGGGCTCTGCGCTTTGTTCGCCTGTACCGGCACCGTGACTCATAGCAAAAACCCCAGGAACCAATCATTTGGACGAAACCAGACCGCCAGAGTTCGCCAGCACTATCGTGGTGGAGCTGCGGGCGGCGCGGGCGCACCCGTCGCGTTCGGTCCGGCAGCGGGGCCACCCGCCTTCTTCGAGTTGTGGTACATCTGCGTCAGCAAATCGTCCGCGATGTGGCTCGTGTCCATCGACACCTTCGTGATTCGGTTCCGGAAAAACGCGTTGAAGAAAATGGCAGGCACCGCGATGGCGACCCCGAGAAACGTGACTGAAAGAGCTTCGGAAATACCTTTCGACAACGCGGCCGGGTTCGGCGGACCACCCGCACCCAGCGCCATGAAGGATCGAATCATACCAAGCACCGTACCGACCAGACCGATGAGTGGCCCCAGCGAGCCAATCACGGCCGTGTAATTATTCAGTTGCTCCTTGCTCGACCGAATACTGTCGAGCATGTTCATGGCCGCGTCCCGGGCATCTTCGAGGCCGTACTGCAAGCGGCTCATGCCGGCGGTGAGTACTCGGCCCAGGAACGAAGTATCGTTGCGGGCCATTTCGAACGCTTCCTTGAAGCGACGCTTGTTGACCGTGTCGATGAATTCGTCCACGAACCCTGGCGGGATGGCGACGCTCATTCGCAGATCGAGCATGAGCAGCACGCAAAGTGCCACGAGCGCGATCGACGGAATACCCAGCACCACCGCGAACAGCCAGCCGGCCGATTCGATGATGTGGATGAAGATACTCTTCTCGACCTTGGTGGCACCTTCGGCCGGCGGCGCATCCTGAGCCATTACTGGGTCAGCGAAGGCGAGGAGGCAGAAGATGGCTGCCAGGGCGAAGAGGATCGGGGCCCAGCGCCGTCGAGACAAAGAATCGAGCATAGTCTGGCTCTGAAGAGGCAACTCGGATGGATGACCACGCCGAGGTTCAAGATGGTTGAACCTTACGCCGGGCTGAGAGTTTGGGTAACGTATGGGACAGCAATCGGCAAGCAAGTGTTTCGATCAACAGTTTTCCAGTTGTGGTTGAGAAACGACCACAGTAACGTTTATTCGGACGTTGGATGCCTCGCGGAAGTTCCGTAAGACTTTCAATATTGCTGATTTTTTATCGTAGTCCGCACACTCCGTGTGCCGACCTCTGCCGTAACAAAAGAGTTGTGTCATGAAGCGGGGCGAGCAGTTTGCCGGGTTGAGCGTAGCCATCGTGACGCCCTTCAAGAATGGCGAGATCGACTTCCCGGGACTGGAAAAACTGGTCGACTGGCACGTCGAGCAGGGGACCGACTGCCTGGTTCCAGTCGGCACCACGGGTGAATCGCCGACGCTCGATCATGAGGAGCACGAAAAGATCATTTCGTTCGTGGCCGAGAAAGCCCGTCGCCGCATCAAGGTCATGCCCGGCACCGGCTCGAACTCGACCCGCGAAGCGATCCGCCTCACCAAGTTCGCCAAGAACGCCGGCGCGGATGGAGCACTGGTCGTCGGCCCCTATTACAACAAGCCGACGCAAGAGGGGTACTACCGCCACTTCTGCGCGATCGCGGACGCGGTAGACTTGCCGCAGGTGCTCTACAACATCCCCGGCCGCACCGGCTCAAACATTCTGCCGGAAACGATCGCTCGCATCGCGGACAAGTGCCCACAACTCGTGGCCATCAAGGAAGCGACCGGCTCGCTCGATCAGGCCTCGCAAGTCGCGGCCCTTTGCGATGTCGCGATTCTCTCGGGCGACGATTCACTTACGCTGCCGTTGATGAGCATTGGCGGCCGCGGCGTCATCTCGGTCGTCGGCAATATTGTCCCCCGCGATATGAAGGCCCTGGTCTCCGCGTTCGATGCCGGCAATTTTGCTGAAGCCCTCAAGTGGCACAAGAAGTTGTTCCCGTTGTGCCGCGATATGCTCGGCGTGGCCACCAACCCGATTCCCGTCAAGGCGGCAATGGCGATGCTCGGCATGGGCACGGGCGAACTTCGCCTACCGATGTGCGCTCTCGACGATGCCGGCCGCGACAAGGTCCACAAGACACTCGTTCAATACGGGCTGCTATGAGCGAGGCGATCGTTCGCCGAGCGACTCTGGCGGATCTTGATCTCGTGACTCCCTTGTTCGACGCGTACCGGCAGTACTATGCGTGCTCCCCCGGCATCGCTGCTTGCCGAGCATTCCTGAGTGAGCGAATCGAACGCGATGAATCGGTTGTGTTCGTCGCCACGTTGGCTGGCCGGGGTGTTGGTTTCACTCAACTTTATCCCCGCTTCACCTCCATTGGCCTCAATCGAGCCTGGATTCTCAACGACTTATATGTTGATTCGTCCGCACGGCGAACGGGCGTTGGGCGGTTGCTCATGAACGCGGCCAAGCAATTCGCGGTTGCGAATGGTTCCGCCTGGCTGGAACTCGCCACGGCCAAGGACAACCACGGGGCCCGGGCTTTCTATCGCGGTTTGGGCTACAAGCTGGATGAGAAGTTCGAGCACTTCAAGCTGACGTTGCGGTAGACCCCCAGAGCCGGCTTCGCACGCAAGGATTCAGGCCCCTTGGGCCTGCGTCGCAGAGGAATTCCACGCAGCGTGCTGCGACTTGCTTTTCACTACAAATCGGGTAGCAACGCCTCGATCATCTCCGAGATCCGCTCCGCCGGCTTGTGAGCATTCGCCAGGACTTCCGCGTGGTTCAGCGTCCCGGCGGTCAGTCCGGCCGCTTTGTTTGTGATGCACGAAATGGCCACGACTTCGAGACCAAGCGACGCGGCCGTCTCGGCTTCAAAGGCCGTGGACATGCCGACGGCATCCACTCCCATCGCTCGCAACCCCCGGATTTCCGCAGGCGTTTCGTAACAAGGCCCCGTCACGGCCGCATAGACTCCGGCCAATAATTTTCGTCCACGTTCCCGTTCATTCTTCTGGACCTGCTCGACGAGTTGCGGTGAATAACAGGCCGTCCGAAGCGGTTGCTTCCAGCCGTTGGGCTTCTGCAAAAACAAATCTCCCTTTAGCACCATCAAGTCGCCTGGATTGAGTTGGTCGTGAATGCCGCCGGCCGCGTTGGTGAGGAGCACCACCTTCACTCCCAACTCCGCCAGTACATGGATCGGGCTGGCCACGCGCTCCCAGGTATGTCCTTCGTAGAAATGCAAGCGGCCACGAAAGACCAGCAACGGATGAGCCGCACACAAGCCAAGGCTGATCCTTCCCGAATGCCCATGAACCGAGGGAGCGACCAGACCAGGCACGTCGGCAAACGAAATGCTCGCAATTTCATCGAAGCGATGCGGCACGCGGCCCAGCCCGGAGCCTAGCACGACTGCCAGACGCGGCGGATGGGCACAAACCGTTGCCGCGAAAGTTTGGAACGCGCTCATGAATCACCCAAGTCGCGAGTCGCCGTCCATCGAATCTTGCTTGCCGTTCAGTGCTGCGAGAATCACGTCCGCACAGGTTTCCTCTTTCAGCAAACCGGAATTGAGCATCAGATCGAAGTCGATCGCGTCGGTCGTGCGCCGGCCAAAGTGCCTGAACAAGAACTCGGCCCGGCGCTCGTCCTTCTGACGAACGAGATCGGTGGCCGTGCTGTGTGCAAGCCGGGACCAGTCCGCCATATTGGCGATCCGATCTTCGAGCGGAGCAACAATGCGAACGTGCAAAGACGAAACGCGCGGCAGGTAATAGCCGGCCCCGCGTCCAACGAGAATGATCTCGCCGCGCGATGCGAGCGACAGGATCAGGCGAGGCATCACACCTCCCTCGGCTGCCGGATCTATGCCGCGATCACGGCGCACTCGTTGGAGTTGTGCCTCGACCCAGTCGGCCGCATCGACCGGGACATCGGCCAAGACCGGCTCGCGTGCCGAGTCGGTCGCACACAAGAACTCGATCAATTCCTGATCGTACACCTGCCAGCCAAGGCGCTTGCCGACGCGGCGAGCGATGCTGCCGCCACGCGCGCCGGCCTCCCGGCTGATGGCAATCGTCACACCCGCAGGTGCCGTTGGCCGAGTAACGGCGTCGCCACGGTTGCCGTGTAGCGGAAAGAATTGAGGTTCGTTCATTCGGTGTGTCTCTCTCGCTCCGTTACTCAGGACGCGGTTGCTACATCTCTTCCTTCGCTTCCATCCGACCGAACAGCCACATGCCAATTCCCGTGATCGCCACGGTTGTACCGATCAGCACGACCCACGCCGTCGTTGGGCTGACGGGAACAAACAGGGACGAGGTTTCCGTCGGCACGCCCTCGGTTTCTGCCGAGGAGTACAGCAAACAACGCGTGTAGTAGTTAATACTAAGGCGCTTGAGCGTTCCAGGTATCGGAAGCTCGCTGAGCATGGTCTCGAAGAAGAAGGCGTACAGCAAGGCGACGATTCCCGGCTTCTGAAACATCGCTCCGATCAGGTGAAACAACGCGGAAAACGCGAGCGTGCCCGCGAAGATGCCGGGCGCGTAGAGCACAAACGCTTTCTGGCCCGGCTCGCCCCCCGCCAAACAGAGAATGCCAAATCCTCCGACCGTGAGTGCCAGGCTCCACGGTAAGAGACCCAGGAGTTTGGCGAGATAGATGCTCGAACGCGGCAGGGGCCGTGTGAGCAGCCAAACAATTGAACGCCCCTCACGCTCCTGACCCATCGCGGCCGTGCCAAAACTCAGGCTGAACAGCGGCATCAGAAAGCCGAGGAACAGGAGAAAGACGACCCATTTCGAGAAGACCGCCAACGGCTTGGTTTCCTGGCGAATGCGATCCATGTATTCGGATTGATCGATGGCGGCATGGGCCATCCCGCCTGCGACGTGCTCGACCGTGTACGGCTTGCTGCGATTCATTCGCCATTCGTAACGATTCCAGCCCGCCGAGGCGGTGAAGGTGATCACGAGCAGCAAGCAGATCATCAGCAGGCCGATGGCAATGCCGACCATCTGCTTGACGCGAGCCTGTCGCCGAAACGAGAAGACAACGAGAAACAGCCAGGCCCGCAAAGGCGATTGAGCAGCAGGGGCTTCCAACATCATGGCGTCTGTCCGGGGTTCAACGTGATCTCGCCTTTCTGAAAGTCGAGGGTGAGGACTGGGTCATTGTGGATCCAAGACGGAATCGATCACCAAGATCCATGCGTCGATGGTCAACATTTCGGCCATCTGGACGCTCCCATCATTCTCGCAAAATGCCGCCCGCTACTCAACCCGTTCTTCCGACTGAGTACGGACACCTCATGTCCCGTCAGAGCCGCGACCGTAAGGGAGCGAAGCCGCTGGACCGCTCCCTTACGGTCGCGGCTCCGAAAGACTCACGTCCGTACTCCGTACTCAAGTCTTCCCGCTCCCACCCAGCAGATACCCCAACACCGCGTGTGCCGTGTCATCGAGTGGCTCCAGACGAGCGACGTCGAGTTCCTCGCTCACAACCAGTTTGCCAAAGTCCTCGAAGAATCGGCGCGGATTCCTGGCTCGCACGATCAACGATTCGTGCGTGCCGTTGGCGAGTACCTTGGGTTCGAGTTCGACGCCGACGACCTCCAGGCGATTCACCAACAACGTGGCCAGCCGCCTCGGGTCGTGTACATCGATGCGAACCGAGAGCGGTTGATCGTCGAGCATGTCGCGGATTTGCGTGACTGTGCCGACGGCGGCGATTCGGCCTCTGGTCAGGATCGCAACGTGATCGGTCAGCTTTTCGAGTTCTTCCAGTTCGTGTGAACTGACGAGCAGGCACTTTCCCTCGGCCGCCAGGCCGCGAAAGAGTTCGAGCATCTCCTGCCGCCCAATCGGGTCGATGCCGCTGAGCGGTTCGTCCAGGACGAGCATTTGCGGATCGTTCAACAAAGCCTGAGCCAGCTTGATCCGTTGGCGCATGCCTTTCGAGTATCCGCCGATTTTTCGGTCGGCCCGGTCCGCCATGCCAACACGTTCGAGCACGGCTTCCGTGCGGCGAAGAGCCTCGGCCTTTTCAAACCCACATAACCTTGCCATCGCCGCCACGAACTCGCGGCCCGGCATGTCCTCATAGAACGCGTCGTTATCCGGGCAGTAGCCGACGAGCGCTTTCGCTCGCCATTCCCAGGCATCCACGCCGCGAACGGTCACCCGGCCCAGCGTCGGCTTGAGTTGCCCCGTAGCCAAACGCAACAGAGTGGACTTGCCCGAACCGTTCGCGCCAACGAGTCCCGTGATGCCTCTACGCAATTCCAGCGTGACCTGATTCAGCCCGATGACCGGGCCGTACCATTTGGAGACTTGCTCAAAGAGAAGCACGGGCTGTCCATCATCCTTCATCCTTCATCCCTCATCCTTACTGAACCACTTCCACCGCCCGCACGCGGCGACTCAAATACCACACACACACAAGGCAAACGACAACGATCACGGCCGTGGCTTCGCGATATTCGGGCTGAATCTGATTGCCGGGCCGCAGGAGCAAATGATTCGTGCCAAAACACCACTGGCCGAACAGGTACATGTCGTTCCAAATGTCCAGGAGCCGCCAGCGTGGCGAAAGACCCAGGCCGTCCACCAGCCAGCGTTGCACGAGGCGCGACATCACGAATGCCGCCGTCCAAACCATGATCAGCGGCACCGTCCGCCGCAGCCAGGTCGCGGTCACGAGCAACAACAATGTCAGGGTGATGGTGAGTGCCGCACCATAAGCGAGAATGCCAAACAACAGCCGAGTCGAGTTCTTGTAATACTCCCACGTATCGATGAATCCATATTCGACGTACAGGCACAAACCCGGAATCGTGGTCATGGCGTTGACGAGCACAGCAATCGCCAGGGCCTTGCCGACCAGGTAATGCCGGCGTCCGATGGGTTTGGAAAGGTAGAACGGCAGACTGTTGAAACGAAAATCATTGCCGACGATGGCCGACCCCGCGAAGGCGAGCAGCACCATCACGATGTAACCTTCGGTCCACATGAAGTCGCCGTAGGTATCCGCCGTTCCGTTCATCCGGAGCGTGTCGCGGAGCATGTTGACGAAGAAGTCCGGCCGAATCGTGCGGCCAAAAACGCCGCCGGTGCGAACGAGAGATTCGGAAACCCGCTGTTCGAGGAACACCTGCAAATACTGGCCGAAGAAGTAGAGCAGGAAAATCAGCAAGCTGAAGATGTAGAGAGTCCAGAACATCTTCCGGCCGGCAAGAAGCTGCAGCGACGAACGAGCAATCGCAACGCTGCCAAACCACGGCCCACGCCGAGCCGTATTCAGCGTGCGATAGCGAAGCAAATGCGGCGATGGAGCAGGTCGAGACATATCGAAGTCGTAGTCGGATTAGGCGTTATTTGCAGTTCTCAGGAACATCTCTTCCAGTGTTTCGTCGTCTGGCAACACCGCACGCACAACCGAGCCCGTGTTCGGTGCCAATCCAAAAAACTCGCTGATTTTCCAGCCTTCCGCGACGGAAACGCGAAAGTCCCCTTTCGCATTGTAGCTCAGCACGCGGACCGCTTTCGCTTCGAGAGCGAGCTTGTAAGCCTCGATCTCTCCTTGAATCTTCAGGATGAATCGGTCGTGCCGGCGTTTGCAAAGCTCGTCCACCGAGCCTTGTCCGCGAACTTCGCCGTTCATCAGAATGACCACCTGCTCGCACACCGCCTCCACGTCGGCCAGCAAGTGCGTGCTGACGATCAGCGATTTGCCAAAATCGCGGCCCAGTTCCAAAAGCAAGCGCAGCATGGCATCGCGGCTCGCGGGGTCGAGGCCGCTGGTTGGCTCGTCGAGCAACAACACCGGCGGATCGTGAACCAACGTCTGGGCCAGCTTGAGCCGTTGCTTCATGCCGGTCGAATATTCCTCAAGCCGGCGATAGCGAGCCTCTTCCAGTCCCAAATAGGTCAGCACCTCGTGAGCCCGGCGAATCGCCTGCTTTCGCGGCAGGCCGTACAACTCGCCGGCCAGCGAAACGTAATCGACGCCCCGCAGGCCCGGCACAAGAGCGTCGGCCTCCGGCATGAAGCCGATCAGTCGCCGAAGTTCGTAGTCCCCTTCGCCGGCACCGTTTGGGGAGATCACGTGTTCCAGCACACGGCCGCTGCCGCTCGTGGGTGAGATCAAGCCCATCAAGAGTTTCAGCAACGTCGATTTGCCAGCACCGTTTGGGCCGAGCAAGCCAATACGCCCGGGCCTCAATCTCAGGGTGACATCGCGAAGAGCGACATGGGTACCAAAGGTACGGCCGATTCGGTCGAGATCGATGAGAAAGTCCACACGCTTGTTTTCGGATCATCGCGGCCAGCTTCAAGGCCCACGGAAATTCATCCGCGATGCCGCCGCCAAACTTTTTGGGAAATCTTGGCAAAGTCGTGTTCACATTTGGCGACTTCGCGCTATCTCTCTTACTGTACATCCGATCACAATCCATAAACGAATGGGTTTGTGATCATGGGACACGGAATCAACATGAGCCCTTCCCCATGCCGGGCGGGGGGTTACGGCCGTTTGAGGTTACCAATCCCCCGCCCGGTCCTTTCCTCTTTTAGAAGGCGTTGCCATGCCATGCTTTACTTCCACGAACTCCCCGCCGCTTTTGACTTGCCAGGCGATGAACTCGCCCCCGACCAGCTCGAATTTGCTCTGGCCATGGATCGCTACAAGCGACGCTGGCGCAGGCCCGAGCCAAGCTGGCACGAAGTCCTCGCGGTGCTGGTGGCACTCGGATATCGAAAGCCCGCGGTCGAGGTGAGAGTGCCGCGACCGCCCTCGGAATGATTCCCTCCCCCTCTCCGCTTCGGGGAGGGGGGAGAAAACAGGAGCTTGCCATGTGGAATCGAATGCGAAGTCTGTTCAAAGCCGTTAAGCCGCAAGCGTCTGCCCGAGCCAGCGTTGGCGTCGGCGGCATGATGGCTCGCTCGCCTGGCTGGTGGCGTGACGATTCCGTCGAGCAGTTGCGCAACTACCAGTCGTGGGTGTACGCGGCCGTGAATGCCATCGCCCAGGAAGTTGCTCGACAACGGCCATTCCTGTTCGTGAACACCGGCCAGGCCGAGCACGAGCAGACGCCGTTGCCGCACACGCATCCCATGGCCCGGTTGCTCGACAATCCGAATCCGTGGATGACGCCGTGGGAACTTTGGTATCTCACGATCTTGTACCTCGAACTAACCGGAAATTGCTTCTGGTACGCGGCTCCGCGGGCGAACGGAACGCCGGCCGAACTCTGGATTGTGCCGACGCCGTGGGTCCGCATCATTCCCGACCCGGTGCATTTCGTGAAGGGCTACGAGGTCGCCGTTCCGGGCATGCCGACGGAACGGTTCGCCCCGGAGGAGATCGTTCATTTGAAGTACCCGAATCCGCTCGACGTGCATTATGGTCTGTCGCCGCTGCAAGCCAACGCTCTCACGATCGACGCGAACACGGAGTTGCAGAAGAGCCGGTATCAAACGTTCCTGTCCGGCCAACGGCCAGGCATGGTGCTGCACACGGATCAGACTCTCACTGACCCGACGATTCGACGACTCGAAGAGAAGATTCACTCTCGCTTCGGTGGCCGGGAAAACTGGACCAGACCGCTCGTTCTGGAACAAGGCCTGAAGGCCTCGCCCTGGACGCTCACGCCGGCCGAGATGGATTACCTGAATTCGTCGAAGCTGAGCCGCGACGAGATTTTCGCTCTCTTCCGCGTGCCGACACCGATTGCCGGGATCGTGGAAAACATCGGCCTCGGAGCGGACATCTGGTACGGGGCCCGGGTGATGTTTTGCGAAGGAACCGTGCAGCCAAAACTCGACCTGATCGCCCAGGCACTCACCCGCGACCTCGCTCGAAGATTTGGCCCCGACGTGACCATCGCCTTTCCCGAATGTTCGCCGCGAAATCAGGATCAACGCCGAGCCGACGACGAGTTGGATGCGAAAACTGGCTTGCGAACCTTCAACGAGATTCGACGCAGCCGCGGGCTGCGGCCTTATGCGGACCCTCGGTTTGATTTGCCGATTTTGCCAGCGTAAGGCGAGCCGAGCGGCGTAAGCCGCCGGGTGATCTGGGTATTTTCTGAACCATTACCCGACGGCTCGCCACATTGGACCAACACCAAGGAGAACCCATGACTGCTCCACGTGCCGACCCCAGGATCCTCGCCTTCCCCGGCCAGACTCTCAAGGTCGATGAATCGAAGATGGTCGTTCGTTCGATCATCTCGACCAACAAGCCAGATCGAGCCGGCGACGTGATTGTTCCGGCAGGGCTTCGCAATGCCGACGAATACCTGCGCAATCCGGTGGTTCTCTGGGCCCATCAACGTTCGTTGCCGCCGATCGGCATCTGCGAACGCCTGACGCTCGAAGCGGACCGCATCATTGCCGAGACGAAGTTCAGTGCCTCGTCGCCGTTCGCACAGGACGTTTTTAAGCTGTACGCCGAAGGCGTGCTGCGTGGCTGGTCGATCGGCTTCGTGCCCGCCCGGGTTCAACCAGCGAACGGCGGCAGCATCTACCGCGAGTGGGATTTGTTGGAGTATTCCGCCGTGCCGATTCCGGAGAACCCGCAGGCTCTCACACTCGCGATTCGCAAAGGCATGATTCACGACGCGGACCTCAGGCACTGGCTGGTTCGCGATGTGCTGGCGGTTTTAGTTGCTTGAGTTTTCTCCCGCTCTCCGTTTCGGAGAGCGGGAATTCGATCCACCCCATTCAGGAGTTTTTCCATGTCCGACACTCTCGTTCCAGACCGTTTCCAAACTCGCGATGAGCTGGTCTCGTTCATCGAGCAGCAAGCGACCTCGGCCATCGACAAGGCGGTGAATCTGTCACCGAAGGTCGAACGGCGCGTCCCCTGGGTGACCAGCGGGCCCGTTGGCCGCGATTCCGAGGGCTATAGCGTGCTCAAGGCTGCGGCCTTCGCGCTCGGCTACATCGGGCCCGATCAGGCCAAGGAAGAGTTGCATGTTCACAATCAACTGCGCGATCTGTACCAGACCTACGGTTTCGTGCCGCACTGCGGGCATCAGTCGTTCCTGGTGCCGATCGCGACCAATCATCTGCCGGCATTCGAATCGCGTGGTGCCCGCCTCCGCGACGAGATTCGCCAGAAAATGACCTGCCATGCCGACAAATTCGACATGGATGAAGCGAACTGGATTGGCCGCAAACTCGGCATTCGGACGAAAACGCTCGGCACCATCAGCGACCTGGCCGGCGGATCGCTGGTGCCGTTCCCGCTGCTCGGCGAACTGATCGACCTGCAACGCAACCTGGAAGCGTTCGCGCATGCCGGTGCTCAGGAAGTGGCGTTGCCGCCGAACGGCCGCTTGCAGTTTCCGAAGCTGACTGGCGGCTCGACGGCCTACTGGGTCGGTGAAGGAACAGCGATCACCGAGAGCGAGCCAACGACGGGTAATCTCGATCTGCAAGCGAAAAAACTCGGCGTGTTCGTGAAGGTGAATAACGAACTGATGCGGTTCGCTTCGCCATCGGCCGAAGGTCTCGTTCGCTACGACATGGCACGCGTGGCCGCCCTCAAGTCGGATCTCGCGATGTTGGAAGGAACGGGCGGTACGCAGATCAAGGGCTTGCTGACCTACAGTGGCATCTCGTCGCACACGGCATCGACCGTGGGTGCGAACGGTAACACGTTCGAGGCCGCCGACGTGGCACTCATGGAAAGCAAGTTGCCCGACGCGGTGCCGACGCCAACCGCGTGGCTGATGCGAAAGACGATGTACGCAGCGTTGATGACGCGGCGGGCCGATGCTGCCGATGCCGATGATCGCCAGGGAGCGTTCCTGTTCAACCCGGCCCGCAACTCCACCGACGCTCCGCCGGCGGAACTGTACGGCACCAAGGTTGTGCGTTCGGCGCAGGTTTCCAACACGCGTGCCAAAGGGTCGTCGAGCAACCTGTCGTACATTCTGCTCGGGTATTTCCCGGACTGGATCGTGGCCCGTCTCGGCGTGATGGAGTTCCTCGCCAGCGGCCTGGGCGACACGGCCTTGCAGAACGACCAGACCTATCTGCGTGGCATTCAGCACATCGACGCTGGTCCACGCAACGCGGGGTCGTTTGTGTTGTGCGATTCGTTGACGGTTGCCTGATTGATCTCCCCCCTCTCCACTTCGGAGAGGGGGCAATTCCCAACCACCAGGAGTTTCCATGTCTACCGCGATCAACGATCTGAAGAACCAGGCCCTCATTGGGGCCAGTGCCTATCCCGCCTCCGTGAACGACACGACTGGCAGCACGGCCATCGACATGCTCGATGCCGATGGCCGCTGCTTCGCGATCCAGGTGATCGGTGCCGTCGGCGGCACCTCGCCGTCGCTCACCGGCAAGGTTCAGGAATCGAGCGACAACTCGACCTGGACCGATGTGACGAGTGCAACATTCACGGCTGTGACTGCTTCGAGCAGTTTGCAAACAATCGTGTTCGATCGCACGAAACGTTATCTGCGTCACCATCGCACGGTGTCGGGAACGTCGCCGACGTTCCTGCTCGGCGTGCTGATTGGGGAGCAGAAGAAGACGGTGTAATTCGAAACGTGCAAACGGAGTCGCGACCGTAAGGGAGCGGTGCGTCTTGACCGCTCCCTTACGGTCGCGGCTCCGCTTGTTTCATCCTTCACTACTGGTGCATCATGTCCCTCGACACACTCGCCAACGTCAAAACCCGCCTCGGCATCACGTCGAGTTCGGATGACACCATGCTCGGCCTGCTCCAGGATTCCGCGGATGCGGCCGTCGCCAACTACTGCAACCGCGATTTTGAAGGCGGCACGTTCACCGAGGATTTTCCGGGTGGCTCCGAATTCGTGCATCTGCGGAATTATCCCGTCTCGAGCGTGACCAGCGTCAAGGTCGATGCCAGTCGAGCGTTCGGCTCGGAGACGATTGTCACCGCCAGCGATTACGTGGTGCAATCGGATCGTGGCGTGATCCAGTCCGTGGCCGGGCCGTTCCTGCCGAGCAAACGCGATGGCCTGGTGAACTCGGACATCCGCATCTGGACGCGAGGCCCGCGAGTGGTTCAGGTCGTCTACACGACCGCGACCAGTTCGGTGCCGAACGATGTGAAGGAAGCGTACGCCCGGCTCGTTGGCCACTGGTATCGCAAGGTGAAGACGGAAGTCGCGAGCAGCTTCCTGAACGTCTCGCAACAGAAATTCGGCGAAACGTTCCAGATCCTCGGCAACGGCGGCCCGGAATTCCCCCAAGACGTCGTTCGCATCTTGGCCCCTTATCGCGTTCCCCTGATCTGAGGCACCATCATGGCCACTCCTCCTGGACTCATCGACCTTTGCGACATCTACCGCCCATTCGGTGCCGGTGCCCCGACGTACACGAATGTTGTGTGCAAACTCGTCGCTGACCTCGAACGCGGACGAATCGACGGAGCGATCGTCTGGACTCATTACCTGCTACTTGCAACGTCCGACGATATCCGCGACGGTTGCACGCGCATCGCCGAAGGGAACGCCATCACCTACGCGGACGGCGACGAAGTGCGCATGACCATCGGAAGCAGCACGCCACGTTTCGTAGTCGCCTGGGTAGAAACCGTGGACGCGGGCACGGCACTCGAATTCAAGCGTGCCTATCTGCTGCGGCACACAGCGTGAGGGGTGGGTTACGGCGTTCCGTGCTTCACGCACCGGAAGCCCGCGTGGCTGGCGGCATCATTGGGTGGGTTGTGGTCCCTGGCGGCTGGGAGATAACGCCGGCAGTATTCGTCGGCACACAGGAATGACCCGCCACGCCGCACTTTCGCTTGCTGATTGGTATCTCGGCCCGCGACGCCGGACTCCGGGCCTTTCGGGTTGTTCTTCGGGCTCGTGTGATAGTAGGTGCCCGCGTACCAGTCGGAACACCACTCCCACACGTTGCCGGACATGTCGTGCAGTCCGTAGCCATTCGGCGGGTACGTTCCGACCGGCGAGGTATCTCGATAGCCGTCGGCTGCCGAATCCTGGCCGGGGAACTTGCCCTGAAATGAGTTCGCGTACCACTTGCCGCCGGTCCCTTGTTTCTGGCTTCCCCAACAGAATTCTTGCTTCTCGAGGCCGCCTCGCGCTGCGAATTCCCACTCCGCTTCGGTCGGCAAGCGTCGGCCCGCCCATTCGCAATAGGCAACCGCGTCGTGCCAGGAGATATGCACGACCGGGTGATTCATGCGCTCCTTGATGTTGCTCAATGGTCCTTCCGGATGTTGCCAGTCTGCCCCGGCAATAAATTTCCACCAGACGGGGGGCGATCGATTCGGATCGATCCCCGCCGGCAGCCCGGACGGATCGAAACAAACGGAAAACGGCACACGCCGCTCCGGAGGAACATCGCCTTGTGCAAGTTCCTCGTCGGTCGGCGGCAGTTCCGCTGTGGTCTTGTATCCTGAGGCTCGAATAAAGGCTGCAAATTGTGCGTTGGTGACTTCCGTCCGGTCCATCCAGAAGCCCGAGACGGCCACTTGGTGTGGAGGAGCGATGCCTTCGGGATCGTCATCCGAGCCCATCCAGAACGGACCGCCGGGAATCCAAACCATGCCTTCCGGTGCGGGGGAGACCGGAGTAGACGGCTGAATGAAAAAAGCATCAGCGGGTTCGGTCTTCTTCGAGAACAAGAGCGGGAGCAAGAACCTGAGGCCGATACCGAGGCCGAGGATCAGACACGCCACGGCAATCATCCAGGGACGATAAGATGGGGTGGCCTTGCGTTGCATCGGTCGCGTCATGTGTGACACCGAGGTTCGTAATTCAGCGAGGGAGTTCTTGCTGTTCACTCTATGATCAACATATCCCGGTTGGCTCTTGGTCTCGAACTATGACGCCGATTCTTAATCTTTTGGCAACCGTCGGCAACTTCGCACACTTCGCGTGGCAGGCGTTGCTCGCTGCCGTTGCCGCGATTGCCAAGCCGAAGGACTGGTTGCTGCAACTTTACTCGGTGCTCATCGGAGCGCTGCCGCTCGGAACCGTCGCGGGGATTTCCCTGGGGGCCGTCGTCTGGCTGCACACGTATTCGGCCCTCAAGCGCTCGGGGACCGAGGAGTACCTGCCCACCGTTCTTGCGGCGGCGGTGCTGTTGGAGTTGGCCCCTATCGGTGCCGGTTTGATCGTGGCGGCCCGCACGGGGGCCAGCCTCGGTGCGGAACTCGGAGCCATGAAACAAGGCGAGCAACTCGACGCCCTGGAACTGCTTGGCCTACCGCCGATGCGGGTGCTGGTTGGTCCACGTGTGTTGGCCTGCATTCTGGCTCTGCCGTTGTTGCACGTGTTCATCGCGGTGCTCGCCCTCATGAGCGGCTACGTTGCGGAGAACATGGTGGGTAGCACGAACTGGCAGAGATTTTACGAGGCGTCGTTCCGGGAGTTGTACCCGCACGAAGTGATCCCGGCGGCACTCAAGACGGCCGTGTTCGGCTTCCTGATTGGCGTGTCGGGTTGTTATTACGGAATGAAGGCTGAGGGTGGAACCGAGGGCGTCGGCCGGGCCGCGACCGCGGGCGTGGTGGCCGCATGCCTGCTGGTGCTGGCGGCAGATGTGCTGCTGGTGGGGCTGATACAGGTGCTGGTTGCGTAGGAATGCGCAAGTCCGAGCCGCGCACGCAGCGCGGCTCGGATAAGTTCACGCCGGGCAGAGAAGTTCCAGCACCGCGATCGCGGGGCGGTCGTCGCAGAAGATTACGCCGGTGCGGCCATAAAGGGTCGAACTGTCCGCGAGGCCCAACTGTTGCATCAGCGTCGGGCCGGGTTGCACCTTCAAGAATGCCGTTGGCTCGATCCGGCGCAGCACGTTGTGATCGATCAGCACGCGCCCGAGCGGGGTCTTCTCGGCAACGATCGCATCGCGAACTGGTTCGGGTAGGCAACCGAGATCGATTCGCACGAGCCCGTATTGAACGATGCGGTCCGTTCCTCGAAGAGTGAGAACGATGCGGCGATAGTAGGAATCGCCCCCGGCATCGCGACCGGATTCGAGCACGCGGACATCGACCGGGGATTTGTAAAACTCCTCGACGACCACCGTCATGTGCAACGAATGCGCGAGGAGTTCGCGGTAGGGGTCGGGAATATCCGTAGCGGGAATCATCGTGGCCGTGGAATCGGCGGGCCACAGTACCGAATCGACCGTCACGAGGGGAAACAAGTTCGGAGTACTCGGTACTGAATATTCAGTACCGAGTGCCGAGTGCTGAGGTGGAGTAGACATCATTCCGATCCCGGAACTCAGGACCTCGCCACCAACGACTGAAACTGAGCCGGTAATCCCAATTGAACGGCGATGGACTTGGGTTCCTCTTCAGGAATGGCCGGCTTCTCCAGAACTGTGTCCACAAGGTAGTAGAGCAACTCGCGGAATTCAGCCGGCTCGATTGCGTCGGCGATAGTCTCGGCACGGGCCCGGTACTTGTCGACCAGGGCATCCGCTTTCGTGAACACCTTGGCCTTGCGGTACAGAGTTCGCACGCGCTCCACGGTATCGGTCGCGGCCGTATCGTCTTCGGAGGAATGTTCGCGAGCGGCGGCAATCAGGCCGAGCAACTCGGACTTTTCGGGTGCGGAGAGCCCTTCGAGAGCCAGGGCGAGCAAAAGCGTCGGCCGAGCGGCCAGCACGTCCTGCCCGGCAACGAGTTTGTTGTCCCCGTCCTCGGCCCAATCCTTGAGGTCATTGAGAATCTGGAACGCGACCCCCAGGTTGCGGCTGAAGTCGCCGACGGCCTTCTCGTAGGCTTCGGCCGGACCAGCGAGACGAACGCCCGAATACAGTGCCGCCTCGAATGCCGGCGAGGTTTTCAGCGCGTAAATTTTCAACGCATCGAGAGGCGAAAGGGCTTTGTTCTCGGCATCGCGCCAGAGCAGTTCGGCACCTTGGCCTTCGGAAAGCTTCAGGTGCGAGTCGGCCATCTTGTCGAGAATATCCGCGGCGACTTCGGCGCCGAGCACCTTGCGTTCCCGGCTCACCAGGCGATAGCCAAGGCCGATGAGGTAATCGCCCACGTTGATCGCGGTGCCGATGCCGTACTCGCGGTGCAGTGTCGGCGAGCCATAGCGGTAGGAGTCGTCGTCTTCGATGTCGTCGTGAACGAGCGAGGCCTTGTGGAACGACTCGATGGCGAGAGCGGTTCGCTTCACGGATTCCGGAAGATTCAAGCCTTCGAGGGAGAGAGTGCCCTTGCCTCCCGTGAGTGCATCGTAGGCGGCCAGCGTGATGAGTGGCCGCGAACGCTTGCCCCCTTTGGCCAGGAAGTCGTAGGCAATCGCTTCGTGTTGACCCAGCGGGTCGTTGGTTGGTTCGTTGGCCTTGTTCACGCGCGATCGCGGCGCCAGGAGCGACAGTTCCGGTGGCTCGAACATCGCGTTGGCAGCCCGCATCAGATGCACGTAGCTCTTGGTCGCCTGCGGAATCGGCTCGCTCTTCAGGTCGATCATGTCGAACACCCAGTCGTTATCGACTGAAGTGCTCTTGCAGTTGCTCGACAGCAACGGCGCGGCCACGCAGGGGATGCCGGACAATAGGATCTTGTCGAAAGCTTTTTCCAGCACGTTCAGGCAGGCGACGCCGACGATCGCATCGACATGGCCCGAGACGATGATCTTCAGAACGATCGGCGTCCCTTCGGAGACGAGCACCTTGTAGCCGAGCGCCTCGGCCTTGCCCTTGAAGTCCGCGACGGAACAGGCCCCGCATTTTTCGCAGTCGAGCCCGAATTCGTCGTAGTCGGCCGGGCAGCCTTCGGCGTTCTTCAGGCAGTGCGGAACCAGCAGCAGGCGGCGATTAAATGGGATCGCAGCGACCTGCTCACGCCAGAATTCGTTCGCCAGACAAACGAGAGTGAAGCCGAGATACTGATCTCCCAACCCCAGCTGACCGAGCAAGATTGACGAATGGGAACGGAATTCGTCCTTGGTCAGCGGTCGGGACTTGTCGATGGGCTTGATGTAGACGGCCGCCGCATCCCGGATTTGGTCGCGGAGCGACCGCGTTTCCGGAACGACTTTAAACTGGGCCGTATTCGCCTTTTTCGATTTCAGTTCTGGCGGGGCGCTTGGGAGGGCCTCGGTGTCGAGCATCGTCGGCACGGCGGATTCCTTTGGTCGCGAACGGAGGGCAAGCCTCCCGGGGGCGGGCTGTCAGCTTAGAAGAGTATAGCAAGGTCCCAGGGTCCGGGACCGGGCAAGTCCACTAAAAGAGGAAACCCCGAACCCTGCACATGGTATCGGCCTGCGGGTTGGACGAATGGGAGGGGGCGGGTATTCGGTGAAACGCTCGACTGACGCTCTGCGGGGGAGGCCGGCTGGCCAGAACGGGCTCTGGCCCAAGGGACCCACGCTCGCATTCGCCGCATCGCGTCAAACGATCGCATCCGTGGGGAACTCAAAACCCATACTGCATGCCGAACCAAGCGGCGTACGGTCTTGCATTTTCGAACGGGCCGGGTCGTTTGTTCTCGGCCAGCAAGATCAGGTAGAGTTCCAGGTTTTTGGCAGCCATATATGTGGTCTTGAGCAGCATTCGATTGGTCGGCTGGTCGTGGACCGTATTGCCGATTTCTTCCGGGGTGTAACGGCCGCAACTCAAATCCACGAGCCAATCGTCGGCTCGATAAGAAACGCCCAGATACGCACCCCGGCCATTGATGGGCTTGTCGTCTCCCTTGAAGACATCGCGGCCATACAGGCTGCGAATGCCCAGTTTCTTCGGATCGTACGACGCATGGTTCTCGGCGTCACGCAAGAAGCCGTGCTGATCCATCACGGCTTCGCCGTAGATCAAGAAGGAACCCAATGAGACGCTGCCGTCGATGCCGAACAAATTATTGTAGCGCTTCAGATATTCGGAGCCGATGCCGTCCTGGATCTTGGCGGAGATGCCGGCCGTCCAGGTTTGCTCCTCGACTCCCCAACGAGTGACCACGGCTTTACTGGAGTTCGTGTCCAGGTTTGGCTCGCCATTCACGATCGCGAAGTCGATGACGAACGGGTCCGGAGCATAGCGGAAGAACATGCCCGTTTCCACGAAGCCGATCACTTCCGTGCGGATAAAGGGGGCATCGTGCATCGAGTTCGTGAACATCGGCGATTGATAGCGGCCGAAAGGCGTCCGCGAACGACCGAGACGAACCGACATGTCGTCGTATCTCGCCTCCACGAACATTTGGAACACTTGAAACGGTTCGACGTCGAAGTTCGTGCGATACAGGTCGCGATCCTTGTCGCTCAGAAAGGACGTGCCATAGGGCATGTTCAGGAAGAACTCGCCCTGCGTTGAGACAATCCAGTCTCCCGTGCGCGAAACGAACGACGGCCGCAGCACGCCTTCGCCACCGAACGTGCTTTCCACTCCGGACCATTTGAGACGCTGATCGTCGCGGAAGTAGCCACGAAATGCGCCGTCCACCTGGATGGCGGAGTCCGGTCCCACTCGGTGTTGGAACATGTCCCCATCGGCCCATTTGCCCCTTACAAGATCCGCATGTCCGAACAGTGCGCCCGCACCGGGGATACTGTAATTGATCGTTTGCAGGTCGAGGTAGAGCGGCCGGTACACGGGCGCAGGAGTCAGTGCTCCTCCCGGTACAGGTGCATTGGCTGATCCCTCGAGAGATTCCGGGCTCGGCGGCGAAGGCAGCGGTTCGGCCTTCAGCACGTCCAGGCTTTTCGGCAATTGCTCGGCACCTGCGGTTTCGAGTTCGGAACGGTCCATCTCCACGCGTGTTCGGCGGCGTGGCTGCTTCGGCACTTCGATTTGGATCTCGTCTTCCTCACTCGGCTTGAGTTGTAGCAGTGGGCGGGTCGGAACAGTTTCCTTCCGAGCCCCCACAGGCTCGACGTCCGAACGCTCAATCTCGACACGAGTCGGCCGGCTGGGGAGCAGCGGAGCTTCGATCTCGCTCTCTTGCTCCTCGATCGCCTTGGGCTGGAGCTTCGGCCGTGCTTCTGGCCGTGACGTTTTCTTGGGCGGTGAATCCGGCCGAGGCGCGTTCTCCTCGATGGCCGGCGGAGTGAGCTTGATTGGTGGGTCGCCCGGTTCCTGCGCGAAAGCTGTGACGCTGGCAAAGCACAGAACGAACGGGGCGAATGCGTACTTCATGGGCATGTCGGAGATCCAAGCAGGCCGATTCGTCCGGTTCTAACGAACCTTCCCTACAACAATCGGCACATCCATGCACTCGCTGCAATGGGAATTGGCAGATGCGCCGATTCGCGGATCGAAGAGCTTGCCCAAAATCGCTAAATCACCGGGACAACGATTTCACGACCCGAGAAACTCAACATGCGCTCTCTACTCCTGGCGATGACATTCGCATCCCTCACATTCGCGGCCGAGAAGGCCCAACTCATCACGTTCGGCAAGTCTGAGTTGGGGAAACTCCCGGACGGCTGGACCGCCGCGAAAACCGGCGAAGGCGAAGGTAGCGTCTGGAAGGTCACGGCCGACAATTCGGCACCCGGCAAAACGGGACACGTCCTCACGCAAACGGCCGCCGGTCCGAATCGCCTGTTCAACGTGTGCGTGTCGAACACGAGTTCCTTCCTCGATGGCGACCTGACGGTTCATGTCAAAGCGGTTGCGGGCGAGATCGATCAAGGCGGCGGATTGGTGTGGCGGTACATCGATGCCAACAATTACTACGTCTGTCGCTTCAACCCGCTGGAGAAGAACTTCCGGCTCTACGCCGTGAAAGAGGGCAAGCGGAAGGAACTCGCCTCGAAAGACAAAATCGAGCTGAACAAGCCGACGGAATTCCGTGTTTCGGTCCATCACAACGGCAATAAGATCCTGTGCGAGCTGGACAAGAACCACAAACTCGAGGCGACCGACGACGCGTTTCCAAAGGCCGGAAAGGTTGGCTTCTGGACCAAGGCCGATGCGGTGACCTCGTTCGATTCTTTGGACATCATTCCAAAAAAGTGAGCGCAGCCAACTCGTTGCCCGAAAGCGCTGATGACCGACGAATCTCGACCACCGCGTGCCACCGCCGCCCGGCTCAGTTTGTATCTGCGCTGCCTGGAAGGTTGGCTCCGGGCCGGTCAGCAATCGGCTTCCAGCCACGATTTGGCACAAGCCCTCCTTCTGGGCGATGCTCAAGTTCGTAAAGATCTGGCGTACCTCGGCGGTCTCGGTCGCCGGGGTGTGGGGTACAAGACGGCGACACTGATTGCCGCGATTCACAAGGCCTTGGGCATCGATCGCGAATGGCCGGTGGTCGTGCTGGGAGCGGGCAACCTGGCCAGGGCGTTGCTTCGCTATCGCGGCTTCAAGGATCGTGGCTTCCGGATCGTTGGCTTGTTCGATTCGGACCCGCACTTGATCGGCCAGAAAGTCGATGGCCAGGAAGTCTTCCCGGCGAGCGAGTTGCGACGTCGCGTTGCGGAAACGAAAGCGGAGTTTGGCGTGATTGCCGTGCCCTCGGAGTCGGCCCAGGAAGTTGCGGACACTCTGGTGAAGGCCGGGATTCGCGGCATTCTCAACTTCGCTCCAGCCCTGTTGCGGTTGCCCAAGGGACTGGCGGTTGTGAATGTAGACTTGACGATCCAACTCGAGCAACTGGCGTTTCAGGTGCTCGCGGGAGCGGAGTAAACGGTCGCTGAAAGGAGTCGGCACACCTCGTGTGCCGAATGTCCGTACCTGGAGAGTGTGTGACCATTTGTTTCCGCCCATTGTGGACGTTCGAATTCTTAGGCTCTCCGAGAGCTGAAAATCGGCACGCGGAGTGTGCCGACTACTATGGGCGGCTCGTCCGCATCAGATGAGGTAAGCCGATGACGAAGTATCGTGCCGAAGACTTGATCTCGTTTACGACCAGCTTGTTCGCGGCCGCGGGTTGTGACGGCGACAAGCCGGCCACCATTGCTCGCGGTCTAGTCGAGGCCGATTTGCTTGGCCACTCGACGCACGGGCTACAACTGGCGGCCGGCTATCTGCGCGAACTGGAATCCGGCTCGATGACTCCGCGCGGCGAACCCGAGATCGTCGCCGATCGCGGAGGGGCCATCACCTGGGATGGCCGGCGGCTGCCGGGCGTCTGGTTAACCGCCAAGGCCATCGATCTTGCGGTCGAACGTGTCGCGGCTCACGGCATCGTGGCCGTCGCGATTCGACAGAGCCATCACATCGCCTGTCTCGCTTCCTTCTTGCAGCGTGCGACCGATCGCGGCCTGATGATCATTCTCACCTGTTCCGATCCTTCGGTTGCCAGCGTCGCTCCGTTCGGCGGACGTAAAGCAGTCCTGACTCCGGACCCAATCGCGATTGGCATCCCGACCGACGCGGACCCAATCCTGATCGACATCAGTGCGTCGATCACCACCAACGGCATGACGGGACGGCTGCGCGACGAGGGGAAGCGGTTCACCAGTCCGTGCCTGCTCGACGCGTCGGGCAACCCAACAGACGACCCGGCCGCCTTGTTCACCGACCCGCCCGGAACCATCTTGCCAATCGGCGGGGTGGAGCATGGCCACAAGGGTTTTGGACTCGCTCTGATGGTCGAAGCATTGACACAAGGCCTGAGCGGATTTGGCAGAGCCGAGAAACCGACCGGCTGGGGAGCGTCGATCTTCCTTCAAGTGATCGACCCCGCAGCGTTCGGCGGCCGTGCCGCCTTCCAGCACGAGACATCCTGGACTGCAGAAGCCTGCCGCAACACACCACCCGCACCGGGAGTCGAGGCCGTGCGACTTCCGGGCCAGCGTGGCCTGGAGTTCAAGCGACGGGCACTCGTTGAAGGCGTTTCGCTCTATCGAGGCATCATGGAGGCACTGATCCCCTTCGCAAAGAAGCTGGGGGTTCACACGCCGAAAGAAATCTGAGTACCCGTGAAGGCCGACGCCACATCTGCTACATCATTCCGGCTCGGGATGACCGTTGCATGATTGAGTCCGGAGTAAGGCCGGTCGCCCGGATCTAAGGAGCAAAGCAATGTCGAGGCACTGGTTGCTGATCTGTTTGGTCGCCGGTCCGTTGCTGGCCCAGGCCACACCGAACACGCATGCTCAGGATCGCAAAACCATGAACTACATCGACGCCCATGTCCACGTTTGGACGCCGGACACGACTCGCTACCCACTGGCGCTCGGCTACACCAAGGAGAACATGAAGCCTGGCTCGTTCACGCCGGAGGACCTGTTCAAGCATTGCGAGCCGGCAGGCGTGAGACGGATCAACCTCATCCAGATCAGTTTTTATGGCTTCGACAATTCCTACATGCTGGACATGATTGCGAAGCATCCCGAAGTCTTCGTCGGCACGGCCGTCATCGATCCCCTGGGCAAGGACCCAGCCGGTCAGATGAGCGAGCTGGCCAAGAAGGGCGTGCGTGCCTTTCGCATCCATCCCAAGCTCAGCCAGCAACCGGTCGAGAAGTGGCTCCAGCCGGAGGGATATCGGAAGATGTTTGAAGCCGGTGCCCGCAATAACCAGGCGATGTCCTGTCTCATCGGTCCCGACGGCTTGCCGGAACTTGACCGAATCTGCGCCGCGTTTCCCGACACCCCGGTGATCATCGACCACCTCGCTCGCATCGGTGCGGATGGCGTGATTCTGGACGCGGATGTGGATCGGCTTTGCGCGATGGCCAAACACAAGAAGGTCTTGCTCAAGGTGGGTGCCTTCTACGCCCTGGGCAAGAAGAAGCCGCCGTACGATGATCTGGCACCGTTGATCAAAAAGGTCGTCACCGCCTTTGGCCCAAAACGCTGCATGTGGGAGAGTGACGGCCCGTTCCAGGTGGACGGCGAGCACACGTATCAGGCGAGCGTCGATTTGATTCTGCGCCGACTCGATTTCCTCCGTGCCGAGGATAAGGAATGGCTGATGCGTAAGACGGCGGAAGAGTTTTTCTTTGGCAAGTAAGAGCGCAAGTATTGGCAGTTACCGGCCATGCTTTTTAGCAGAAATCAGGTAGTGTCCTGATTTGGGAGGGCGAGGCTCCTGCCGAGCCTCGCCCTCCCGGAACCCAATTTTCCGGACAGCCTCTTAGTTCCACCGCGAGTTGAAGCCGAAGATCGACGTGCTCGTCGTGGCGACCGCCGTGAGGGAACCGCTTACGTAGTCCGTCAAGCGGGCGCTAAAGGTCGTCGAGGCTCCGCGCGGTACGCTGGACGCATAGGTCACCGCGAACTTCGCCACGCCCCTCTGGGCCACATTCAGATTGCCGATCGTCAGTTGATACTTGCCGCCGCCGATGTGGACCCAACCCGCGTCACTGGCAGACGCACGGAAGGTTGCCCAGGCCGGTAGCTGAGCTTCCAGCACAACACCACTCGACAGTTGCGTTCCAGCGTTTCGGTAACCAATGCGGAACGTGAAGTTCGTGCCGGCTGTCAGCCGCGCCGGCGGACGAACGTGGCTGACCCTCAGCTTGCGTTTGCCCGTCACGTTGACGGACGCGCTATCGACCGGACCAGCCGACTGATTCCCAGCCCGGTCCGTCACCACTCCTGCGGCCAGGCGGATGCGAAGAATACCTTGCCCGCCGTAAACATCGTTGACCGTCACACGGACCGTTGTGGCCGTCAGCGCCGTAACCACGACCGAATTGGCCGTGACCGCTACCGGCGATCCCACCAGCGTGATCTGTGCCGGGGTCAGCGTGAAAGGCAGCAGAGCATTCGTATCCGCAAGGGTCACGACCCACGAAACCGGACCGGCCCTCGTCGTGGCCACGGAAGGCGCACCGATCGTCAGCGACGGCAGAGTATTGTCGACGATCACCACGGCACTCGGCCCGGCACTGGTCGCCTGGTTGCCAGCCGCGTCCACGGCCGTGCCGGTCGCGACGCTGATGCCCAGCGTTCCGTCGCCCGTGATGTTCGTCAGTACCACATTGGCCGTGTTCGGCCCGGTGATGTTGACGGCCACGCTCGCCGACACGCCCATCGAAGCATTCAGCGAAATGCCGGCCGGCGTGAGGGTGATCCCATCGAGGTTCACATCGGCATAGGTCAGCACGTACGTCACTGTCGCGGCACTATTGGCATAGCCCTGCGACGGAGCACCGATGGCCACGGTCGGTGCAATCGTATCCACGGTCCAGGTGAAGCTGGCCGGTGTCTGGTCCACGTTTCCGGCCACGTCTCTGGCCCGCACCTGGAAGGTGTGCGATCCTTCCGACAGGCCGTTGAACGTGATCGGGCTGGTCGCCGTTGCGAACGCGGCTCCGTCCAGGCTGGCCTCGAACGTCAGCACCAGCGGCAGGACATCGTCTGTTCCGGAAAACGCGAACTGGGCCGTCGTGCTGGAAATGAAGCTGGCCGCGTTCACAGACGGGGCCAAATCAATCGTCGTCTCCGGGGCAACGACATCGCTGATCGTGATGATAAAGGTGGTCTCGGCGCTGGTCAGTGCCGGATTGCCGTTGATCGTCGCATCGTCGGTGAGCGTGACCGAGATCGTTGCCGTGCCGGTCGTGAAGTTCGGTGTGTAGGTCAGCGTGCCGAAGCTGTTGATGGCGGGCGGCGTGGCGAAAAGCCCAGCATTGGTATTGCCCGTGATGTTGAAGGTAAGACCTTGCGTCACGGTGGTGTCGCCGTCCTCGATGACCGTGGCCCAGCCGCTGACGCTCTGCACGCTGTTCGTGGCATTAATGTTTTGATCCGCGCCTGTCACGAAGCTGGGCGTCTCGTTGACGTTGGTCACCCCGATCGTGAAGGCCTCTTCGTAGAACAGGCCACCCTGATCCGTGGTGCGGACGAGGACGCTGTAGCTCGACTGCGCCTCGAAGTTGAAGCTCGCAGCGGTTTGCAGAACGTTGCCGCTGATCTGGAAGCTGGCGTTGCCCGTGTCGCCGGTGCCGCTGACCAGCGTGTAGGTGAACGTGTTGCCGGCGTCCACGTCCGTGGTGCTAAAATCGCCCACCGCCGTGCCGGATGCCTGGTTCTCCGCCACCGTGCTGTTCGACAGGCTAATATCGCTGGGGGCGGAATTTTGGCTGATATTGTAGGTCTGGCCAATGAAGGCGATGCTGTTCAGCAGCACGCTGGCGGTGTCGGCGTTGAAATTGGCGGTGACGAGATCGAGCTTGCCATCGCCATTGACATCGCCGAGCGTCACGGAAAAAGGGCCGGACCCCGTGGCGAAGTCGGTTTTGCTCCCGAAACTGCCAGCGCCGTTGCCGAGCAGCACGCTGGCGGTGTCGGCGCTGCGATTGGCGGTGACGAGATCGAGCTTGCCATCGCCATTGACATCGCCGAGCGTCACGGAAAGAGGGCCGGACCCCGTGGCGAAGTCGGTTTTGGCTGCAAAGCTGCCAGCGCCGTTGCCGAGCAGCACGCTGGCGGTGTTGG
>SIAJ01000111.1 GCA_009691845.1 Gemmataceae bacterium
TTTCTGCAAACCGGCTCGCAACTTGCCGGGCGGCCGAGCATGGGCTCGTGGCTCTCGTATGGCCTGGGCAGCGCGAACGAAAATCTGCCCGCGTTCGTCGTGCTCGTCTCGAAGGACAAAACGGAGCAAGGGCTGTACTCCCGCCTTTGGGGCAACGGCTTCTTGCCGAGCCAGCATCAGGGGGTGCAGTTTCGTTCAGGCAAAGATGCGGTGCTGTATCTCGCGAACCCGGACGGCATCTCACGCGATAGTCGCCGCAAGATGCTCGATCGACTCGCCGAGATGGAAAAGCTCCAGGCCGATGCGGAAGGGGATCCGGAAATCGCCGCCCGCACCGCCCAGTACGAGATGGCCTATCGCATGCAGACCAGCGTGCCCGAGGTGATGGACCTTTCCAAGGAGGACGAGAAGACGTTCGAACTCTACGGGCCCGAGGCGAAGACGCCTGGCACATTCGCGGCCAACTGCTTGCTCGCTCGACGATTGGCCGAACGCAACGTGCGCTTTATTCAGCTCTATCATCCCGGCTGGGATCAACACGGCGGCCTGCCTGGTGCGATTCGAAAGCAGGCGAAGGAAGTCGATCGAGCGGGCTACGGGCTGATTCAAGATCTCAAACAACGCGGCTTACTGAAAGACACGCTGGTCATCTGGGGCGGCGAGTTCGGCCGCACTAACTACTCGCAAGGCAAACTGACGGCCACGGACTATGGCCGCGATCATCACCCGCGCTGCTTCACCATGTGGTTTGCCGGCGCCGGAATCAAGCCGGGCATCACGCACGGGTCGACCGACGACTTCGGCTACAGCGTGGCCACCGCTGGCGTTCACGTCCACGATCTACACGCGACGATTCAGCATCTCCTCGGCATCGACCACAAACGCCTCACGTTCAAGTTCCAGGGGCGATACTATCGTTTAACGGATGTACATGGCGAAATCGTCAAGCCGATTCTGGCGTAGTGGGCTCTCTCGCCCGTGCGTTGCATACGCGTGCGGACGTGTTGTTTGAAATGCTTAAGGCTGCATTCCTCAGCAATCATTCCCCAAACGCCTTCATCAAACAATAAACGCCCGCCCCGTTGCAAAGCAACTCAAAGCTTCCCAGCACACGTCCCGCCCAGGCGTGGCCGATGCCACGTTTCTGTTCGTCCTTGAGGGCGACTCTTCGTCCGACGATGCCGAGGACTATTGCCGGGAGGCAGAAGAGCATCCCCAGGCCGGGAATCAGGCCGAGCAGAACGCAAATGTACGACCAGCGGGCTGGTCGATTGCCTTCGGGCAGGAACGAGTAAGGCTTCGCACTGCGGTCGTTTCGGCGGCGGCGTGCGTTTTCGGGGGATACAGTCATAAGAAGAGTGACTACAATTCGCGGGGAGATGGGTCAACAGAAATTCCGGATCAAATTCAGTGGACGGTGCAAGAGGCCCCAGCATGATCGACCCCACTATCCAGGCCGTTTTCTTCGATGCCGTCGGGACGCTGCTCTTTCCTCGCTCCCCCGTGAGCCAAACCTACGCGAAGGCGGCCGCAAAATTCGGAGCAATTCCCTCGGACGAACTCATTCGCCACGCTTTTCGCGAGGCATTCGCCCGGCAAGAAAAACAGGATTTTCGCGATGGTTGGAAGACGGACGAAGCCCGCGAACGTGGACGCTGGCGGACAATCGTGGGCGAAGTTTTTCCGGAGACGAATGCCGACGCCTGCTTCGCGGAACTGTGGGAGTGGTTCGGGCAGCCGGCCGCGTGGATGGTGCAAGCCGAAGCCGGCGACCTGATCCGCGAGTTGCGGTCGCGTAACCTCGTCGTCGGCATGGCGTCCAACTTCGATTCGCGACTATTCGGCCTGGTGGAAGCCTTTCCGGAATTGACGCCGCTGAAGGATCATTGCGTCATCAGTTCGGACGTGGGACGCCGCAAACCGGGCAAGGAGTTTTTTGCGGCCGTCGCGAAATCGGCAGGCGTTCCGGCGGAATGTATCTTGTTCGTGGGGGACGATCTGCGTAACGATATTCACGGGGCGACTGCGGCCGGGATGCAGGCCATTCTCTTCGATCCCGACGATCGAGCGGACGGCGGCCCAAGAATTCGCAAATTGGCTGACCTTGTGACCGTTTGAGTCTTGTCGCTGGGAACGCCTTCCTGAGGACGTTCCGTCTCGCGGCCTATCTCATGAACGGAACTCCAAAGGAAATTTCCATGCGCTCTGTGTTGTTCGTCTCCTTTGTCTTCGCATTCGTTTCCGCGCAACTGAATGCCGCGGACGAAGAATACCGCACGGTCGAGACGGCCATCCGGGCCAATCCCAAGCCGGCCGTTGCCTCCACGACTGCGATTCCCGGCCACCTCGGGGTGTTGTTCAAAGCCGATGCCAAAGCCCAGGCCGTCATCGACGGGGTCGAGGCGAATTCGGCCGCCGACAAGGCGGGGCTGAAACCAGGCGATACCTTCACGGCCATCGACGGCAAGAAGACCGCGAATGTCGAGGACTTTCGTACAGTCCTGCGCTCGAGAGGGGCAGGCGAACGCGTCAATCTTGCGTTGCTCCGCGATGGCAAGCCGATCGACGTGACCACGGTTCTTCCCCTTCCAAGCAAACCGGTAGCTCCGGTCCGCACGCAGCCCGCATTGCTGGGTGTCGAAGTCACGGCCACAAAGGACGCGGAGGGCGTGCTCATCGAACAGGTAATCCCCGGCACCACGGCCGACAAATCAAAGCTGAAAGTGGGTGAGACGATTCTGAAAGTGGATGATGTTACCGTGACTGGCCCAGACAAACTGCGTGAGGTTCTCCTTTCGAAGAAGCCCGACGAGACCGTGAATCTCACCCTGATCGTCGCGGAGAAGAAAGTTGAGATGAAGATCAAGTTGGCCGAACCCGCTCAACCGACGGCGGGGCCTGGAACCGGCCGACCCGGCGGAGGTTTTGGCCGCTCGCGTTATTGGAACAAGCCGGTCTTCCGCATCGCCATCATTAACGTCGAATATTCGGACGCCAAGCACGATGCGAAAATCACGGCCAAGGATTGGGCGGACGCGATGTTCAGCACGGGCACGTTCAAGAAATACGCGACCGGCACCGACGCATTCGGCAGCATGAACGATTACTACATGGAACAATCGCACGGCCAGCTCAAGATCGAGGGCAAGTCTTTCGAACCCGTGGAACTCAGCAAAAAGAAAATGGAATACAACACGGGCCCGCGAACGCTGCTCGGCGAGGCGATGGACCTGCTCTTGAAACGTGACGGCAAGGACGCGCTCAAGGATTTCGATGGCGTGTTCTTCATCTACGCCGGGCGAACGGGCACCGTCCCTCGCGGCAGCCTCTATTGGCCACACAAGGCGAATTTTCAGCACGGCGGCCGCGATTGGCCGTACTTCATCTGTCCCGAACTGGGCGGCCAGGCTCGCGGCGGCCAAGCCCAGATGATGAACATCAGCGTCTTCTGTCACGAATTTGGACACATCCTCGGCCTGCCCGATTTGTACGCCCGGCCGGAGAACCCCGGTATGGAAGGGGCCGGCATCTGGAGTGCCATGGCCAACCAGGCCGGCAACGGCCGACCGCAACACTTCGACGCCTGGAGCAAGGAAAAGCTCGGCTGGATCAAGCCAGTGCCGATCGATCCGACTGTAAAACAAAAACTCATCCTGGCCCCGATTAACGATTCGCCGAAGGAGTGTTTCAAGATCCTCGCCCAGCCGGATGGCTCGGAGCACTTCTTGCTCGAAAACCGTTTGCTCAAGGGATTTGACAAGAGCCTGCCGGCCGATGGCTTGCTCATTTGGCGAGTGATCGGCAATCGGCCGATCCTGGAAGAATCGCATGGCGTGGCCGGCCCACAAGGCCCGCGTCTATTCTCCGGGCTTGTGCCGTTCCCGAGCGATGCGAATCGGGCCTTCACGCCGTTCACGATTCCATCCAGCCGCTCACAGTTGCCCGGCGGATTGCCGGTGTACATCACGAATATCCAAAAGCGGCCGGATGGCAAAATTACGTTCCATGTGGGTTACGAGTACCAATGAGGTTTTCTCCCCCTCTCCTCTTAGGAGAGGGGGAGAAAATACAATTCGAACTTGTCTCTAGAGGTCACAACGTGAACCGCACACTCCTCGCCGTTCTCGGTCTTAGTATTTCGCTTTCGCCAGCGATCGCGTTTCCCAAGCTTTCCCTGTCGGCAAAGAAACCACCGGAGTTCCTCGGCGTTAATGAGGCTGCCACGACCAAGACGCGGATCGCTCCTGCCGGAACGGCCGGCACGACGAGTTTCTTGGGTATCTCCGTCGAAACCGACGCGAAAGGCCAACTCGTCGTCGAGGCCATCGTGCTGAAATCGCCTGCGGAAGCGGCCGGCGTGAAGTTGCAAGATGTGGTCACGCACATCGCCGGCAATCCCGTTCGCGCGCCGATCGTCTTTCGCGAATGGGTCCAGTCGTTCCCTCCAGGCGAGGTGGTGAAGATCGCCCTCGTTCGCGATGGCAAGCCGCTGGAGATCATGGCCACGCTCGAACCTGCCAGCCGACCAAGGAAGCCGAGCAGTGCCTATCTGGGGCTCAGTCTCGGTGATGCGAAAGAAGGTGAAGGAGCAAGGGTCGAGTTGGTGGCCGCCGAATCCCCAGCCGCGGCGGCGGGGTTGAAGGTCGGCGACATGGTGCTGAAGCTCAACGGCGAGGAACTCAAGCGTTCCGGGATGCTCGCGGATCTCGTTCAAGAACGGTTGCCGGGCGATGCAATCTCGTTCCTGGTGAAACGCGAAGGCAAAGAACTTCCCGTCATTACCGCCAAGGTTGCGGCACAACGGCCGATGCAGAAAGGCGGAGGCCGCGGACCCATTGACGCTTCGCTCGCCCTTTGGAAGAACCCCGAACTTCGCGTCGCGCTCGTCGGCATCGACTTCACGGACATCAAGCACAACGACAAAAACACCTCGGAGGAACTGGAGAAACTGTTCATCATGCGTTCAGGAAACGACTCGAAAGGCCAGCCGAGCTTGAACGACTACTTCCACGAAGTCTCGTCGGGAGCGTTTCAGTTGAAGAAGGAAGGCAAGAACCTGAACTGGGCCGAAGTGTCGAAAAAGCGGGCGGACTACAGCCAGGGAACCGGCGTGAGCAACAAGACGGCCGTGTTGGTCGAAGCACTCGACAAGCTCGTTGCTCGCGATGGTAAAACCGTTCTCGACAATCTCGATGCGATTCTGTTTGTCTATGCGGGGGAACCCGTGCGCACGAACGCCGGCGCCGTGTATTTCCCTCATGCGGGTGTACTCTCGCATCAACAGAAGCGGTACCCGTATCTGTTCGTTCCGGAGGGTGGAGCAAAACTCTCCAGCATCAGCGTCTTCGCCAAGGAGGCCTGCAAATTGCTCGGCCTGCCGGACCTGGCGGCACGTTCCGAGAACGTCGGTTCAGAAGGGCTCGGCAACTGGTGCGTGCTATCAGATGTCAGGTCGGCCTCGAAACCTCAGCATCTTTCAACATGGGGCAAGGAACGCATCGGCTGGTTGACGCCGACGGTCATCGATCCAACCGTGCGGCAGAAGTTGGTACTCAATCCCGTTCGCGGCTCGAAACGCGAGTGCTTCAAGGTTCTCGTTCGTCCCGACGGCAGCGAGTATTTGCTCCTGGAGAATCGAACCAAATCGGGATTCGACAGTGATCTGCCAGGCGAGGGGCTGCTCATCTGGCGTGTGATGAACGGCCGGCCCACGTTGATCGAATCGCACGGCATCGAAGGCCCGAAAGGCCCGACCGAGTCGCTCACTTTGGTACCTTACCCGAGTGCCGCGAACACAGGCCTGACACCGCACACGTTTCCATCGAGCCGCTCACCGCAAGGAGGCGGCTTGCCAATCCATATCACGAACATCAAGCGGCTAGCGGATGGCAAGGTGACGTTCCAGATTGGGTACGAATACGAATAACCCGGCGAGAATCGCTCAATCTTTCTCGGAGTAATCGACCATGATTCCGCGTTACTCTCACGCATGCTTCAGCCTGATCGTGCTGGCCCTCGGCGTCGCGCTGCTGGCGATTCCTGCCGGTCCCGATGCCCTGGCCCAACGCAAGGGCGGCCCGAAGGAAGCCAAGGAAAAGGAAGCCCCGCCACCGAACTTCACGATGCCTGATTCCTGGGCCAAGTCGTTCACCTGGAGATCCATCGGCCCCGCGAACATGAGTGGCCGCATCACCGCCATCTCCGTTTTCGAAGCTGACCCGTCAACCTACTGGGTCGCCACGGCTTCCGGCGGGTTGCTCAAGACCACGAACAACGGCGTCACCTTCAAGCACCAGTTCGATTCGCAAGCGAGCGTTTCCATCGGCGACGTCTGCGTCGCGCCATCGGACAAGAGCATCGTCTGGGTCGGCACCGGCGAGGCCAATCCCCGCAACTCCGTTTCCTTCGGAGATGGCGTCTACAAGTCAACCGACGGCGGCGAGACCTGGACAAACATGGGGCTCAAGAAAACTTACCAGACCGGCAAGATCGTCGTCCATCCCACGGACCCGAACACCGTTTACGTCGGCGCACTCGGTCGGCTCTACGGACCCAACCAAGACCGGGGAGTCTTCAAAACCACAGACGGTGGCCAAACCTGGCAAAAGGTCTTCTATCTCGACGACAAGACCGGCGTGATTGACATGGTGATGCACCCGACCAACCCGGACATCCTCTATGTGGCCATGTGGGAACGACGTCGCGATGAGTTTGATTCCTGGCCAGGCGGCGGGCTGCCGGACGGCTACGACACCTACGATCCCGTCATGAAGTGGGGCACCAGCGCAGGCATTTACAAGTCGGTCGATGCGGGCAAGTCGTTCAAGAAGTTGACCAAGGGCCTGCCGAGCAACAACTTTGGCCGCATCGGCCTGGACATCTTCCGCAAGGACCCCAACACGCTCTTCGCCGTCATCGATTGTCAAAAGATCGGCATGGGCACGCCACCGAAAGTGGAACCGAGCAACGCAGACATCGGTTTTCGCGGCGAGGAAGATGAAGACGAAACCGGCGTACAGATCACACGCGTAACTCCGGATGGGCCAGCGGACAAGGCCGGCCTCAAGGAAAACGACATCGTCACCAAGCTGGGCGATAAGGCAGTGAATACGTTCGAGGAAATTCAAGACATGACCAGTGCCGCCAAGCCGAACGACAAGGTGAAGCTGGAGCTGAAGCGAGGGAAGAAGGTCGAGACCATCGAACTGGTCTACGGTGAACGGCCGATGGGCAAGGGCGGAGTCGGTGGCGGAGGAGTCGGCGGCCCAGGTGGGCCGACGCGCAGTCGTCCTTATGCCGCCTACTACGGCGGGCAACGGGAAAACCGCCAGGAACAGCAAGGCCCCAACGCCCACGAGTACGGCGGCATATTCAAGTCAACGGACGGCGGCGAAAGCTGGACGCGGATCAACAGCCTCAACCCGCGGCCCATGTACTTCAGCGTGATTCGGGTCGACCCGACCAATGCCAACCGCCTCTACGTCCTCGGAGTGTCGCTCCATGTCTCACAGAACGGCGGAGCGACGTTTGCGGCCCGGGGCCGTGGCATCCACGCCGATCAGCACGCTCTTTGGATCAACCCCAAGGATGGCCGGCAGATGATCATCGGCACGGACGGCGGCGCCTACTCGACCTACGATCGCGGACGGGTGTGGGACCATCACAACCAATACGCGCTGGGCCAGTTCTACCACGTCGCGGTTTGCAACAAGAAGCCGTACTGGGTGTATGGCGGGCTGCAAGACAACGGCTGCTGGGGCCAACCGAGCATGAGCCTGCGTGGCACCGGCCCTCTCAACGAGGACGTCATCTCGCTCAATGGCGGCGACGGTTACGTCTGTCGCGTCGATCCGAACGACCCGGATCAAATCTATGCTGAAAGCCAGAACGGCGGCATGATGCGCTACAACCTGCGTACCGGCGAAAGGCAATCCATCAAACCTCAGGCGACCGGCGAGACTCGTTACCGGTTCAACTGGAACACGCCGTACATTCTCTCGAATGCGAACTCGCACATCCTCTACTCCGCTGGGAACTACGTGTTCAAGTCGGTGAAGAAGGGGGACGATGCCAAGATCATCTCGCCGGAGATTACGCGCACCAAGCACGGCAGTGCCACCGCCCTCGCTGAATCACCGAGAAGCCCAGACGTTTTGTGGGCCGGCACCGATGACGGCTTCCTCTGGATCACCAAGAACGGCGGCAAGGACTGGGCGAACATTACCGAGAAAATCGGCCTGAAGAAGCCGACCTGGATCGCCACGATTGAGGCTTCGCGTTTCGTGGAGGGGCGGGCATTCGTTGCGTTCGATGCTCACCGCATGGACGACGACGCCCCGTACCTCTACATGACCGACGATTTCGGCGACACCTGGAAGCCGATCACTAACAACCTGCCAATCGGTTCGACACGCTGCCTGCGTGAGGACGTGCAGAACCGCAACCTGCTCTATTGCGGAACCGAATTTGGCTTGTACATCTCGCTCGATCGCGGCACGTCGTGGACAAAATTTAACAACAACCTGCCCACCGTGGCCGTCCACGAGGTTGCGATTCATCCGACTGCCGGCGAGATTGTCGTCGCCACTCATGGCCGCAGCCTGTGGATCGCAGACATCACGGCCCTACGGCAGATGGCGTCCGAAAAACTGAAGGAAGAAGCAACGCTCTTCAAGCCGAACACCGTGGTTCGTTGGCAGGATTTGCCGACTCGCGGGCGTTCGGGCCGCCGATTCGTTGGCGAGAACCCTCGACCCGGCGCACACGTCTTCTACTCGTTGCCGAAAAAGGCGACCAGCGTCGCAATCGAATTCCAGGACATCGACGGCAAGAAAGTCGGCGAACTCAAAGGCCTCACGGAAGCCGGCCTGCATCGACTCACCTGGAGCACGGCAATGAGAGCCGAGAACCCAATGGGCGGCGGTCGTCCCGGTGGAGGTTTCGGCGGACGACCAGTTCCTGCGGGTGCCTATCGCGTCGTGCTGAGCGTGGATGGCAAGACGCAGAGCCAAAGCTTCACGATCGAAGGCGACCCCGTGCCTCCACGAATTTTGACGGGGGAAGAAGACGAAGACGAAATGGATCGCTAATCTCTTCCTCCTCCCTCTCCGCTTCCGAGAGGGGGGAGGCAATCACTCCCATTCATTATTCAATCCCATGAACAAGCTCCTTGCAATCTCCGCTTGCCTGCTCACCACGCAACTCGCATCCGCCCAAGGCACGCCAGCGGACTACGAACGCTCGGCCGGCCTGAGTGCCGTGACGCGCGGCAAGGTGTTCCGCGATGCGGTCGAGCCGCACTGGTTTGGTTCACACTTCTGGTACAAGCTCGAGTTGCCTGGCGGAACTCGCGAGTTTATCGTGGTGGACTCAAAGACCGGAAAACGGCAGCCGGCTTTCGATCACGCGAAGCTGGCTGCCGCTCTCGGCAAATCCGAGAAGAAGGACGCGCTGCCAACCAAGCTTCCGTTCGAGTACATCGATGTCGATGAGGATAAGATCCGCTTCGTCGCGTTCGACAAGGGTTGGGCGTTTGACACCAAGAACGGAACTCTCGCCGAGGGCCCGAAGCCTCCCGAGCCTCGTCAACCAGCGCCAGGCCCACGCAAGGGGGGAAATTTCGAACGTCCCCGTCCGCCGCGAGGGGACAATCCCTGGACTGTCTCTGCCAAGGACAACAACCTGTTCGTTCGCAAGGGCAACGACGACGAGTTCCAACTCACCAAGGACGGCAAAGTCGACGATTCATACTCGACTCGCGATCTCTACTGGTCGCCCGATTTCAGCAAGCTCGTCGCAGTACGTACCAAGAAGGGGGACGATCGCAAAGTCAACATCGTCGAGTCTTCGCCACGCGAGCAGCTTCAGCCAAAGCTCATCACGTTGAACTATGCCAAGCCCGGTGACCGGTTGAATGTCAGCAAACCGCACCTGTTCGAATTGAACCAGAAAAAGGAGATACCGCTCAGCGATGAGTTGTTTCCTAATCCGTGGAACCTCACGCGCCTACGCTGGAACGACGACGGCAAAGCGTTCAGTTTCGTCTACAACCAACGAGGCCATCAGGCCCTGCGTTTGCTGGAGGTCGACGCGAGTTCGGGCAAGGGGCGGGCGATCATCAATGAGGAATCGAAAACCTTCATCGACTACGCACACAAGCAATATCTGCACGCCGTGCCCGACAAGGATGAACTCATCTGGATGTCCGAACGCGATGGCTGGAACCACTTGTACCTGTACGACGCCAAGACCGGCACGGTGAAAAATCAAATCACGAAGGGCGAGTGGATCGTCCGTGCCATCGACCGCGTCGACGACGACAAACGGCAAATCTGGTTTCAGGCCAGCGGCATCCATCCGGAACAAGACCCCTACTACCTGCACTATTGCCGAATCAACTTCGACGGCACCGGCCTTGTGAAGCTCACGGAAGGCGACGGCACGCACACGATCCGCTACTCTCCCGATCGCACATGCTTTGTCGATAGTTATTCCCGCGTGGATATGCCGAATGTGACCGAGCTTCGAAGTAGCGACGACGGCAAGCTGATCTGCGCGATCGAGAAGGGGGACCTGTCGGCACTCGCGAAAGCCGGCTGGCAGGTTCCCGAGCGGTTCGCAGCCAAGGGACGCGATGGCAAGACGGACATCTTTGGCGTGATCTATCGGCCCACGAACTTCGATGCCTCGAAGAAGTACCCGGTGATCGAGCAGATCTACGCCGGGCCGCAAGGGTCGTTCGTGCCCAAGAATTTCCGGACCTTTCACTACCCACAAGAGATGGCCGAGCTAGGCTTCCTCACCGTGCAGATCGATGGCATGGGGACTTCGAATCGTTCGAAGGCGTTTCACGATGTCTGTGCCAAGAACCTGGCCGACGCCGGTTTTCCGGATCGCATCCTCTGGATGAAGGCGGCCGCCAAAAAGTACCCGTACATCGATCTCACGCGTGTCGGCCTCTACGGCGGATCGGCAGGCGGGCAGAACGCGCTGGGTGCCCTGCTCTTTCATGGCGAGTTTTACAAGGCAGCCGCGGCCGACTGTGGTTGCCACGACAACCGCATGGACAAAGTCTGGTGGAACGAACTCTGGATGGGCTACCCGATTGGGCCGCACTACTCATTGCAGTCGAACGTCACCAATGCCCACAAGCTCACGGGAAAGTTGCTCCTCACGGTCGGCGAAGTCGATTCCAATGTCGATCCCGCTTCAACGATGCAAGTGGTCAACGCCCTGATCCAGGCCAATAAGGTGTTCGAATTCGTCGTGTTTCCCAGTGCCAACCACGGTGCAGGCGGCGGCCCATACGGAGCCCGCAAACGCAAGGATTTTTTCGTAAAGTCCCTGATCGGCGTGGAGCCACCCGATCGCAATTCGCCGAGTTCAACACCACCCAAGGCCAAGGAACCGAAGAAAGACGACCCCAACGAAGCGGGACCGAAAAAGGAAGAACCGAAGAAGGAGATCGAGAAGGCCAAGGAAGTAGCTCCAGTCCCTGACTTGGCCGCACTGGCTGCGAAGCCGACCAGTGAACTGCGCGCGGTCTCCCGATTGTTCGAAGCGGATCGCGGTGCCTTGCGACGCAAATATACGCTGTCGACCTATCCGGGAGATTACGCACGCCTCAAGAAATTTTATCTCGACTGGCAAACCGGCTTGAGGCACCTCGATGACTCGAAACTCTCCTCCGAATCACGGGAAGAATTGACAAACCTGTTGAAGAAAATCGATGCCGAGTCGGACGAACTGGATGACGCTTTTCGCAAACGAACGGAGATTGCTTCGCTGCTGGCCTTCACGCAGGTCATTGCCGAACTCGAAGAATCTCGGCGCGATTTGAAACCTTTCGAGCCGCTTCAACTCGCAGCTCGCCTGAGCGACCTGCGTAGTCAGATCGATCGAGCCCGAGAAAAGACGGCCAAGGACCTCGACAAAGGCGAAACTTCCGCCGGCGTTTTCGTCACGAAAGCCCGTGCAGAACGTGCCATCGAAGCGATCGCGGCCAGTCGTGCGTTACTCAAAAACTGGCACGCGTTCTATGCGGGCTACGATCCGATGTTCACGTGGTGGACGACGGCTCCGGTCAGAGAAGTCGATGTTGCTCTCGAAAAATTCGTGGCCCTGCTCAAGGACAAAACTGCGACACGACCGACCGAGGAGAAAGATTCCAATTCGGGTGTCATTGTTCCGCGGCCAGTCTCGAATGTGCCGACTGACGCCCCGGATCTGCAATCGCTCGTCGCAAAGCCAAGCGAATTGGCTGGCGTCATCCAGCGTTATCAGGTCGAGCTCGGCGGCTTCGGCCGCGGGCCCGGATCAGGCGGAGATCAGGCCGAGCGTCGCGAACGTCAAACCAAACTCTGCGACGGTTGGCTGGAAGCTCTCACGAAAATCGATTTCGACAAGCTGAGCAAGACCGGCCAGATCGATTACCTCTTACTTCGCAACAATCTCGAGCGCGATCGCGTTCGCTTCGCAACGGGTGCCGCAGTATCCGGACGTCCACGCAAGGCGAAAGACGACAACGAAATCGTCGGCCGACCCATTGGCCGCGAGGCTTTGCTCGCCTCGCTCAAGGGCGAGATGATCGCGTACACACCCGAGCAACTGGTGGAACTCGCCAACCGCGAGTATGCCTGGTGCGAGGCGGAAATGAAGACGGCCGCGCGTGAAATGGGTTTTGGTGACGAGTGGAAGAAAGCACTCGAAAAAGTAAAGACGCTTCACGTTGCGCCCGGCGGTCAGCCGAAGGTCGTTCGCGATCTGGCACTCGAAGCCATCGAATATCTTCGTAAGCACGGACTGGTTACCGTGCCTCCGCTCGCCGAGGAATCGTGGCGAATGGACATGATGTCGCCCGAACGCCAAAAGTTCAGCCCGTTCTTCACGGGCGGCGAAGTCATCAGCGTGGCCTTCCCCACGGACACCATGTCACACGATGCCAAGCTGCAAAGCCTGCGAGGCAACAACGTGCATTTCTCGCGGGCCACGGTTCACCACGAACTGATCCCCGGCCATCATTTACAGCAGTTCATGGTCAGCCGCCATCAAACGCAGCGTGGTCCGTTCAGCACGCCGTTCTG
>SIAJ01000031.1 GCA_009691845.1 Gemmataceae bacterium
CGGCTGCTTCGAGGTCGGAAATGTCAATTGAATGAATGAGATTACGGTTAGCCATTGAGAAGAGGTTTCCATTGCCAGCCGATCGGACCGCCCGATCGCGAGGCGAGAGAGTGAGATACCAGTGTGCCCGCCCTCCCACGCGCGTGGAAAGCCCAAACGGGTACCAGCGAATTATAGGGAGGAAGTGCGAAAACTCTACAGGTGCCGGGAAGTCCGGAAAATTTGTCTAGCACGGGATGAACAAGTTTGCGGGTTGGGGGGCCTGCAGACTGGTGAAATGCAAGTGGCCAGGTCTTTGCTGGCGAAAAAGAGAACTGACCAAGACCTGACTCCTTTGTTTTTCCTATCCGTGACTGCCAATTCGCATCCCGCACCGGCCGCATTCCCGGTAGTTTTCTTTCATCAGAAGACCAATAAAGAACAGTGGGAAGCAGAATAGCAGCATGACGCCGAACACGATCCACCCGGCTGTAGAAATCTTGCTACGGTTGATCGGAAAATCACTGGTTCCGCAGTGATGGCAGCGGAATCCGCCTTCACTTCGCCCCGGCCGTCGGTCATCGTCACGTCTGGAACGTCCACGAGAGCGCTCGTCGGTTTCTCCGGCATCGTCAATGTTGGGCCAGGTCGATTCCGAATGTCTTTCACTCCTGGACGTCCGGGGTGATTCGTGAACCCGATCGTCGTAGGTGGTAACCTCTATGATTGGGAGAGGAAGTACCGGCGGAGTTATGGGTTCCGCCTGAGTCGTCGATAATCCCAATTTGTTCAGCGACTCGATCGCTTCCTGGAAACTCTGAGGCCGTAGCTTCGGGTCTTCCTCCAAGCAGCGCCCGAGGAGTTCTGCGAGCGGCTCCGGCACACTTTTCCAGTGCCGCATGGTCGGCTGCGTGGTCTGGAACAGGGCATAGCAGCAGGTTTTGGCCCAGCCGTAGATATCGGAGAATGAGCCCACACCTTCCCCTTCCCGCTTACCCATCTGCTCGGGGGGAGCATAGTCCATAGTCCCCGCGATACTGCCTCCGACGAGTGTCCTGCTTCGTTTGTCGGTGCTGGCCTTCATGCTGTTCTGAACTACCTTCTGTCGCAATGCCAACCCAAAGTCGATCACTTTCACTCGCCAACCCTCCTCGTCCTTGCGGATCAGCAGGTTGGCCGGCTTAACGTCGCGATGCAGAATGTTTTTGCGGTGGGCTGCGTGCAACCCCTCGGCCACTTGGCGGGCCACCGAAATTAAATCATCCACAGCCAGCGGACCATGCTGTTTGACGTGATCCTCTAGTGTCGTGCCGGGAGCAAAGTAGTCCATCACAAGAAACGGACGGGACTTATTGGTGGCATCCACATAGCCGCAATCGGAGATTCGGATGACGGATGCGTGTTCGAGTTCGCGGAGCACTTGGGCCTCGGTGAACACCTTGTCGGCGTCCCGACCCAGAGCCTCCAGGCTGAGAGTTTTCACAACGATCTGGGCATCCATGTATTTATGTTTGCACAGGAAGGCAACTCCGAAGCCACCTGCTCCCAGAATGCGAATTGGCTGATACTTCCCAGCCGGAAAGGGAGCGAACCGTTTGGGGTCCAGTTTCACCGCCTTGACGAGTTCTTGGATCGCACCCGGCCAATCTCGCTTTTCCAACGAAACCAGGTAGGCGTTGTAATAGGCTTCGGCCTGGGCGTTCTGGTCCTGCTCCAAGAGAGCAACTTGTTGAAAATCCTTCTGGGCAGAGTCAAAATCGCCAGCCACGACTTCGAGCTTGCCGATGCCGCTCAGGAGGGCGGGGACTTGGCGGCGTTCGTTCTCGGGCAGTGAGCGATAACGGGAGACGAGTTGCTTCACAAGTTCCCGTTCATTGTCATTTCGGATTGAGAGACTGTCGCCGGGTCGAAGCTCCCGGCGTTGAAGATGGTGTTGCTCCAGTAATTTTTGCACTGCCTTACCGATCTGCCGGACTTGTTCGCTCTGCCCTTCGATTTGTGATTGAAGATCGGAACTCACCGGTGAGACGTTGACAATCGTTTGATTCTGGATGTACTGCCCTTCGACATGAATCTGGGTCGAGGCATTGATATTCGCCTCGACAACGTTATCCGAGCCGATGTTCAGCAATGGCTGGCCACTGCCGGAACCGGCTCTGCTGGCGGTGACGTTCGCGTTCACTACGTTTCCATCGCCCACTTGGATCAAGGCGGGCCGAGAGGACGGGTGGACCTCAACCGCCACCCCACAGGAGGGGCAGTTCTTCCAGTCCGCCTGCACCTCCTCACCGCAGTCCGCACACTTCAGCATTTGGTCCGGCATGGGCTACCTCGTGGGTTGGTAGGTTTGTCGTTGTTGGTGTCCTTGGCCGATAGTCGAAATCTCATCCATCGGCATTCCATGTCTGGCCTCATAGGGACGGAGTAGAGGTCTGTATTCCGCAGAACGGACAGAATTTCATCTTGGCTTGGATTTCCTTCTGGCACCCTGAATTCCTGCACTTGGCCGTTTCGGGTGCAGGTGTTTGGGGAGCACTCGGCGGTTGTAGGAAGATCGTTTGCTGTGGGTTCACAGTTCCGGGCACGAACCCACCCGGCACGATCACGCCTGCCGGAGATTGCTTCGCCCCCTCCATCATGTCCGTAGCAAGTTTGGTCGATTCTCGCTGGTGTCCACGCTCGTCCGCCTGAGCCGCACGATACGCATCCAGGCTCTTCCCCGCCGCTTGGGCCTGGGCTCGGGCCTTCACCATCTCATTGTTAGTCGTGGCATATTCCTGCTCCGTCGCCTGTTGGAGCATCGTGTTGAGAACGGAGGCATCGGCCTGGCCGGTGCTCAAGCCCTGGCTGACGAGCCGCTCCATCATTTTCATGCGGGCCATCGACTCTTCGAGTTTCAGCTTGCGTTGCTCGTGCTGGTGCTCCCGGTCCTGGCGGAGTGCGGCTTGGTCCAGTTCGTGCTTGCGAGTGTCCATCTCGATTTTAACCCGCAGTTTCGACCACATGCTTTTATCATTGGTCTCGATTTCCGCGAGTCGGGCCACATTTCCTTTCCAAAACCGCTTGTCTTGGAGTTCCAGTTCTTGTTCCTCTTTCGCACGTTGTACCTCCAGTTTAACCAGAGCCTCATTCTTCGCGAGTTGGAGGGTAATCTCACAGATTTGGGCCTCGATGCGTGTCAAATCCAATGTGTTATTTTTGTTCGTTGATCGGACTTGCGCATCGACTTTCGCGAAGTCGAGTACCTGGTTCTTGCGGAGCAGATTGCGTTCTAACAAGGAGACGAGTAAAAGTTCCTGCTCCTCCACGTCGCGACCGACTTCGTCGAATGCTGCCATTTTCTTCAATTCTTGGAGCGTGGCGAGCTTAGTCTTCGCGACCTCTTGCTCCCTCATCAGATGAGCCATGTCACGTTTATGGGCGAATTCCCGGGCGATTTCCTCCCGTTCCTCACGCCGGAGCTTTATTTCCTCTTCGCTTAGTCCCCAGTTGATGGAGCAGGTGCAGATGATGAGGCCGAAGTTGCTAAGGGTGGTTGCCAGTTCTTCCCGCGTCTTGGCCTCTATCGTCTTGAGTAGTTCACGGTCGCCTCGCAGTGTGCCCGCCGAGTGCTGGGCGATTTCCGGCACCAGGACCCTGGCCAGCAGTTGGTCCCTCACCAGTGCAGCCACGTCCCAGGTGGCAATGGCCTTCTTGCCCTTCAGCAGTCCGGCGAGGTTTGCAATCTTTTCGGGGTCCGCCCGCAAGCTCATATGGCAAGCGGCATGGATGATCTCACCATCGGTGGACATAGCAACCAGATGGACTTGGCTTACGTCCGTCTGGACAGTTATGGACGACGAACTTTGTTGTTCCCCCTCCATTTCCTGTAGTTCTGGACTGTCGAGCCAGCCGATTTTCCGTGCCACCCACTCGACAGTCTGCTTCAGACGCCAACTCTGTCGTTCCGGTGAATCACCCTGCCGCATCCGCGTGACCTCGCGAATACGTTCCTCCTCCAAGAAAGTTCTTGCTTCAAAACCCTTACTCTCAGTCTTGGTTTTTTGCTCTCCCAAAAAGATGGTGAAATCGAACGGTGCGAGATCGATGAAGTAGACCGAAAGATCAACACCCCCACCGAAGAGTGCCTTGATCTGGTTGAAGAGCGTACCGGCCCTCATGTGAGTTTCGGTCAGAAGCTCATGCGGCTCCCCATCGCGGAGCACGAGTGCCGCTTCGGTCGGATTGATCACGATTTTCTTGCCGAAGAAGCCCGGTAGGTCGCTTCGGTCCAATCGCGCAGCTACGGTGTCTTTCAGGTAGACTCGCCAGTTGGTAGGCATGGGGAACCTTTCGTTCGTGTGGCAGGCCGGGGCGTTCGACCCCTAAACTGGCCCTGTATTTCCCAAGATTCGTTACCCAAAATCGCTCGCCGGAAGTGCTCGGCTGGCGAGGGAAAAATAAAGATGGCACAAAGGAAGCGCAGCTCTTTTTCCTTTGGGCCGCCCGAAAACAAGCGGCGTCCCCTTTGTTTTTCTGTGTGAGGTTGGCGGAGTAGATCGTAAGCCATCCGCGCTACTCAAGTCAACAACTAACTAAAAAATTCGTTTGTGTGTTTTTGTGACCAGAAAGCTTCGCACCGATCGAAAAGCCGAAAGATTTCCCAAATCGGATTACCTTCTGCCACCGGTAGTCTCCCTATCCCCGATGCTGGCGAGATCGGCACGTCGGAGCCGCGACCGTAAGGGAGCGGTCAACGGCGACGACCAGCCGGTCTCTATGTCCGCTCCCTTACGGTCGCGGCTCCGATGGCCGTGCAGAATAGCTACGTCCGCGGTGCGACGGAACCTACACTTTCTCTTCCAACTTCCTTGAGGTCACTTCCCATGCGATTCTTCACTGGCTGGTTAGTGGTACTTCTGATTCCCGTGGCTTCGTGGGCCGATACGGCACCGACGCCGCCCAAGACGTTCGATCTGAAGGAGATCGACGCCTATCTGTCCAAGCACGTTTCGAATGGCCACGTTGGGCTTTCCGTTGCCTTCATGCAGGAGGGCAAGATCATTCATGCCAAGGGTTATGGCAAAGCCTCGCTCAGGCCCGAGGTTGCACTCGATGCCAAGATTCCGCTGGCCGCCGGATCTGTTACCAAGCAGTTCACTTGTGCGTCCATCTTTCTGCTCGCGGAAGAGGGTAAGCTCTCGGTTCGCGATCCGGTCTCCAAGTACTATCCGAATCTGACCAAGGCGAAGGAGATCACGCTGTACGATTTGATGACGCACGTCTCGGGCTATCCGGATTACTATCCGCTCGATTTCGTGGATCGCCGGATGAAGAAGCCGATTCCGCTCGACGATCTGCTCAAGGAATACGCGGGCAGCAAACTCGACTTTCCACCGCATTCGCGCTGGTCGTACAGCAACACCGGCTACATATTGCTGGGCCGGGTGATCGAAAAAGTCAGCGGCAAATCGTTTAGCGACTTCCTGAGTGAGCGCATTCTGAAACCCCTGGAGATGAAAGATTCATACTTCGAGCCCGCCTTGAACCACAGGGCGATCGCGACTGGCTACACGTCGTTCGCACTGGGCGATCCGGAGCCAGCAACTCGCGAAGCGGACGGCTGGATTCACGCGGCCGGCGGAGTGTACACGACGCCGAGCGATCTGGCCAAGTGGGACCTGGCACTCATCGACGGCAAGGTGTTGAAGCCGGAATCGTTTCGGCTGATGACCGAGCCACGCGAGTTGAGTGATGGCCGCTTCCGCGACTACGCGTGTGGCCTCGGCGTCGGCAGACGACGTGGCGAGCCTTACTTGACGCACTCGGGTGCAGTCAGTGGGTTTTTGGCTTTCAACCACATTTTGCCCCGTACGAAGTCGGCCGTGATCCTGATGGCGAATGCGGACCACCTCGATGTGGGGGACATTCACGGCACGTTGCTGAATCTGTTTCTCGCCTCGCAGACCCCCGCACTCGATGTGCCCAAGATTGCCGGCAAGCCCGCGAAGGAAGCGGCCGTCGATCTGTTCAAGCAACTTCAAAAGGGGGAGATCAATCGGGACGGACTCGGCGAGGAGTTCTCCCTGTTCCTTACCGATGAACGCGTGAAAGGTGCGAAGGAACGGCTGACAGCGCTCGGCGAACCAACCACGATCGTGGCCGATCCCGCCAGCGAACGAGGCGGCATGGAAGTGACGACGGTTCACTTCACGTTCAAAACGATCAAGCTGAAAGCGTCGATGTACCGCACGCCCGACGGCAAGGTGCAGCAGTTCTTGCTGTATCAGAGTTGAATGAGTGCAAGGCGTTAGAAAATCTGCGGCACAGTTTTTCGCAGCTCAGGTTTCCAGCCTGCTTTGAAGGCCTTGAAGCATCGAGTTCGGAGTGGGTTGTGTGTAGCCCGCGGCCGGCCAATCGCTGGATGAGCGAAGCAAACGAAATCTCGCGCTCGTAGAGTTCACCGAGGAACGCTGGCTGGGCAACGCAGCGAAGCATGTGGCGAGTGGCAAAGTTCGAGGTCAAATGGCATCCGTGTCCCTCCGCAGATGGAAACTGAGATCGGGCATGCTGCGCAAGATGGTATTCAAAAATGACGTGCTGGATGACAAAGGACATTCGATGCAGTAGGTTGGAAACCTGGGCCGAAAAGGACATTTTCTAGTGGTTGTCGATCACCTCGGAAGGGAATGCTGAAATGCTGACACGTTCGCTTCTCACGTTTGCCGTTGTGCTGGCCGCGAGTCAGGTCGATGCCCAGGAGTGTGGCCGCCAGAAGGCCGAGCCCAGCGACATCAAAGGCAAGCCCGGTTTTCAGGGAGTTCTGGTCGGTTACGATAAACAGGCGAGCACGCTCATTGTCGGTCGCTTCGATAAATTACTTGGCAATCAGCGGACTACGTTCGTCGTCGCCAAGGACGTGAAGGTGATTGTCGATAACGACAAGACCATCAAGATCGACGATTTACCTGACATGGCGCAGATGGATCTGTACCTGAACGAAGACAAGACGACGATTCTCGGCATCCGGGCCGAGGGGCCGACATTTCACACCGATCATCTTCAAGTCGTCGATGCCCAGAAGCAAACGATCACCATCAAGCAGAAGAATGAAGTCACTTCATCGGTCGCGGCTGACGCGAAGATCATCATCAACGGGCAGGCTGCGACGCTGGCTGACGTGAAACCGAATCTGCGCACCATGGTGAAGATGTCGGTCGATCAGAAGAGTGTCGTCGGCATCGCGCAGGGGAAGGGTGTTGACGGCGAGAAAGTGGTTGCTCGCCAGGGCAAGCCAGGCGACGTCGTCGGCCGGGTCAAGGCCGTCGATGCGGGCACGATCACCTTGACGGTGATTGCCACCAAGATCGCCCCGGAAGAGGACAAGACGTTTGAACTCGCCAAGGATGTAAAGATCCTGATCTCGTCCCAGGAGGGCAAGCTCGCCGATCTGTCGGCCAAATTCGTGGCGATCACGTTGAAGGATGCGAAGGTGGCCCTCGTTCAGACCATCGAGGAATCGTCGCCGGAATCGATTGCCATTCAAGGCCTACTCAAAGCGCAAAGCGGCGAGAAAAATACGATCACCTTGACGGTTCCCGGTCCCAAGGGACAGCCGCCCGAGGATCGGACGTTCGATGTGGAAAAGGAAGCCAAGATTCTCGTCGACCACACGAAACCGGCGAAGCTCGCGGATCTGCCGCTTGGCTCGCAAATCTTTCTCTCTCTGTCGAAAGAGCAGAAGGCGATCGGCATCGTCGCGGTTGGGCCGACTTTAGTTGGAACGCTCAAGATGGTTGATGCCGGCAAGTACGCCGTCACGGTAATCATCAACGCCGACAAGAGAATCCCGGGCGAAGAACGGACTGTCGCCGTGGCCAAGGATGCCGGGATTTCTTTCGATAAGACCAAGGAATTCAGGTTGAGCGATCTGCCTGTGGGCAGTCGCATCACGCTGACGCTCGGTCTCGATCAGAAAAGCGCGATCGCGGTTTCCGCGACTACGACTCGGCCAGAAGTGTTCAGCGTCAGCGGCGTGCTTTCTGGTTTCGACGTGGCCAACAACAAAGTCACGATCAACGTCAGTAAAGGCAAGGGACAACCAGGGGAGGACCAGACCCACATCGTGCCCAAAGAAGCCAGGGTCTTGATCGATTTCGACAGGCCCGGAAAGCTTGCTGATCTCAAGAATGGCGCAACCGTGACGCTCGATCTGTCTGCCGATCTGAAGGTCGTCACGCTGCGAGCAGTCGGTCCGAACTTGGTCGGCTTCTTTAAATCGGTTGATACAACCAAAAACATTCTGACGGTGACCGTGAATGCCAGCAAGACCAGCCCTGGAGAAGACAAGGGATTCGAGATAGCCAGGGATGCACGGTTCTCGGTGGGGAAACAGCAAGTCCGACTTGCCGACCTGTCCGTCGGCATGCGAGTCACACTGTCGATGTCCATCGACGGGAAACAGGTGATCGGTGCCCGAGTTGACCCATAATTTCAAGGCAGCGTTGGTCCACTTCAGGCTGGAGCAACTCCACCTTTTGAGTGAGGTCGGCCGCATCGACAGCCTGCAGGCCCGCCCGTTCGCACCAGCGACGAACGACTGGCTCGTAAAATTGGACGAAGCGGCTCCAGGGACCCGATTCATTGCCGCGAACTCGCTTCAACAAACTGAGCGAATTGGGAGCGCTGGCTGGCCGGGACTCGTCCAGCAGTTCGAGCGTATCTTGTTTGAGGGATGATGGTTAGCGATTACTCGCCGATCTCAAACACGGCTCAGTCTCTAACGCGACATGATCCTCGGGAAGGCAAACACCGCAGAACCTGCCAAATCGTGCGAAGGCCCCTCTAAAAGCTCCTGCCAGAGTGGCAGATGCTGCCCAATTGTCAGCTGAAGGTCATAGAGCGCAAACTGCTATGCAATAGATACTTACATCATCTGATTTTACCGGCACACAGGTTGCATAGCATCCTGGCACGTTTGACTCGAACTCCACCCGGATTTTGGCCGGGCCGATCGACTTTTTCAGGAGACTGCCACAGTGGGTGCGAAACAACTTTCTTACTCTGACGATGCCCGTCAGAAATTGCTTTCCGGCGTCACCAAACTGGCACGGGCCGTCCGCTCGACGCTCGGGCCGCGTGGCCGCAATGCCGTCCTTGATAAGGGTTGGGGCAGCCCGACCGTGACGAAAGACGGCGTCTCCGTTGCCGAGGATATCGAACTCAAGGATCCCTACGAGAACATGGGGGCTCAACTGGTGAAGGAAGCGGCCAGCAAGACCAGCGACGTGGCCGGCGACGGCACGACGACGGCCACCGTGCTCGCGGAATTCATTTACCGCGAAGGGCTGAAGGCCGTCGCGGGCGGCAATGACCCGATGGGCGTTGTCCGGGGCATCCAGAAGGGCGTCGATGTCGTAGTCGAAAGTCTGAAGGGGATGGCCCAGAAGATTGACCCGAATGACAACAAGGCTATCACCGAAGTCGCAAGCATTGCCGCGAACAACGATAAGGAAATCGGGGCCAAGCTGGCCGAGGCCATGAAGAAGGTCGGGGCCACGAATGGCGTGATCACGATCGAAGAAGGCAAGACGGCCGACACCGAAGTTGTTGTCGTTCAAGGTATGCAGTTCGATCGCGGCTATCTCTCGCCGCACTTCGTCACCAATCAAGAAGAAGTCACGGTTGAGTTCGAGAACCCATACATCCTCATCTTCGAAGACAAGATTTCGAACGTGAAGGACCTGGTTCCGCTGCTCGAAACCTTCTTCAAGAAGAACGAACCGCTGGTGATCATCTCCGAGGACATCGAAGGCGAGGCTCTTGCCACGCTGGTTCTCAATAAGCTCAAGGGCATTTTGAAGGTCGTGGCCGTGAAGGCTCCTGGCTACGGCGATCGTCGCAAGGCGATGCTCGAAGACCTGGCCACGCTGACTGGCGGCAAGGCGATCTTCAAGGACCTGGGCGTGAAACTTGACGCGATGACGCAGCCGACGCCGGAAGAAGTCAAGAAGGGCAAAGTGCCGGAACCGGCCATCCTGTCTTACCTGGGTCGTGCCAAGAAGATCAAGATTGATGCCGAGAACACGACCGTGACCGAAGGGGCAGGCGATCAGAAGGCCATCGACGGCCGAGCCGAATCGATTCGCCGCGAGATCACCAAAACCGATAGCGAATACGATCGTGAGAAACTGCAAGAGCGTCTCGCCAAACTGGCGGGTGGCGTAGCCCAACTCAAGGTTGGCGGCGCGACCGAGACGGCCATGAAGGAACGCAAGGCCCTCTACGAAGATTCGCTGCATGCAACTCGTGCAGCCATTGCCGAAGGCACCGTGCCAGGCGGCGGCGTCGCTTTCCTCAACGGCCGCAAGGCACTTGAGAAACTGAAACTGACGGGCGACGAGGAAGTCGGCGTTCGCGTGTTGTTCAAGGCTTTGGAAATGCCGACGCGCTTGATTGCGGAGAATGCAGGCAAGGACGGCACTGTCGTCGTGGCCCACATCACTCGCAAGAACAGCACAAATTGGGGCTACAACGCGGACACAGACACGTACGAGGATTTGCGAGCCGCTGGTGTCATCGACCCGGTAAAGGTGAGCCGCAGCGCTCTCCAGAACGGGGCGAGCGTCGCCTGCCTGCTGCTCACGACCGAAACCATTATCGCTGACATTCCCGAGCCAAAGGGTGGCGATCACGACCACCATGATCATCACGGCGGCGGCGGCATGGGCGGCATGGGTGGCATGGGCGGCATGGGCGGCATGGACATGATGTAGCCTTCGAATGATGAACGATGAGTGATGAATTCTGAATGCCTTCATCACTCATCGTTCATCAATCATCATTTATTCCCAACACTAACTGATTCGACCAGGAGATAAAGAAGATGGCAATTCGACCTCTCGATGACCGCGTTTTGGTTGAGCCGCTCGAAGCGGAAGAGAAGACGGCTGGCGGCATTCTGTTGCCGGACACCGCGAAGGAAAAGCCGCAACGAGGCAAGATTGTTGCCGTCGGCCCAGGCAGGCTCCGCGATTCGGGCGACCGCACCGCACTGAGCGTCAAGATCGGCGACGAAGTCCTCTTCGGCCGTTACGCCGGCAGCGAGATCAAAGAAGGCGGCAAGGAACTCAAAGTGATGCGCGAAGGCGATATCCTCGCCAAGGTAGTCAAGTAACTGTACTCGGTCCCCCGTCCTCAGTCTTCAGTTCAGGCACGTGTCCTGGCATTTGACTGAGGACTGAAGACTGGGGACTGCTCACTGGAAATACACATATGGCAAAGCAACTGCTCTATACCGACGACGCGCGGAAGAAGCTCCTCGCCGGCGCGGAAAAACTGGCGAAGGCTGTCGGCATCACGCTCGGGCCAACCGGCCGGAACGTCATCATCGACAAGTCGTTTGGCGGCCCAACGGTCACCAAGGACGGCGTCACGGTCTCCAAGGAGATCGACCTCCAGGATCCGTTCGAGAACATGGGCGCGAAGCTCGTGAACGCGGTCGCCCAGAAGACGTCGGACGTTGCCGGTGACGGCACCACGACGGCGACCATCATGGCCCTTTCGATCTATCAGGAAGGCCTGCGGATCATCACGGCCGGTGCGAACCCGATGGCCGTCAAGCGTGGCATCGACAAGGCCGTTGAAGCGGCCACCAAGTACCTCACCGAAAAGCTCACGCGCCGGCTGACCAAGAAGGCCGAGATGGAGCATGTGGCCGCGATCTCCGCGAACAATGATCCGGCTATCGGCAAGCTGATGGCGGATGCGTTCGAGAAGGTCGGCAAGGACGGCGTGATCACCGTTGAAGAAGGCAAGACCTCGACGACCGAGTTGGAATTCGTCGAAGGCATGCAGTTCGACAAGGGCTATATTTCGCCGTACTTCGCGATCAATCATCCCGAACTCAAGTGCGAGTTCGACGATGCGTTGATCCTGATCTACGAGAAGAAGATTTCCAGCGTTCGCGATCTGCTCCCGATCCTGCAGAAGGCAGCGGAAGCACGCAAGCCGTTCTTGATCATCGCCGAAGATGTCGAGAGCGAAGCCCTGGCCGTGTTGGTCGTCAATCGCATTCAAGCCGGCTTGCCGGTCTGTGCGGTGAAGGCCCCCGGTTTCGGCGATCGTCGCAAGGCCATGCTCGGTGACATCGCGACCCTCACGGGTGGTGCCTTCATCAGCGAGGACTTGGGTATCAAACTTGAGAACGTTCAGCTTTCTCACCTTGGCAGCGCCAAGCGAGTGATGGTCGAGAAGGAAAGCTGCACCCTGATTGATGGCGGCGGCGAGCCGAAGCAGATCACGGATCGCATCAACCAGATTCGCACCCAGATGGGCCAAACCGAGTCCGAATACGACAAGGAAAAGTTCAGCGAGCGGCTCGCGAAGTTGACCGGCGGCGTGGCAATCATCCGCGTTGGCGCGGCAACCGAAGCCGAGATGAAGCAGACCAAGGCCCGCGTCGAAGATGCGTTGCACGCAACTCGCGCCGCGGTAGCCGAAGGTATCGTTCCTGGTGGTGGGACATCGCTTCTTCGCTGCATCAAGCCTGTTCAGGCCCTGGCCAAGACGCTCGAAGGAGACGAACGGCTCGGTGCTGAGATCGTGGCTCGATCGCTCACGAAGCCCGTGCGGACGATTGCCGAGAACGGCGGAGCAGACGGGGCCGTGGTGGCCGACGATGTTCTCGAACAAGGGGAAAAGAACCCGAACATCGGCTACGACGCCAACAGCGGCAAGTACGTCGACATGTACGAGGCGGGGATTGTCGATCCGACCAAGGTCACGCGCTCGGCCTTACAAAATGCCGCCAGCATCGCCGGCCTGATGTTGACGACCGAAGTGATGGTGACCAAGATCGACGACGACGATAAGAAGTCGAAGATTCAGGGATCGATTGCCTAGTGGATTGTAAATTCATGCTCAGCGGTCACCGGCCAAGATTCACCACACGATGTTTGATCGTGGTGTAGAATGGGCCGTTGACCGCTTTTTTCTTGTCGGGCGCTGAGAGTTGAACGCTATGTCTGCTAAGCGCGATTATTACGAAGTTCTCGGTGTGGCCAAGTCGGCTGGCACCGAGGAGATTGAGCGGGCCTATCGCAAGCTGGCCCGGCAGCATCACCCCGATCGAAACATTGGCGACACCACTGCGGAAGACAAGTTCAAGGAAGTAACCGAAGCTCACGAAATCCTCGTCGACGAGAACAAACGGGAGCGTTACGATCAGTTCGGACATGCCGGCGTGGAGAATGGTGCCGGCGCGGGCTTTGGTGGTGGAGCCTCTTCCTTCTCGGACCTGGTGAACGATCTGTTCGGAAACTTCATGGGCGGTGGGGGCGGACGACGCGGCCAGCGTGGGCCACAACGCGGGGCCGACCTGCGGATGGCTCTCGACATCGACCTCATCGACGCGGTCCGTGGAGCAAAGAAGGAAATCAGTGTTCGTCGGCACGAAGTGTGCATCGATTGCGTCGGCTCCGGCAGCAAGAGCAACAAGCGAAACACCTGCCCACGCTGTAAAGGTCGTGGCGAGTTCATCCAGCGGCAGGGATTCTTCGAATTGCGGCAGCCGTGTCCCACTTGCAATGGAACTGGCTCCGTGATTGCCAACGCTTGCACGAGTTGCAAGGGGGCCGGGCGAATTCAGGTCGAACGTTCGATTAGCATCACGGTCCCGCCTGGGGCCGACACTGGATTGCGATTGTTAGTGGGCGGCGAGGGAGATGCCGGCGAGCCTGGTGCGCCACGGGGCGACCTCGAGTTGGTCATCCGAGTAGCTCAGCACAAGCTCTTTCAACGTGAGGGGAGCGACCTGTTCGTGCCCGGTTTTCCGATTACGTTCAGCCAGGCCGCCCTCGGTTCAACGATCGAGGTGCCGACGCTGAACGGAAGAACCAGGCTGAATGTCCCTGCGGGAACACAAACGGGAACCGAGTTCCGCATCCGCAGCGAGGGCGTGCCCGAGTTGCGTTTGAATCGCCAGGGGGCGCCGGTTGAAAACACTCGCAAGGGCGATCTGCGTGTGACCGTCGTGGTGGAAACACCCACGCAAATGACCAAGCGACAGGAAGAAATTCTTCGCGAGCTGGCCGAGATCGAGCACAAGCAGGTCTCGACTCATCGCAAAGGTTTCTTCGACAAGATCAAGGATTTGTTTGCCAGTAACGACCCCGAACCGACCCGATAACTCCCGAACATGGCCGAAGAAACAACCACAGCCGAACTACCCGAAGCCGACGAGCGGATCACCAAGCTCGAGCAGCAAAACGCGGAATTCCTGAGGCATCTGGCGGACTATCAGACCCGCTATAACGAGATGCTTCAGGTGATGAAGCGAAAAGATGCCGACCTGGATCAGCGACTCAAGTACGCGCACGAAAAACTCTCACTCGATCTCGTGACGGCGCTCGACAATCTGGAACGTGCGATCGACGCAGCGGACAAGGCGGGCGATCAGGGTGCCCTTGCCTCTGGGGTGACGGCCACGCATGCCCAGATCATGGAAGTCCTCAAGCGTTACGGAGTGACCCAGATCGATGCTCTGGGCCAGCCGTTCGATCCCATGAAACATCAAGCGATTCAAAGCGTGCCGGCAAGCAAGAATCAGAAACCGAATTCCGTGGCTACCGTGGTCCAACATGGCTTCACGATCCACGACCGAGTGTTGCGTCCGGCCATGGTGATCGTTGCTCAGTAAGTGTGCCCGAAACTCGAACTTGAAACTCCAATGCCTACATACGACTACGTTTGCGATGACTGTGGCCACAAGTTCGAGGAGATGCAGTCCTTCAAGGCCGAGATTTTGAAGACTTGCCCGAAATGTAGCAAGGATTCTCTTCGTCGTCTGTTCGGGACTGGGGCTGCGATCCTCTTCAAGGGTGGCGGGTTCTACGAGACCGACTATCGCAGCGATGGTTACAAGTCATCGGAGAAAGCCGATTCGGCCGCGTCGAAACCTGCGGAAAAGAGCACAACCGCGAGTCCTCCCAGTACGCCTACGACTGGCGGAACGACAACGCCGTCGAAGTCGGACGGGCCTGCCAAATAGCGGAGACAGAGGCGGACGATGACAAAAGTGAGCTGCCCGATCTGTGAGAAGAAAATGCCCGGCCCGCACATTGAGTGGCCGGACTATCCATTTTGCTCGCCTAAGTGTCGAAAGATCGACCTGGGTCGCTGGCTTGGCGAGTCGTACCGCGTGCCGGCCGAAGAACAGGGCTCGAGAGAAGAAGACTCGAATTCCGAGTGAACGCTAAGTTCTTCCATCAAATGCGCTACCTCATCGACGGCTACAACCTGGTCTACGCTCTCGGCATCGTGCGTCGCAACGGTGGTCGTGCGGCGTGGGATCGCGGGCGATGTGAATTACTCGACTGGCTTGCGGATCAAACTGGGAAGGCCGCGAGTGATGTGACCATCATCTTCGACGCGCAGAATGCCTTCGGCGGTCTGATTGAAGAACGACATCGCGGCCTGAATATCATTCGCGATCGTGGCCGGACGGCAGATGACTTGATTGAAGACCTGTTGAAGCAAGAAAACTCTCCGCTGGAGTTGACGGTCGTCTCCACCGATGGCCGAATTCGCGATGCCGCCATCGTACGTGGGTGCCCGACGATGAAGTGCGAGGACTACGTGGATTTTCTGATGAATCCGCGAAGAGCTTCCACTGAGGACAAGCGATTGGAGAACGAAAAGCCGTCCCAGACCTCCGCGGAGGAGACGATCAAGTGGATGAAGGCATTTGGCGGGTGAACCTCGTTGCGATTCCTCACGTTTACTTGAAACGACCAGTCCAAACGAACATTCGATTCGAACCTCGCTCGTCTTCGGTGATTTGCACGGATGCATCGTTCCGGCAATTCAGCCCACGTTCACCTTCCAGCAATCCGTCAACCGCGAAGTTCTCGCCGCCTTTGGTCGTGGTCTTCCCTCACAACACTCCAAACGTCTCAAACGCCGTCGCCGCCTTCATGCCCTTGCGGATCGCGTCGCGGACTTCGTTTTCCGCGTGGACCTTCGCCCACGCCCGGCGAACTACCGCCGCTTCGACCTTTTGGGGCACGACGACTACTCCATCTTCATCCGCGACAACGAGATCGCCGGGCGAAAAACGGACGCCGTCGATTTCAACCGGCACATCGATGTCAATCACTCGTTGGCGGTCCTTGCTGTCGTAGAGGATCGTGGCCAACGCGAAACACGGAAAGTCCATTGCCCGCATTTGGCGAACATCGCGAACTGCCCCATCGACAATGACGCCGAGACAACCGGTGTTCTTCGCAGCCGTCGAGAGCAGTTCGCCCCAGATGCCCGAACGCAGCGAGCCATTCGCGGCCGCGATCAGCACGTCGTCGGGCTTGCACGAATCAACAGCGAGAAGTTCCAACTCGTAAGGCTTCGGGTCCGGGTGAGCCATCTCGGCCCACAAGGTCGTCTTGCACCGGCCGACAAGAACTGCGTTTGTCGTCCACGGCTTCAGTGCCAGCCGCGGCGATTGCCGCAGGAGTCCCTCGGCATCGAGAGCGTCCGAGACGACAGCGCTGGTGAAGGCCTGCCGCATCATCGGCAGAGTGATTTCGGCGGGATTGTTCATGAGGAGAGGGCGTAAGAGGAGAAGGTGAAGCGACAGTTGATTTTTACGCCCTGAACTCGCTTCGTCACGCCTGAAACGGCCAATTTCCGCTCGCCCACGTGACATTTTTCACCGGTGCCAGGATCGCCTGCACGTCCCGCAACAGCCCCTCATCGATCGGTGTCTCCAGGGCTTTCACATTGGCTTCGACTTCGCTGGCCTGCGAAGCACCCGTCAGTGTGGTCGAGATGCGTTCTTCTCGAGTGCAGAATTGCATGCCGAGCGTGGCGATGCTGACGCCGCGACTTCTGCACAACTCGGCTGCTTGCTTGCCCGCTGCCCTCACGACCGCCGGTGCGGGATGCCAATCTTGCGCGCCGGCATCGCTGAGTAGTCCCATCGTCAACGGGCTGGCGTTGATCACGCCGACGCCGTGTTGCTCCACCGTGGGCAAGAGTTCCGTGCGTAGTCGCTGGCTTTGCAACGTGTAGTGCGTGTAACTGATTACCACGTCCAGCTTGCAACGTTCGATGGCCGTGCGCAGGATCCCGAGCGGATGGCCGGACATGCCAATGAACCGACATTTACCGGCAGCCTTCAGCTTGTGCAATACGGCTGCGGTTTCGGTGAAGATCGGCTCGAAGTCGGTCACGAACTCAATGTCGTGTGCGATCAACACGTCGAGATAGTCGGTCCGCAAGCGTTTGAGCGAGGCATCAACACTTCGCTCCATCGCGGCCGGGGAGAAATCGAAATCGGTTGCCGTATTTCGGCCCGCCTTGGAGCAGAGATAAATCTTGTCGCGCAGACCGTTGGCGAGAATGTCGCCCAGCACGCTTTCGGATCGCGTGTCCCCGTAGAACGGGCTTGTGTCGACCAGGTTGATGCCGAGGTCGATAGCTTTGCGAACGCAGGCGTCGGCAACGCCGGGGCCCATCGTGCCATACATGTCGCCGAAGGCGACGCCACCCAGGCCAAGAGTCGAGACATTCAGGCCGGTGCGGCCGAGATTGCGGTATTTCATGATGCGATCGTTATATACCTTGAGCGGCAAAAAATTGGCAACGGGGCCGCGACCGTAATGGAGCGGTCAAGACTAGCCCGCTCCATTACGGTCGCGGCCCCGAAATTGCCGCACCCGCGTTTGTGCGAGGTCGATGTCGCGCTGCCCGCCAGTGCTCGCAAAGGTCTTTCGCTGCGGATTCCCAGGTAGCGAACTCGAACTGGAAGCCCGCATCGAGCAATCGGCCGGGGACCACACGACGGCTTTTCAGAATCAATTCCGTCTCCGTTCGCAGGAAAAACGCGCCGAGTTCAAGCATCCAGCGCGGCGCCGGCAGGCCAAACCGTTGGCCGCACGCCTGCCGCAATGTCTTCATGAATTCCGCGTTTGGAATTGGGAACGGCGACGAGAGATTCACAACACCATCCAGATCGTTCTCAATTAACCAATTAATGGCCCGGATGAAGTCCCGGTCATGAATCCAGGAGACGTACGGACGGCCATTGCCGTTTGTGCCTCCCAATCCTCGGCGAACCAGTCCGAGCAACACATCGAAAACTCCACCACGATCCGGGCTCATGGTCATGGCGGATCGCAACAAGACTTTGCGCGTTCGTGGCGTGCAAATCTCGTTCGCGGCCTGTTCCCAGGCCTTGGCGACTTCGATGCTGAACCGCCAGGTGTCCGGAACGTTCGGCTCGCTTCCGCCGAGGAGTCCAGTCATTTCGTCGTTGGGCGCATCAAAGCGGTGGGCGTAAATCGTGGCCGTGCTGGCCTGAAGCCAAACGCGAGGCGGATGAGTGGATTTCACGATGGCCTCGCCGATGACGCGTGTCGAGTTGACCCGCGATTCGAGGATGACCCGACGATTGGCCCGGCTGTATCGGCAATCGACACTTCGGCCGGCGAGATTGATGACGACATCGGCTCCGTCAAGTTCATGAGCCCAGTCGTGCAATGTTGCCGCGTCCCAGGCGACAACGCGCCAAGGGGCGAGAATAGGTGTGCGGCTGAGGACCACCACTTCGTGGCCATCACCTTGAAACGCACGGGCCAGCAAAGTGCCGACGTGCCCGCTGCCGCCGGGGATGACGATCTTCATGGAAGACTAACCGCATTCGGTCGTGTGGGCTAACAGACTCGATCATTGTCGCCTTTCGCTCCGCGGAAGGACGAGGCGGATCCCCCAATGAGATGCATACCACTGAGAGAGGCAGTGCCGCACGTTCGCGGAGCGAAAGGCGACCAGCAGACTTCTGCACACCCTCGGAGAGTCGGGCTACGTAACTACACTGACAGGATGCCTGAACTCCCCGAGGTCGAGACCGTCGCGCGTGATTTGCGTCCCCTGCTGGTTGGACGATCCCTCCTGAGCATTCACCGCAGCAGGAAGCCTCTGCGGAATCAGTGGTCGAAGAAGTGTGAACCCATGCTTCTCGGCAGCAGGATCGAGGCCATCCACCGTCGCGGCAAGTGGCTGCTGCTCGAACTGGACCGAGGGCCATTCCTGATGGTGCATCTCGGCATGACCGGACAGTTCACGGTCGTTCTGCCGGGGACCGCGAAGGAGGATCACACGCATTTTGTGTTCCTGCTCGACGACCGTTCCGAACTGCGGTTCCGGGATATTCGCCGATTCGGTAGTATCACTTACTTCGCCGACCGTGCGGGCTGGGAAGGGTATCTAGCGGATCGATTGGGACCTGAGCCCTGGGACTTGCCCGCTCAAGATTGGCAATCGGTATTGGCGAAGTCGAAACGAGCGCTGAAGGCCATCCTTCTCGATCAAACCATCATCGCGGGCGTTGGGAATATCTATGCGGACGAATCCTGTTTCGCGGCCGGGATTGACCCTCGCCGCACTGGGCACAGCCTCGACGCGAAGGAAGGCTTACGACTGTTACAGTCCATCCGAGTCGTACTGAATCGGGCGATCAAATACCGAGGATCATCCATCCGAAACTACGTCGGCGGCTCCGGATTGCGTGGCGGGTTTCAAAACGAGTTCGCCGCGTATGGCCGGACCGGAAAGCCGTGCCTCAAGTGCGAGGTCCCCATCGAATGTGTTCGCCTTGCCGGCCGTTCCACGCATTTTTGTCCACAGTGCCAAACCTGAAAGAGGGGACAGGGCGCAGGAGACAGGAAACAGCAGACAAACCGCTGACTCCTAATTCCTGACTCCTGACTCCTGGCCCCTGAATATGTCCTACCGTGCCTTCAAACGATTGCTGGGCGAAACCGACCTGGAGCGGAAGTGCCGCTTCCTGCTCGGGGGTGGCATTCTGATATTGATGACGTTGTCGTTTTGGGGCTACGCCCGGCAGACGGAAGGCCTGGCTTACGATCAGATGGTAACCTCGGGTCGGCTACTGGTTCCTCCCATCCTGGCCCGCGAGCATCTGGAGAGCGATCGCCGGGACGCGATCAACTCTTTTCAGCGGCAATCTGAAACCACCTGGCCCGATGCCTTGAGCGAATACCGATACAAGGTGCTCAAGCTGGACGCGCGTCAGCCGGAACAGAAGCCAGAGGGAGACGAAGTCAGCGTCGTGAATCGGCTGGCGGCAAATCCCGAACTCCCGGAAGAAACGGCCATTCAGTCCGCGCAGGGCGTGTTTCATTACTACGGTGTGATTCGGGCTCAGGCTTCGTGCATCGACTGCCACAATCGTCTACCTGCGGCCGCCCAAGCCTTGGCACCCCTCAAGGAAGGGGACATGATGGCCGTGGTGAAAGTCACGTTGTCAACCAAGTCGATCGAGACGGGTGCCCATATCAACCGGGCCCTGCTGCTGTCGTTCGCCATCATGACCGCCATCCTCATCATGTCCGGCAGTTACCTCATCATCCGCTACGTGGTCGTGAAGCCGGTCAAACACTTGAAGGCGGTCTCGGACGCGATCGTGGCCGGCCAACTCAATGTCCGATCCGAGATTCACACGGGGGACGAGTTCGAGGACTTGAGTGATGCGTTCAACCGCATGGTTCGCCACTTGATGGATGCCGAGGAAGGCCAGCGGAAGCTGAACGAGGACCTGGATCGCCGGCTGGACGAGCTGGCTCGAGCGAATATGGCCCTCTTCGAGTCCGATAAGGCAAAGGGGGACTTTCTCTCGACGGTGAGCCATGAGCTGCGGACACCGCTAAATGGGATTATCGGGTTCAGCGACGTGCTTCTCTCGGCCGCGAGTCCGCTGAACGAGAGACAGGCTCGCTGGGTGGTGAACATCAAGACGAGCGGCCAGCAGCTCTTGAGTTTGATCAACGACATCCTCGATCTCGCCCGGATCGAGGCCGGACGGATGCAGCTTCGGCCAGAAGAGTTCCATGCCGCCCAGTTTTGCGATGGGCTGTTGCCCGTTTTCCGAATCCCGGCTGAAAAGAAGCACATCGACTTGCGCGTTCAGTACGACCCGAAATTGCAAACCATTCGGCAGGACGCGGGGAAGGTGCGTCAGATTTTGACGAATCTGCTCTCCAATGCCATCAAGTTCACCCCGGAGCGAGGGCGCGTCACGCTGCGTGTGAGCCTTGCGGGTGACGATTGCCTGTTTACTGTCGAAGATACCGGCGTCGGTATCGCACCCGACGAGCAGGACAAGATCTTCGAGAAGTTCCGCCAGTCCGGTCGCAGCACCTTGACCAGGGAGCACGAAGGGTCCGGTTTGGGTCTGTCGATTGTCCGGGAGTTGTGCGTTCTTCTGGGCGGCGAGGTCACTCTGAAAAGCGACCTTGGGCGCGGAAGCACTTTCACTGTCCGAATTCCGCGTATCGCCAATATTCCAGGCCAGGCCGAGGCTCGACGCGGAGAGAACGACTCGAGTAGTACGCTGAAACGGCTTTCATCGGCGGAACTCGCCCGACCTGTACCGCCAGCTGGAGAGAGTTGATGTGCCGCAAGGGGCAAGCAGCAGAGCGATCAAGGCTAATCCACGTGGAAGTCGCGATGGTCCGCTAATGTTGGCACCTGGCAGCATGAGTCGGACTCTCCAAAATCAAAAAATCTTTTGGCGATGCAGCCGGTGCGTTGGTTGTTGCGGTCCTCATCCATTCGCTTGTCGTCATTCGCGCGGCTGGCGCAACGTTCCTGAAAAGGCGGCGCATCGGACGATCCACGAACGATTTGCTTCAACCGACCTATCAAACCGTCGATGGAAGTAGGAGTGAAACTTGCAGTCTCCCCAAGGATCGGGATTGAGAATTGTCAGCTGCCGGTGAGGCAATCTTCGGATGTCGGAAGACGATCCGGCGAGAGATGCCAGCACTTGGCGCTACAATAGGACTGCCCGACCAAGGGAGGGGACGCGTGAACACCTTTCGACGCTTGCGTGGGTTGATTCTGCCATACCCCGAATTAGACTGGAACTTGATAGAGGGCTTTGCCCCTATCGGGGGAGCAGATTGCACCATGAGTAAACCCAATCCCCGCCGTGTTCGCCCGTCGAGCCTGCGAATCGCAACGGGGCGTCCCACTCTTAAGCGTGCAGTTCCAGAACGCCTGATCGAGGCACGCAACATGAAGACGCTTTCAGCCGAATCGGATGTCCGGCAGGAACTCGTCCGCCGTGTCCGCCAGCAGATTTTGGCCGGCACCTACGACACACCAGAGAAGTTCGAGGCCGCACTCGATCGCATGTCCAATCACTTCGATCGCGATTGAACCGCAGGCATCGTAGTCGGCACACGGAGTGTGCGGACTACGATGAGGTACTTCTCCGCAACTTCCAGAAAAGTTCCCAGTCAAGAATCTAACTCCCCGGCCCCCTTCCCGATGCGGCAAGGGGAGTAGAGGGCGTGAACCAATCGGCGGGTATTTCTCGATGATTTGACTACAATGAATGTTGAAGAAGTGAAACTACTTCACGCCGCGGACCAGCGTGACCAGGGTTTCGGGAGCAGCATCGTGTCTTTGCCGGCCGTTCAAATTACTCAATCGCCCGTTGAAAAATTCCGTGAATACTTGGTCAGTCGTGCCACGCCCCAGCGGTTTACCGACCAACAACGCGATCTGGTCGAGCAGGTCTTCTCGCACCATAGCCACTTCGATGCCGATCAACTGGGCAAGGACCTCGAGGATGCCGGGCTCAACGTCAGCCGGGCCACCGTTTATCGGACACTGACGAAACTCGTCGATGCCGGCATGCTTCGCAAGCTGGAGGTTGGAACCAAAACCTACTACGAACACGATTACGGCTACCCGCAGCACGAGCATCTGGTTTGCGGTGTCTGCGAGAAGATGATCGAGTTTCAGCACCCGGCCATCGAGGCCGCCATCGAGGAGATTAGCCGGCAGAACCAGTTCCAGATGATCGGGCACACGCTCATCATTCGCGGGACCTGCGTCGACTGCAATCGCGCCCGAGCAGCCAATCGCCGGCTGGACCTCATCTAATTGGAACGAATACGACCGCGACTTCGTCTTCGTGTGCCACGCGCCAGCGGTTGCCTGCCTGCCGCAATTTTTCGAGCAAAGCCAACTTCATCTCAACCGGCACGAGCAGTACGCCTGCTGCGAGCAGATCGGGGTCCGCGTCCCAGCCGATGCCGTTCCAGGTGTCGAACGCTCGTTGTAAGCGTTCTTCCCCGTACAAATTGGTCCGCCCATCCATGCCGACGGGGTATTCCGGCAGAGACCAAATCAGGTAGCCACCCCAGTTGAAGTGATTGAAGATTGGCCCAGGAGGACGATACTCCCGAAGGTACGTGACTGCCCCAACCGGATATTGCTCGCGATGGACACGATCCGCCCCACGATCCACTCCCGGCCCCAGATGCCAGACAACCCGTGCCAGAAGAAGCGCCAAGAGAACGGCCGCGATCAGACCTCGAAGAGGAAGGGCCTGTGGATCCTGGACTCGTCGGCAACGCGTAATCACGACTGCCGCAACAATCGACCCGAACCAGATGTCCCGCTGCATTCGCAGGCTCAGTACGGCCGCAATGATGAGAAGGGCTGTCTCAAAGAGCGGGAATCGTGCCCGAACACTCTCGTAACCCGCCCAAAGCAGGAGGGCCAGTAATGCCCAATTCCACCAAAACTGTAAGTCCGGCGGTGCGAGTTCCCGAACGACACGGAGGGCCCCAGTCTGCGTGGCGTACTCCCACACGACCACATAAAGGCGTACATGATACGGGTTGAAAAACGTCGCCAAGAAACAGGCAGTGAGTAGCGCAAGCCAGGGTAGGGTGGGTGGAGTCTTTGGAACCCACCCTACATGACCACGCATTCGTTCCACAATCCCTACACACAGCCCAAGCCCCATCACACCAAAGCCCAGCACGAACTGAATGTGCAAGTTCGCCCAGAGGGCATAGGCCGGGACGAGCCACCAGAATTTCCAGGCCGGTTGACCCGATCGCCATTCCAGCGTGGCATGAAGTGTCAGTGTCGTCAGCACGATCGTGTAGTGCCAGGGACGCTCCAGCATCATCGGCACGAGAGTCAACGTGACCAGTGCCAACGCGGCCAGGACAATTCGACTTCCCCCGGATTGCCGGAGCACGAACCAGGCGACCGTGAGGAACGTCAACGAATCGAGCAGATGCCGAAAGGCGATGACACCGGGAAGCCCCGCGAGTTGGTGCGACGCGTACAGTGCAATCTCAGGCAACCAACTGTAGGCAACCCAGGGAATGTGCTCGTCCTGGCCGATGCGAGAGAATGGATCTTCTGTTGGAACGTCTCGATGTTCGACGACATACTTCCCGACAGCCAGGTGCCACCAGGTATCCTCATCCATTCGAGGCTGGAGAGCATTACCCGCCGGGAACAAGGCGAGCAGAAACACAACGAACAGAGCGCGTTGCCGTGGGGTAATCGATTGCGACATGAGGTGGAGCCTGAAGCGTAAGCGTAACGAATTCAACCGAGAATGGCACGTCGCGACTTGACTCCTTCGCTTGCATTTTTTGAAGCGGCGTTACGCAGATTGTTCTCGCCCCGATTCTAACGCTGAAAGCGTTGCACAATACAGCCCAGGGTCGACGCGAAGCGGCGCACCCTGTGGATCGCTTCAGGCTCTATCGCTTGTACGGATCGAAGCGGTCGATTCGCACAGTCTATTGCAGGAATGCGGGAATGGTTCGAACTTTTTGGGGGAAACGAATGGAAGGGCAGATTCAAAAAACGGGCTCGAACGCATGAGTTCGAGTCCGCACTTCTGTACCCAGCTTACTTCTTCAATTCAAGATCCACGACGGCGTCACCAGACTTGATCGTCGTTCGTAGATCGGTGCTGTCCTTATCAGCATAGCGATCAGGAGTGATTCGTTTCGGAGCCTTAGGGGCCATCAGTCTACCTTGCGCATCCCTCTTCTCCGCCTCGAGTGGTTCGAAGGACTCGACAGTGATGACATACTCTCCTGGCGGCAACGATTTCGAGGTGCCGACTGAAATCTGATACCGCCCGTCAGAGCCGATGCTGCCAATACCAGCAGGCCCTTGTCCCACGGGATGAAATGTGGCCGTGCCCGACGTCAGGGGGTTGCCATCGAAGGTAATCTTGCCCGATACCGAACTGCTACTGCTACAGCCAACGAAGAGAGAGAGGGCGACGAAAGTAGCCGCCCGAAGTCGAATGCTCACGCGAATGCTCCGTTCGTTGTTCAAGGGATGGCTGGTATTTCGCCGCCGGACCTCGTGCAGGCACTGCGGTATGCGGTAAAGTCCATGTTCTGATTGATAAATTTCACCGAGCTGTCCGCTAACAAAAAGTTCGCTCCCGACCCATGGAAGCTTCGGAACGACATCGCGATCGGCCAGTTTCCTGGTTGGTTCGGGAAATTGTTGAGCGGGAAATGGCAGCTCGCGTAATCCCCGTTGGAATAATAGAGTGCAGAGTGTTGGTTCTGCTGGGGCACATCCTCGCCGACCATGAACGTATTCGCTGTACCGTCCGCGATTGAGGCGAGCGTCATCGGAACCTGGTAGTTGTTCCGAAAGAATATGCCCGTCGCCTGTGTAGTGTTGTGCGTATCCGGAGAACCGGTTCCCGCGCTGCCCATCCGTACGTCTCCAATCACGCCCTTGTAGCTAGTGACGGCCGTCGAAGTAGGACTCCACTGGTACTGATTTGTCATCGTCTTCGTAGATTTGCCGTCCGAAGGACAGCGAAACCCGGGGAGAACCGTGGTAGCGTAAGGTTGCATATTCGAACCATTCAGCGCGTTCGCAGAACCATTAAAGGGGGTCGTCCGCGTGGGCTCAAACTGCCGATAGAGATTGTCCTGTTCCATGAACGGAAGGCTCTCCAGAATCCAGCCGCGTCCAGTGAGAATTGTGCCGGCCGGAGGCGATCCCTCTCCCCAGGGACTGACGCTCGTGGGCAGATTGCCACGTGTATCGTGGTAATTATGAATCGCCAGACCGATCTGCTTCAGGTTGTTACTGCACTTCATTCGATTGGCTGCCTCACGGACCTTTTGGACCGCTGGGAGTAATAGTCCAATCAAGATCGCAATAATGGCGATGACTACCAGCAACTCGATGAGCGTGAACGCCCGGATCGAGTCGCGCCGCTGTCGTAACATACCAAACTCCCGGGAAGAGGAAAAACGGGAAGAACGAGTTCAATGAATTCGCGGATCTCTGGAGTGAAGGTTACTACATTTCGCTTATCGTACAAGCAGAAAGCCATTGTACTCCGCAAGTCGTTTGCATGGCAGGTGTCTACAACAATGCTTCTCCGATACTTCTGAGAACAAAGTGAAGAACACGGCCATCTTGCTCATCGACTGTCCGGACCGCAAAGGGATTGTCGCGGCCGTTGGCGAGTTTCTATATCGTCACGACGCCAATATCCTCCACGCCGACCAGCATCAGGATGCCGAACGCAGTCTGTTCTTGATGCGGGTCGAGTGGGACCGTAAAGACTTCGCCCTGGAGCCCGGCGAATTCACCCGCAAGTTTGCTCCCCTGGCCGAGCGTTTCGCGATGCGCTGGCGGCTGGAAATCTCTTCGTTGCCGCATCGGATCGCCCTGTTCGTCTCCAAGTTCGATCATTGCCTGGTCGATCTGCTCTATCGCCAACAGAGCGGCGAGTTGCCCTGCGAAATCCCGCTGATCGTCAGCAATCATCCGGCCGCGGAGCGCTGGGCCGACTTCTACAAGGTGCCGTTCCATGTCGTGCCCGTGGAAGGGGACAACAAGGTCGCGGCCGAGCGGAAGCAACTCGAACTGCTTCACGAGCACCAGATCGACCTGGTCGTGCTCGCACGGTACATGCAAGTCCTTTCGAAGGATTTTGTGGCCCGGTATCCCCGGCGAATCATCAACGTGCATCACTCGTTCTTGCCAGCCTTCATGGGCGCGAAGCCCTATCATCGAGCGTTCGAGCGTGGCGTGAAGCTCATTGGGGCGACCAGCCACTATGTGACCGAGGACCTGGACGAAGGCCCGATCATCGAGCAAGAAGTCGTCCGCGTGTCGCATCGCGATGGCCTGGAGGATTTATTGCAGAAGGGTCGCGACCTGGAAAAAATGGTGCTGTCGCGGGCGGTCCGCTGGCACATCGATCATCGGATCCTGGCCTACGCCCATAAGACGGTAGTGTTTGATTAACGCAGGAAAAAACGTGCCGCACAAATCCATAGGAACACTAATCTTCACGGATCCTCACTAATCTCTGCGAGTTGCCCGAATTTCATGCTCGAGTAGTGTGTTGAATATGAGGGGTTGAACATGCCGCTTCGTCATGCCGCTTTCATTCTGTTCGCGATCTCCACATCCGGGATCGCGCAAACCAAAGTCACCGGCAATCCCGCTCGGCTCGAGCGGATCAAGGCCGCCAAGATGCCGGCCATCACCAAGGCACTCTCGTTCGACAATCCAGAAGCAGACGCGATTCTCGCCGCGCTCGAAGTGTTTCCGCCGGACAATCCCTGGAACTTGCTCGTGGAAAACTGGCCGGTGCATCCGAACTCGAAGAAGATCGTCGCCACGATCGGGGTCGATAAACCGTTCCGCTACAACCCGGACATGGGTTTTGCCCTCGTGCCGCCGGACCAAAAGACACTCGATGTCAAAATCGTCGGCTACCCGGACGAATCGGACAAGGGGCCATTCCCCGTACCCGATCTGGTGCCGATCGAAGGCTGGCCGGCCTACTTCAAGGGCAAGAAGTGGACGCTCGACGATGTGCAGAGAAACGTGATGAAAGAAGATTCGGATCGGCATGGCATCGTCGTCGATCCAACGAATCGGATGCTGCACGAGTTCTATCAGCTTCGCAAGACGGACAAGGGCTGGGAAGCGACCTGCTCGGCGACGTTCGATCTCAAGTCGAACAAGCTACGGCCGGATGGCTGGACCTCTTCCGACGCGGCCGGCCTGCCGATCTTCCCGTCCGTGGTGCGATATGACGAGTTGAAACGGGGGGTGGTCGATCACGCACTCAGGGTCACGGTACGAAAGACGCGCCGAGCCTACGTCTACCCGGCCACGCACTTCGCGAGTCGACTGACCGACGAGAACCTGCCACGCATGGGCGAACGCTTGCGACTGCGGCAGGACTTTGACGTGTCAGGCTTCTCGGCCGAGGTGAAGCCGATTCTGGTCGCACTCAAACGCTACGGCATGCTCGTCGCGGACAACGGCATCGAATGGGCGGTCTCGGTTGCACCCGATCCGCGGATTTCCATCTTGCACGACGAACTGCGTAAGATCAAAGGCTCGGACTTTGAAGTCGTTCAAGCCCCGCCAGGCTACAAACCGCCAAAAGAGTGAGTAACGCGATGGCTCTTAGAAGTTGCGATCCCTTTGAGATTCCCATGCCTGCGGATTTGCAGGCCACGCTCCGCCGACTCGAATCGGCCCTCAAGGCTCAGGGCGGGAAGTTCGACGGCAACGCGAGCGCTGGCCGGTTCACCGGAGAGACGCCGGTCGGCACGTTGGAAGGAATCTATTCGGTTGAAGGAGACGTGGTTCGAGTGACGATCACGAGCAAACCGATGATGGCCCCTTGTGGGGCCATCGAGTCGAAGATTCGCGGATATTTCGCTTGAATTGCGTGGGGACGGACCTCGGGTCTGTCTCGCTTGTTGCTAATAAATGGCAAGGGGGCCAGACCAGAGGTCCGGGCCCACGTAGGTCAGTTGGCCGGCTCATTGCCATCGTGAACGAGTGGCTCCAATTCTTTCGTGTTGCGTTCAACGGCCAGCACGATCTTGCGCTCTTCGGTGCCATCCAGGGATTCGGCAATGGCGGGTAGAATCTGCCGGCCATCCGGGAAGCTGTAACGCATTGTGAACGTGCCATCGGGACGCAACTTGACCGGTTCGCCTTGCACGGTCACTCGGGCACCGACCGAGGTGCGACCGAACACGATCATCTCCGCATCGATGCTGAAGAAGAACTTAGGATTCTTGCCTCCTGGTGCGGGCATGACCGGAGGGGGAAGGCTGACGGAATGCAGAGGCCTGCGGAAGCGTTCTTCCAGGAAATCCTTGAGAGCGCCTTTGTCGCCGGACGAAGAATCGTACCCGCTGGACATCGCATAGAGTCGATCGGCCTGCTTGGCGTCGGTCTCGGACCAGTTTTCGTCGATCGAATCGCTCATGCCAGCCTTGGGGGGAGTCACGACATTGGAACGAGCCAGAACATAAAACTGACCGCGTTTCGAGAGGTAGCCGATGTCGAGCCGATACGACTTGGGCGGTTGGGCCACTTCGACGTACCAGTTGTTACAGCCGCCGTGGACGTCGATGTCGCGAACAATGCGCTCGGCCGTGCTGGTCGTGTCTTGAGCGCTCACATCGCAAATTCGGAGAATCGGCTTGGAGTTGTGCCAGTCTTGGCCCAACGCGGCTTCCGCACGCTGAACCGACTGGTGTGTCAATTCCCAGAACGCATGAACCCAGTACGGGTCGCGAACCACGACGACAATGCGGTCCTTGCTATGCCCGCCCTGGAGACGGCGTGGCGGAGCGTCCGTCGCAATTACTACAGGTGTGGCAGGTTCCGCCTTCTTGGGCTCGACCTTGATCTTCTTTGGTAGCCCCAAAACGGCCGACGTCGGCGCACTCGGCTTACCGTTGGTTTGGTGCTTCCCATTCAACGACAGGACTGGAGCAGGTACAGACTTCATCTTTGCGGCCTTTGCTTTCTCGCGTTCCTTGGCTTTTTTCTTCATCGCACGTACGATCGCCTTGATGAGGTCGTCCTTCACCAGGGCACCAAACCCCGCGATACCAAGCGACTTGGCTTGATCGGCGAGCTCTTTCTTCGAAGCGTTCTGTAGATCATCAATGTTCATAACGTCACTACTCCATCGCCCAAACCAGTCGATCCCGACGGTTCGGCAATACGTTCACTACACACGTACACACCTGCAGGACTCATGGTAGCAGGCAAATTGAGTGTGTTGCCGGTGAATAGTCGCCGGAATTCAACACGAAATAATAAAGGACAACCCCAATTCGGCACGGTCGGCAAGCACGAGCGCTGGCTCACGGCCAGGGGATCAATCTTGAAGGGCGCGTGGCGGGAGTGGATGTATCTTGAGTCGCCGTAACTGAATACAGCTTAAGAAGATTCGACTGCACCCACACTATCTATGATAAAGATTCGTTGATGTATTGTCAACGAGAAAATGCATACCGTTGCCTCTCTTCCGCTGCATTCTGTGGGTCGATCCCTCGAAGGGCCCCGCAGTACTCGCCACCTGTATTGTTCGTTCGTTCAACGTAAGTGATTGATCTAACTGCCTTTGCTAAGATGGTGTGCTAATTCGAGGTGGCAAAGTGGCCGATTTTGCTCTCAACAGATTCTTTCACGGAGGTCAACAGCTGCCTTGAGCGTCTTGAAGCGTCTGCCTGCATATTCGACTTCCCGCCCTGCCTGATGCGACTTCCTTGAATCCGGCTTGTCGCTCGCCTACTCTCACCAATGCACTCGCCCCACCATCGGCGGGGCTTTCCATCACACCTAGTGGAGTTTCGACCCAATGCCGGCCTTCGTGACCAAGCCCGCCCCCGACTTTAGTGTGACAGCCGTCGTGAACGAGGAGTTCAAGCCGGTCAAGCTTGCCGACTACAAGGGCAAGTACGTCGTCCTGTTCTTCTACCCCCTGGACTTCACCTTCGTTTGCCCGACCGAGATCATCGCCTTCTCGGACAAGATTGACGAGTTCAAGAAACGCGGAGTCGAGGTTCTCGGTTGCTCGATCGATAGCCACTTCAGCCACCTCGCCTGGATCCAGAAGCCCCGTGCGGAAGGCGGCCTGGGCGGGCTCAAGTATCCTCTGCTTGCCGACATCAAGAAAGACATCAGTCGCGATTACGGAGTTCTGCTCGATGATGGTATTGCCCTTCGCGGCACATTCCTGATCGACAAGGCGGGAATCCTGCGTCACGCCCTCATCAACGATCTGCCTCTGGGTCGCAACATCGACGAAACGATCCGCATGATTGACGCTCTCCAGTACTTCGAACAGCATGGCGAAGTCTGCCCGGCCAACTGGAAGCCAGGCGCGCTCACGATCGACACCAAGAACGCGGGCAAGTACTTCAAGGCCGCGAACGCGTAAGCACCTTCGAGGAGTGACTTGTAGTAGCAAGCGTCTCGCTTGCTACTAACTCACGGCGAGTGCGACACTTTTTAAGTCGGAGAATGGATCATGTCTCGCAACCGGATGCTCGTCTTCGCGATCTTTCTTTCGGTGTTCGTCAGGACCGCACGGTCCGACGAATCCCCGGCGAAGAAGTTCCCCGATTACCGGCCGGTCGCGGGCTGGTCACAACTACCGCCGAAAGTCGTGCTCGGCCCCGTATCTGCCGTGGCAACGGATGCGAAGGACCGAGTCTACGTCGCCCATCGTGGCCCGAAACCGATCCTCGTCTTCGAACGCGATGGCACGTTCCTGCGCTCGTGGGGGGACGACCACATCAAAACCGTCCACGGCCTGCGGATCGACCCCGATGGTAATGTGTGGGCCACGGACATCGGTAATCATCTGGTCATGAAGTTCGACCCCGAAGGGAAGTTGCTGCTGTCCTTGGGCAAGAAGGGCGAGGCGGGTGCCAAGCCCGATCAGTTCGACCGGCCGACCGACGTGGCGGTCACACCGAGCGGCGCGTTCTTCATCACGGACGGGTACGGGAACTCCCGGGTAATGAAGTTCGACCGCACCGGCAAACTGCTCAAACAGTGGGGCACCAAGGGCACGGGCGAGGGCCAGTTCAACCTACCACATGCGGTCTGTCTGGATGCGAAGGGCCGGGTGTACGTCGGAGACCGGGAGAACAACCGGGTGCAAGTGTTCGATGCGGACGGCAAGTTCCTCGCCCAATGGAAGGAAAGCGGTGCCCCGTATGGCCTCTTTCTCGCCGGCGATCGGCTATTCGTGGCCGATGGTCGTGCGGGCTGGATTCGAGTGCTCGGCCCGGATGGCAAAACAGTTGGCCGATGGGGAGAGAAGGGCACCCTACCCGGACAGTTCCAGATGCCGCACATGCTGTGCGTCGATTCCCGTGGCGACGTGTACGTCGGCGAGGTGACCAACAAACGCGTTCAGAAATTCACTGCCGACACCTGGCTAGGGCAGAAGGTCTTGAGCCGGAAAGCCGGAGCATCGCTGACAGCCGACGGCAAAGCGATCGCACTTCCGGTCCGGCACATTGTCTACTCGGTGGTAGCCGAGGACGGCGACCGCATCCGCGTGAATTATCCCGGCCAGGAAGGGTGGGCGGCGAAGTCCGAATGGGTGCGTCTGTCGGACGCGATGGAGCACTTCACGGGGCAGATCAAGTCGGACCCGAGCGATGCGTTCGCCTGGAGTCGGCGTGGCGTGGCGAACCGCTATGCTGGGAAGCCCGATCTCGCCTTGAAGGATCTGGAAGAAGCCGTGCAACTAGCCCCGAAAGATGCGGACCTCGTCGGCATCCGGGGGATGATGCATTGGGCGAACAAGGATCTCGACGGGGCCATCGCGGACTACACGACGGCAGTGAAGCTCGACCCGATCTACGCCGTCGGGCTTCGCAACCGGGGGATGGCCTGGAACGCGAAGGGGGAGTTGGACAAGGCGATTGCAGATTACACCGAGTCGGCCCGCGTCGCCCCTCACTACGCCCCGGCCTTCCACGATCGATCTGCAATCTGGCGGGCGAAGGGCGAGCCCCGCAAAGCGGTGGCGGACCTGAATGAAGCGGTACGTCTCGACGCCCGTTATGCCGCCGCGATGTCCGACCTGGCCCGGTTGCTGGCCACCTGCACCGATGACAAAGTGCGTGACGGTAAGCGGGCGCTGATGCTCGCAGCGAAGGCGAACGAGTTGACCGATGGGAAAGACCCATCCGTGCTCGATGCACTGGCTGCCGCTCACGCCGAGGCTGGCGACTTCGACCGGGCCATCGAGTTCCAGAAGCAGGCGCTGGCCAATCCAGCTTTTGCGAAGGAATCAGGTGCGCAGGCCCGTGATCGCCTGAAACTCTACGAGCAGAGGAAACCCTGCCGGGAGTGATGTCGAAGCCAGCATTCCATTCGCACCAAGAGTCCGATCCAGGTTTTGAACGCCGGGTGCCCTTACGGCTTGCCTCATTCCTTCCCCTTCCCCTTCATCTTTTGTTTCCAGTTCGCTTTCCACAGCGACATTTGGGCTCCGCTGCGGTCGGAGGCGGCGTCGTAGTTCGATGACTTCTGGCCGGCCGGGTCGATTGATGCGAGTTGCATCCGGGCTAACTCGCGGACGGCCAGTTTCTCGTTGATCAGCAAATCGAAGAGTTGCTCCATCAGCACGGCCGTGGGTGGGCGTTCGGTTCCGCGAACCAGGCCGATGATGTTGGCACGCTGGTTTTCGTTGAACGCGATCTTCATGGCGAGTTCTTCCTGGAAGATCGCGTCGCGGCTGGGATGCTGGGCGATCCAGTGGCGGATGGTCTTGGCGGCCGCGTCACGCACGGGGGTTGAATCGGCTTCAAGTGCGTCGATGAGGTACGACAGGCTATCCATCGAGCCGAGCATCCAGGTCGAGAGAACGCGCCGGCCGATTGTTTCCTTCGGGTCCTTCAGCGTGGCATTGAGATCGATGTCGAACATGGCTTGTGCCCTGCCGATGCGAAGTGCCATCTCCGTGATCGTGGGGACGGCCTCTTTGCTGGCCGCAGTCGTGGGGACTTGCTTGGTCCAGCGATTCGGGATGCCGACTTCATCTGCGTCGTTTTCGGGCGCCTGTGCGGCAGGCCCGCCCTTGCTGTCCCACTTCCACTTGGTACCGCCGCCGAGATCGCCCGATTGCAAGAAGCCGGAACGGACCGAAGCGATCCCCTGGACGACGCCGAGATAAACCAGAGCCCGCGGCGACTCCGGCAGATCGCGATTGAATAACGGGCCACGCGATGGTTCGCCGACCAGGTCGATGGCGACTTCGGTCTCCCGATTCGCGAGCGTCACGTCCCAGACTTCATTGCGGAAACGGACGCGCACGACTGTCGGCTTCGTGGCTTTCGGGGCCGTGAGGAAGATGCGACCGCCGAAGAGGGTGATCTCCGCGTCAATCCCGATGGCGGGAACCGCGAGCGCTAGCCGGGATTCCGCGAGCGGCAGCGGCAGATGCTCGTAGACGCTGCCCCACATTTGAATGCGGACTCCGCTCTCGGTCAGGATTGCCGGATGAAATCCCGGCAGAGCCAAGACGATATCGGTGCTCGACACCCGGCTTTCCCTGGGATCGATTTTCTCCCACCGGATCGTTTCCCGCTTCAGGAACAGTAAGGGTTGGGTGGGCGTGTCATATGTCGCAACAACACGGCGTTCCGAATCCGGCGGCTTGACTTGAACCGGGCCAACGTTGATCTCTCGTGGTGGAGGCCCGACAAAATCGGGTGCCAACACTTCGGGCATGGGCGGTTTCAATTCCGGTTCCGGAGTCACGACCACTCTGGGTGCCGGCAGACTGGGGCTGGGAGTGGGGGTTGGGTTGGGCTCGACGCGGGCCGGAGCCATCGCGATGTAGCCCTGGAACGGCTGCGGCGGATTCTTGGGGACAGCCAACCAAATTGCCACGACGAGCAAACTCACCGCGATCAGTAGGCTCAACAGCCACAGAAGCTTACGCGGGCCAAGAAAGGTCGTGAGCAGGTCGTCCTCGTGATCGGCGTATTCGTCGACCTCCGCAGGGGCAGCAATTCCTGCGATTGGAGTGTTTTTCACGGGTTGCCGATAGGGAAGCGACTCCGGTCCGGTCACGAGCCGGTACATGCGTCGCCGGGCGGCCGGCGGGATTTTTGCGGGTTCGCCCAACACCATCGTCAGAATCTGATGGCAGGCCGCGACTTCGGCGAGCCGCAGATCGTTCTCAAGGGCTGCTTCCTCAAGAAGCGTTACCTGATCGGGGGGCAACACATTATCCAAATATTCGGCAATGGTGTTCGGGTCGGTCGAATAATCGTCTGCAAAGACGGTCGGGGCCGATAATCGGCGACGGCGCGTGACGGTCTTGATGCGTTCGACAGTTTCCTGGGCGAATTCGCTCTCGGCCACCTTCTTGCCCATGCCCTTGGCCTGTGCCGGTTCGAGCGTGTCGTCGAGATAAGCCAGCAAAGTTCGCAGCGTGAGTCGCAGCATGATCCGCCTCCATCGAGAGCCCTTCCCTTAATAGTGGCGGCAGCGAGGAGGTTTCGTGCATTATTTTGGGAAAAATGGACGCGGATTGTCCCGCCCTCTATTGGGGAGCAAAACAGGATAATCACGAGAGCATGAGTCCCGACTGCACCTCACGTTCAGCCTGATTTTTTCGAGACTTCTCGCTCAATGCGACAAACTGCAGTCCCGATGGACCCCGAAGGGGTCAAATAAATTAGCCGGTGGTCGAGCGTAAGCTCGACCACGGGGAGCCCCGATTTCCAATCCACCGACCCCGGAGGGGTCGTAGAAAACAGCGCTGCCCAAAACGTCAATCGCATCAGGAGCCGCGTTCTACGACCCCTTTCGGAGTCGGTCCGCCTAATTTGCTTTCCGGTGGTCTCGCTGGCGCTCGACCACCGGCTAGTATCTACGACCCCTCCGGGGTCAAGACGGCCAAATCTTGTCAGGTTAAACGAGAAGTGTCCTTCTCGATCCCTTCGAGACAACCCGGTGTGTCAAGCGACTCGCAACCTTCTCCGCGCTCTTGGTTCCCCTACCACCATCCGTACTATTGGTGAGAACGTACCTCATGATGAACTCTGACGGACAAATCTGCATCCATGCCGAAGCGCACCGACATCAAGAAGATCCTGCTTATTGGCTCCGGCCCCATCATCATCGGGCAGGCCTGTGAGTTCGACTATTCCGGCACTCAGGCATGCAAGGCCCTGCGCGAGGAGGGCTACGAGGTCGTGTTGGTGAACTCCAACCCGGCCACGATCATGACCGATCCGGAGATGGCCGACCGCACCTATATCGAGCCGATCACCTGGCAGGTCGTCGAGAAAATCATCGAGAAGGAACGACCGGACGCACTGTTGCCGACGCTCGGCGGGCAGACCGCCCTCAACACGGCCATGGACTTGTTCAAGCACGGCGTGCTGGAGAAATACGGCGTCGAGATGATTGCCGCCAACGCGGAAGTGATCGATAAGGCCGAGGATCGTTCCAAGTTCAAGAACGCGATGATCAAGCTCGGCCTGGATGTTCCCAAGTCGGCCGTCGCGCACACGCTTTCCGAGGCATTGCAAGTACTCGACGACATCGGCTTGCCGTGCGTGCTGCGGCCAAGCTTCACGATGGGCGGCACTGGCGGTGGCATCGCTTACAACCGCGAGGAGTTTATCTCCATCGTCAGCCACGGGCTGGAGATGTCCCCTACGCATGAGGTGCTCGTCGAAGAATCGGTGATCGGCTGGAAGGAATACGAACTCGAAGTGATGCGCGACAAGGCCGATAATGTCGTCATCATTTGCTCGATCGAAAACCTCGACCCGATGGGCGTTCATACCGGTGACTCGATCACGGTCGCTCCGATCCAAACGCTATCGGATAAGGAATATCAGCGGATGCGCGATGCCGCCAAGGCCATCATCCGCGAGATCGGCGTCGAGACGGGCGGCTCCAACATTCAGTTTGCTACGGACCCGGCCAACGGGCGGATGATCGTCATCGAGATGAACCCGCGTGTGTCGCGCTCGAGTGCCCTGGCCTCGAAGGCGACCGGTTTTCCGATCGCGAAGATTGCCGCGAAACTTGCGGTTGGCTACACGCTCGACGAACTCAAGAACGACATCACCCGCGAAACGCCCGCCTGCTTCGAGCCGACCATCGATTATGTGGTCACGAAGGTGCCGCGTTTTAATTTTGAGAAGTTCCCCGAGGCGGATCCGACTCTGACGACGCAGATGAAGTCGGTCGGCGAGACGATGGCCATCGGCCGGTCGTTCAAGGAATCGCTGCAGAAGGCACTACGCGGCTTGGAGGTTGGCCGTTTCGGTCTCGGCTGCGATCGGCTCGATCGCTGGGGGACGGCCGATCAGCCGACGATGGAAGAGATCCTCGGCAAGCTGGCGATGCCGAACGCGGAACGCATCTGGCATGTCCGTTATGCCTTCAAGGCCGGCATGAGCGTTGAAGAAGTCCACATGCGAACCAATATCGACCCCTGGTTCCTGAACCAGATTCTCGACTTGGTTCACATGGAGGAGCGACTCAAAAGAACGGCCTCTCTGGACGAAGTCGATTTCGATTTGCTCCTGGCCGCCAAGCAGCACGGCTTCATCGATCGTCAACTCGCGAATATCTGGAACACGAGCGAACAGGCTGTCCGCGAGAAACGCAAGGCCCTCGGCATCGTTGCCGTGTTCAAGCTCGTCGATACGTGTGCCGCAGAGTTCGAGGCGTACACGCCCTACTACTACAGCACCTACGAGGCACCGATCCGACAAGTGAGGAATGAGGAGTTAGGCGTGAGGGGTGCCGACCGTACTCCTCACGCCTCGCTCCTCACTCCTCAATTCGATGATGAGATTCGCCCCTTCAGCGGGAAGCCGAGGATCGTAATCTTGGGTGGTGGGCCAAATCGCATCGGCCAGGGTATTGAGTTCGACTATTGCTGCGTGCAGGCGGTGATGGCATTGCGGGCGCATGGGTTCGAGACTGTGATGGTCAACTCGAATCCGGAGACGGTTTCGACGGACTACGACACGTCCGATCATTTGTTCTTCGAACCGCTCACGGTCGAGGACGTGTTGAACATCTGCGACCGCGTGCAACCTGCGGGCGTGATCGTGCAGTTCGGCGGGCAGACGCCGTTGAACTTGGCCAAGGCGCTGGAAACTCTCGGCGTGCCGATCATTGGCACCAGCGTCGAAAGCATCGATATGGCGGAGGATCGCCAGAAGTTCAGCAAGCTCATTGAAGAGTTGAACATCCGCCAGCCCGCAAGCGGAACCACGCAGGATTTGCAGGAAGCCTTGCACATCGCGAGGAAACTCACGTTCCCGGTACTCGTGCGGCCGAGTTTCGTGCTGGGCGGCCGGGCCATGGAGATCGTTTACGACGAAAGCGAGTTCGCGAAGTTCGCGAAGTTCGCGCTCGAGGCATCGAGTGGCCGGCCGATCCTGATCGACAAATTTTTGGAGTCCGCAGTCGAGGTCGATGTCGATTGCCTGAGCGACGGCAACCGCGTTGTGATCGGCGGTGTGATGCAGCACATCGAGGAGGCCGGAATCCACTCGGGCGATTCCGCATGCGTGATCCCGCCGCACAGTTTACCGGCTGCGGTCATCGACGAGATCAAGCGGCACTCGAAGGCGCTGGCGACCGCCCTGAAGGTGAAGGGCCTGATGAACATCCAGTTCGCGGTCGCTGGAGCATACGGGCCGACGCCGGAAATCTACGTATTGGAAGCGAACCCCCGAGCGAGCCGCACAATACCGTTCGTCTCCAAGGCCAGTGGTGTTCCGCTGGCACGCCTGGCCGCCCTGGTGATGGTTGGCAAGACGCTCGACGAACTCGGCGTGAAGGACGAAGTGGTGCCGACGCATTTCTCCGTGAAGGAAAGCGTGTTTCCGTTCAACAAGTTCCCCGGCGTGGACATCATTCTTGGGCCGGAAATGCGTTCGACCGGCGAAGTCATGGGCATCGACGATAACTTCCCGATGGCATTCGCCAAGGCACAGATGGCAGCGAGTGCGCCGTTGCCCGCGTCGGGAACGATCTTCATTTCGGTTGCTGATCGCGATAAGGCCGATGTGCTTCCGATCGCCCGTCAATTCGCGGAGATGGGCTACAAACTTCTTTCAACACGCGGAACGGCGAAGGTACTCCGCGAGGCCTCGATCCCCGTCACGGAGATTCCCAAGATTCAGGAAGGCCGGCCGAATCTCCTCGACCGCATGAAGAATGGGGAGATTCAAATGATTCTGAACACCCCGACCGGACGCGGCCGAAGAACCGATGAAACACGCATCCGCGCCGCAGCCGTGGCCCACCGCGTGACGGCGATCACAACGCTGTCCGCAGCCGAGGCCGCCGCACAAGCCTGCCGGGCCCTGAGGCAGCAAGAGTTCCGTGTGATGTCGTTGCAGGAGCGGTTTGGGAACTAAGTGGGTCACGTCGTCCGTAATCAAAACGGGGATGCCCAGAGCCTCTGTCGGTGCCGCTGAACGAAACGCAGGCCGCAAGGCGAGTAAGCTGGACATCCCCAGCCAAAGGATGCCCCAAAAAACGGCATTCAAGCTGCCACGCATTGCAGTTGGCCAGTGGCCGGAAGGCTCACGAGTTACCCCTTCGCCAGTTCCGTCCACAATGCCTTGTAGTACCGCAGGAACTCTTCACCCGTCGCCACGTCGGGCGGGGTCTTGCCCACTTCGATCATCGTGTAGCGGTCGTAGCCATGTTCGCGTAGCAGGGTGAAGAGTTCGCGATACGGATACGCCCCCGTGTGCTCCTTGTAGAGATCGTTGATGTGGCACGATTTCAACCACGGCTTGAGCATCTCGAACGACCACTTCACGGAACCGTCCTTCACGTCCGGAGGGTTCGAGTTCCAGGTGATGCCAACGCTCTTGTGCCCGCATTGCTCCATGATCGTTTTCATGTTGGCAGGCTCCTGCGTCCCGCCGCCATGCACTTCCACGCAGATGTCGATGCCGAAACTCTCGGCCGTTTTGCCGCACTCGAGGAGTGCTTTGCCGATCTGTTCGAGTGTCTTCTCGGTCGTGACCCCTTTCGGCAAAGCATTCGGTCGGACTTTCACTCCCGAACCGCCCAGATCGTGAACGAGTCCGACGAACTCTTTGCAAGTCTCGATGTTCTTCTTCACCACGGCTGCATCCGTCGCTTGAAACTCGCACACGCTCCCACAACCCCAGAACACCACGCCGCTGCCTGCAAATTGCTTCTTCACCTCCGCACGTTGGGCGGCGTTGAGGCTGGGCTCCACGCCGTGCTTGTGGGTCGTCCGACATTCCACGGCAGCAATGCCCGTGCTCTTGCACACCTTCAAGAGCGTCGGCAAGTCCCATTGAGCGCCGGTGTTGTAGGTCACCATCCCCAATTTGAACGGCGGGGCTTTCGCGACGGTCTTGCTAACCTGGGCATGGGCTGTGGCGGGTAGGCCGGATGCAGCGAGTGCACTGGCAGCCAGGAATTGTCGGCGGCTCGGTGTCGTCTTCATGAGAGTCTCCGGGGATGGAATCTTCACTTGGTCATCTTGCGTTCAGAACGAAGGACGGCAATGCCCTCTTTACTGATGCTGGACGGAAAAGTTCGGCCCAGTGGCAAGGAAGCTTTACGGTTGGTTGATTCCCCCGAGGCCCACATCGACCTGCTGGTCACGGACGTTGTAATGCCGGCCCGCAAGTTGGCCGGGAAGATCGCGTACCGCCACCCCGACGTACCCGTTCACTCCGTCCGCACTCCTGGAGTGAGTCGGCTGATTCGCCGCCAGCTTCGGAACTCAAGCACCCACAGCGAAACCCAGACGGTCAGCGTCAGCCCAACTACGGGCCACAACAGCCAGGGAACGCGCCCATTCCACGGACCGCGTGCGACTAACTCGAAATTCAGCAAACACCCGCCTGCGATCAGCACGGCCAGCGGTTGCCGCGAGCGGGGATAATCGCGAGTGAGAATCATCAACGCAACGAAGCCAGGTGCAAGCAATGGCACGAACCAGCGAACCGATTGACACATACCGGAATAATTCCGCGACGTGGCCGCGTAGATCAGCCAGGTGCCGATTGCCCAGGCGGTGAGAGCGATGAGCGACGGTCGTGCTCTCCCCTCTCCGCTTCGGGGAGGGGGAGATTTGAGGAGCCAGTACGCTCCGAATATCGCCTGCACCAACGGCAACGTGAAGAGCAAAAAACCCTTCTTGCCGCCCAGCAATTCGAGTGCGTACAACGCCGCACGTTCTGGCGATGCATGATTCCACGAGCCGGTCATGTTCGATGAGTCAAAACCGGAACCAGGCCAAGCGAAGTACTCGGGCCTTGCGTTGCCAGGGCCGATCGTGCCGGCAATCGCATAGTTCAACGCGTGATGAGCGACGATCCAGGGCAATGCACTCAGCACGAAAATTAGAATGCTCATGCAATGTGCTGGAGCCTGAAGCGCAAGCGAAGGAATTTGGTTGCACTTCACTTCAGACTTCAAGACTTCGCCGTAGTCTTCCTTCGCTTGCGCGTCAGGCTCCTGAATCCGGCGTCGCCACAACAGATAGCAACCAACCGACGCTGTGAGAAGAGGACCTGCACCCAGGTCGACTGTGTAAGCGAAGCCCGCCAGCGTGCCGATCCAGATCATCCGTAGGGTGGGTGAAGGTTTTGCGGAACCCACCATCGGCGGCCGCGTCAGTGCCTCGCACAACCCCGCCGCGACACCCAACAGTAAGATGTGGGCATTCACATGCTGGACATAACACGTCGCCAAACTGCCGAATGCGAAACTCGCGGTCAGCAACAATTTCCAGGGCGGCGGCACTCCCAGATGTCGAGCAGTCCGGGCCACGCACCACACCGCGAACACATACGGCGCGCCCGCGAATAGCCAGGTCATCAGGCGAGCAAACCAGTCGGGCCGTTCGCTCGCGTTCAGTCCGCACCACTTGAGAACTTGGTAAACCCCCGCCATCAACACGGCCGGTACCGGAGACTTGTCCGAATAGAAATGCCTATCGATGAGCATCTTGTCTTTGGTCCCATACCTGGCGTAGGACTCGGCTACCTCATCAAACGGGGGGCGAGCGGCCCGAGAGGTGTCAACGTATATCGATTCGTCAATTTGAAATGTGCCGCGATCGACGAGCGATTCGACGGTGGCGAGACGACTGCTGTCGTTCCAGCCGCCGGCATAGGGACGGGCGGTGAGCAGGGCCAGGAGAGAAGCGACGACCAGCAGAAGGCGGAAGAGACGCCGTTGGAACAACCGTTTGTTTTTCTCCCCCCGCGCCGCTTCGGGGAGAGGGGCCAGCGGTGAAGGGCTTGGCGTCGATGCTGGCAAGCGCTCACCCCTTTTTCCTGTCGGCACACTCCGTGTGTCGACTACTTTGTTTCACGGACCGTCGTGTAAACTGCCCCCTTCAAGCTGGCCCCGTTCGCCGCTTTCACCTCATACTCAATCTTCACGTGCATTGCCGCACGCTGATCGAATTTCAATGTCACGGTCTTGCCATCTTCGCTCAACGTCGCCGCCGTTACGGGCACGTTGTCGATGCCTTCTTTCTTGGGATCGAGTACGGACCAGTTTTTGGAGCCGTAATTCGCGCTCCAGACGTAGTTGCAGCGGCCCACTTTGAAGTTGGTGAGGTCGGCCAGGCTCTTCGCGTCGATCGGTTGATTGAAGCTGAGGTTCACGCCGTTGGCGTGAACGCTAAACGCCACGGGCGTTGTGAATGGTTTGCCCGTGTAACGCACCCGCTGCAAACTGCCGTCCTTCTGGGCACCAGTTTGCCAGCCGTCGAGCCCGACAACGTATAAGTTCTTGTCGATGGGATGAAACCGTCCGCGTGCGGAGCCGGAGAGGAACTTCAAGCCGAGATCGACGGCCCCGGCCTGGGACTTCTCGCCATCGGGCAGGATCGCGTAGGCCTTGCAACGGCCATACGACAGGTGCAGCATGTGCCCGCCGAGTGCGCCCCACTGGCCTTTCGGCACCCACACCTGGCCGCCGGCCGAGTTGTCGGCTTCCTTCGGCAACCACATCAGCGGCTCGTCGTAAATCTTCGGCGGCTCGGCCCGATGGTGCGTCCGCATGTCGCCGTAGAAGCCGCCTTTCTTGTACATGTCGAGCCGGGTGACCGGCATCCAGTTGCCTTCCTGATCGGCTCCAGAGATTTTGCCATCGGGCGACATTCCAAGCCCAATCGGATGTCGGAAGCCGGTGGCGAAGATTTCCGACTTGCTGCCGTCCTTGGAAATCTTGAGCAGCGTGCCGCCGGTAGGTGTGTGATCGTCGCCGGTTTTGAAGAAGTAAAAATTGCCTTCGGGATCGGTTTCGAGGCAGGTGTCGTAAGAATGCTCGCCGCCGCCGGTGTGCCAGTCGTTGTTCAGGCATTCGTAGAAGTCGGCCTCGCCATCGTTGTTGCTGTCGTGCAGCCGAGTGAGCTGTCCGCGTTCGACCACCACAATCTTGCCATCCACGACCTTCAGGCCGAGCGGCTGATAAAGCCCGGTGGCAAAGCGATGCCACTCCATTGTCGTGCCCTTTTCCTTCGCGGTCCAGACATCGCCGTGAGCGGTGCAGATGGCAATGCGGCCATCCGGCAGGAAATCAACGCCACTGACGAAGAACAACGCGTTGTACGGGTTGTCGTAAGGCAGCGGCAGCGTGTCGAGAACGAACGGGCCGCCGGTGTCCTTGCCGGGTTCGAGTTGGGTGGTGATGGGCTTGGTCCAGCGAGCGGGACCAGCTTTCGTAAACTGCTCGGGGTTTTCTGCCGCGGGAAGCTCTTCGAGTGCCTTGCGGAACTTCGGGTGCTCGATACTCTCGCCGTATGCGTAGACAAGCCTCACGACTCGTGCGTTTTTCGATTCTCCGAAAGTGAGGCGAACCTCGCCTTCCCTGTCAGCATGAAGTGTCGCCACTTTCGGATCGGCCTTACAAGCGATGATCGCGAAGCCTTTCTTTGGCAACGAACAGTCGATCATCTGAACGTCGGCGGTTCGGGTGATCGCATCAAATGCTTTCGGTAAGCGGCCCACAGCCACAGTCTCCGACTTCGAAGTAGGTCCGATACGCAATGTGCGAACCAAACACTTAGTTCCGGCTACTTCGATCAAGCTCGGCGAATCGAGAACATCGGTCGAGCCAACCGTATAACCAAGGATCGTCCTGTTCCCATGCACGTACAATCCCTGATACTTGAACCATTCTTTAGGCAGCGGGGCAGTGAGCCTATGCTCCCCGAGGTCCCCGTTCCCGGAAGGATCTGCCCAGCCAACGCCGGCCATGTTCCGAAAGATCATTTGTGCGTCGGGAGATGGTGTCGGCGTATTGAGTAACCCAAATCTTCGGCTTGAGTGATTCAAGAAGCCGCCCGTCCAACCAGCCAGGAACTTCATTGAACATCGGTCGAACAGCACCGTTGCTTCGCCCTTGTCGCCAACGCCGCCCACTTTGATGGCCGTGCCTTTGTACGCTCGCACCTTGCCCTTCGGGCCTTCGTAATCGATGGTCGCGTTCAGATAGGGGCCTGTGTCTGTCTTCGCGAAGCGGGCATCGACCCAGTCTTTGTCGTTCTCCAGTTCCCACGGTTCCTTTGCGCCGGCGGAAACGGGCGGCGTCCAGTTCGTGTCGGCCGAGATGCCTTCGTTGCCGTCGAGGTTCCACAGGCTCACCGTCTGGGCGTCGCGCTCGAGCGCGGCTTTCGGCATCGCGACTTCGCGAACGACGTTCGAGAAACGAACGTCGTCAATCAGGCCATCGCAGCCGATGCGGAGGTCGCCGTGATAGGCTCCGCCGATCACCAGCGGACCCGGCTCGGGCTTGCGCTGCTGCAGATCCGAGATGGCCTGTTCCTTCACCTGCTGCCCATCCACGAACAGTCCGACCTTTTTGCCGGTGTATGTCATGGCCAAGTGATGCCATTTGTTGTCGCAGATATCCACGTTCGATTTGATCTCACCCTGCACAGTGCCCGGCAAATACGCGCTAAACACGCCGCTCGCGGCGTAGCTGTAAATCTCCCAGTGTTGGCTGCTCGATTTTGGTTCGCACGAGACGATCACGTTAAAACCGGTCTTCGAGTTCAGCTTCGCCCAGCATTCGATGGTGAACGGCGTCCGCCGAAAGCGTTCGTCCTGCTCGATGCTCGCGGGAAGCACGCGGACGTCGAGGGCTTTGCCGAATTTGCCGTCGACGAAGGTTAATTTGGGTGCGAGGGGCTTCGCCGCGAGCGGCGGTTTCTCCGGGCTCAACTCGCGGTTAGCGGCCCAGGCGCATCCGCGGCGAATGAGCGTTGCGGGGCCGTCTCCCTTAATGGATTCGGCGGCGTGACCTAGCACCGTCTGGAACACGCGGGCTTTGCCGTACTCGTAGGCCCAGGCCAGTGGCTCGTCCTTCTTCGTGTCCTTCGATTTCGCGGTCACCAGCGGCTTCAGCGTTTCGTCCCCTTGCTGCTTGTAGTACAACTCATCAACGGTTTCGAATGCGTTCATGCCGGCCGTGATGGGATGGTCGCCGGCGATGTTCACCGTGTACTTGCCGAACGCGTCGTGCCCGCTCAGGCCCTTGCCGTGATCCCACACTCGGCGAACGATCTTGCGATATTCCGGCCAATCGCCCTCGGCCGCTTTCGGCAACGATGGATGAAACGCCCCGTTCGCGAAGTGAATGACCGCGAGCCCACGTCCACTTTCGAGGTACTTCAAGAAATTCTTCTTGGCCTCGTCGCTCAGGCCTGGTTTCTCCCAGTTGCAGTAATTCTGCACGATCAGGTCGTAAGCGAGCAGATCCTCGCGGGCCAGGAATTCCGGGTCGGTCACAATCCGGCAACGCAGCCGGGAATCGCGTTCGATGACGAGCTTCAGCATCTGGCTTGTCTCGCGCCAGTTGTGGAACGGCCCATCGTGTCCCGTGAGAATCAGCACCTGCGACGGATTGCCGATGGTCACGAGCCCGATCTCGCGTTCGCCGGGAAACTCGGACTTCACTCCCCCTTCGGGAACTTCGACCTTCGCGGTCCACAGAATCGCGTTCAGGGCCATTTTGCGGAAGTTGTCGTTCTTCCAGTTGTCGAAGAAGTGCCCGCCGGTGAAGCCGAAACCTCTACTCCGGGGGCTTACGCCACCCGGCTCGCCTAAATTGCGATCGACTGCCCAGGCCACGGTTTGCTCGCCTTCCTTGTTGATCGGCACCGTCAGAATCGGCGTCAGGCCCGGATCGCGTTCGCGGAAGCGGATGTTGTAATAGAACTCGTCCTTGATCTCGAAAGGCGTCATGCCCGTCGTGATCGCATGTTTCTGAGGCAGTGCCTTTACGGTCACGGTCTGAATCTTCGAGTACCAGCCGTTCTTCGCCGGGCCGGATTCGTAATCGAAGTAGCCGCCAACCCAGTCGAGGGTTTTGTCGTTCGCCCGTTTCGGCATGAACGTGGCCCAGTGAATCAGGCACAGACCGCAACCCCGTTTCATTTGCTTTTCGATGACGGCCAGGCGATCGCCGACGAGCAACGGATGATCGCTCTCTTTGCGGTCGGAACCGCTGGCAACGATGACAATCGTGTCCGCGTCGTCGAGCGTTGCCGGCTTCTCGGGCCAGCCCTTGAGATGGGCTTCAACCTTGACGCCCTTCACGTTGGAGGCGTTGTCGAGGCAATGCTTGAAAGCGCGCACCGTCTTTTCGTACTCGTGCGTGCCCGCCGGATGCCCACCGTCGATGGGCCCGGCAATAAGGACGATTTTCTTCGTCTTCGTCGGCTCGGCGGCGGCGACGAGGGAAGCAAACGCGAGGAGGAGAGAGAGTGTACGCATGGCGAATATCCTAGCGAAGGCGGGTTGGCTTGCTCATCCCGGGTCGGCCCATCACTCACATCTTTGCACGAATGGTGCAATTTGGTGCAAGCGAGCCATTTTGCCGACCGACCACCAAATCCATCACATGTAATAGCGCGGAGCCCTCCAAAACGTAAGTCGATTTGGGAGATTTTTCCGGAATTATTCGGACTGCCTCTTTGGCGTTGGAGCCAGCGGCTCGAACGCCAAACGAAGCACGCTCACCCAGTCGGACGCGAACTGATAAAACAAAGACTTCGTCTTCATCAATCCTAAACGCCATCCACTCGCCATGCCCAATCCGGTCTCGGCCGACGACGACCGCGAATTAGCCCAGGCCGGCTACCTGCCGCAGTTCCGTCGTGGGCTGGGCAGCTTCACGGCGTTTGCCGCGGGCTTTTCGTACCTGTCGATTCTCACTGGCATTGTGCAGAACTTTCACCTGGGTTTTCGCGAGGCGGGGCCGGCGTTCTTCTGGACCTGGCCGGTCGTGTTCGTCGGGCAACTCTGCCTTGCCTTGTGCTTTGCCGACCTCGCACGCCGCTATCCGTTTTGTGGCGGTGTCTATGCCTGGGCCGGCCGGGCTGGCTCGCCGTTTCTCGGCTGGCTGACGGGCTGGGTCTATTTTGCCTCGCTGGTCTTCACACTTGCGGCCGTGGCGCTGGCCTGGCAGATCGTTCTGCCAGCAGTCTGGTCCGGGTTTCAGATTCTCGAGACTCCGGCCCGTAATGCTGCACTGCTCGGCGTGATCCTGATCGCGATTAGCACGGTGATCAATGTACTCGGAACACGCTGGCTTGCTCTGGTGATGAACGTGGGCGTGATTGTGGAACTCATCGCTGCCGTGCTGCTGATCGTCTTGCTTGGTGTTCATGCTGTTCGCGGTCCCGAAATCGTTTTCGAAGTGCAAGCAAGTGCAGCGTCGGATGGCTTCGGATTCTTCGGGCCGTTTCTCGCGGCAGCGGTCATGGCCGCCTATGTGATGTACGGCTTCGACACGGCGGGGACGCTGGCGGAGGAGACCGTCGAGCCACGCCGCCGGGCACCGCGGGCGATACTTCAAGCACTTGCGGCCGCGTTTGGCCTCGGAGCACTTCTGCTGCTCGTCGCACTCACGGGAGCGCCGAATCTCGCCGATCCGCTCCTGTCCGATGGGGCTGGGGGTTTGCCGTATCTCATCAAGCAAGTGCTGGGCGATTCGCTCGGCAAGGTCTTCATCGCGGCTTCCGTGGTCGCGGTTTTCATCTGCACGCTCGCCGTTCATGCCAATACTTCACGCATCTTGTTTGCCATGGCTCGCGATCGGGCCGTGCCCTTTTCCAAGTGGCTGGGCAAGGTCCATCCGGAGCAACGCACGCCGCACACCGCGGCCATCGTGGTTGGTTTGCTCGGCTGTGCGTTGCTGCTGTTCAACATGAACTTCGAGCAGATCATGACGGCCCTTGTGTGCGTCAGCATCGTCTGGGCCAACCTGGCTTATCTGCTCACGACCGGGCCGTTGTTGGTGAAGCGCCTGCGTGGGCGAGTGGCGACGAGCGACTCGTTCTTGGGTCGATGGGGCTTGCTCGTGAACGCCTGTGCGGTCATCTGGGGAATCGTCTTGATCGTGAACATCGGCTGGCCACGCGAACGCCTGTATGGGACCGAGTGGTATCAGCTTCATGGCGCGTTGGTCTTCACTGCTGGGCTGCTGGCCATCGGGGCGGTGTGTTACGTTTTGCGGCGACGCGGAGGCGGGACATGAACGACCCCGGCGTCTCAACCGTTCGGAAAATTCTCGGCTGGGCCGTCCATTGCTACACCGGCTGCGGGCTGCTGCTCGCCGCGTGGATTGTGTCGCTTCTTTTGCAAACGGAGCGAACGCCGGACACTTATCGCACCTGTTTCTTGCTGATGCTGGTGGCCATGTTCATCGATGCGACCGATGGAACGCTGGCAAGTGCGGTCCGGATTCGAGCAGCGCTTCCCAGTTTCGATGGCCGCCGGCTCGATGATCTCGTTGATTTTCTGATGTACACCTGCGTGCCATTGCTCTTGATCGACCGGGCCGAGTTACTGCCGGAAGGCGATGGCTGGGTGCTGCTCGTCGCACTCGGCGCCAGTGCTTACGGCTTCTGCCAGTCGGACATCAAGACGGCCGATGGTGCGTTTCTCGGCTTCCCGTCGTACTGGAATATCGTCGCGTTCTATCTGTACGCGTTGCCGATCACCGGCGAACTCGCGGTCGGGTTGATTTTGATCCTGGCGCTGCTCACCTTCGTCCCGAGCCGATACCCGTATCCGACGCAGCCTGGACGAGTGAATCGGCTGATGCTCTTACTCAGCCTGCCCTCGGCGGTGCTGGGGCTGATTGTTCTCCTCAGCAAGTGGGAACACGGAATACCGCGTGAAATGGTTGTCGCATCGGCCAGCTACCCGGCTTTTTATTTGGGAGTGGCGTGGGCGATGTCAGCGCGGCGGTATTTCAAAGCCTCGCCCTCCCAAGACGACGGCCTTCAAACGGATGACGATCACGAACAAGGCCGGCAAGGTCGTTGAACTGACGAAGAAGAAGTAAGTAGACCAACCGGGCCGCAGATCCCTTCCGCGTACCCGGCTCTCCTCACGATCAACACTTCGGCGACTGGCGCTTCTTGCCGATCGCACTGCGGGCTTCGAATTTCTTGATATGGTCCGGCGCGAACGGAATCGTACACGCCCCGAGCAGGTCGACGGCGACTTTGCCGATTTCGTTAGTCGTATCGACAGCGACTTTGTGGAGGGGTTTCACATAACAGGCGACGGCGATGACGAAACCGTTCATCACGAACTTGACGCGATTGGGCTGCTGGTGGATCGTCTTCGCCACGCGCTGCAGCAGCGACTTGATCTCGGCAAGGTCGAGGTCCGCGTCCTCCTTGATGGCGACCATGCTGCTGTAAGTCTGCCAGCCGGACGAGGCGATGGATTCGTCCTTGGACGCGATCCACTTCAAGGCCATCTCGCGGCCATGCGGGCCACCAGAGGCCACCCACGGGACCGTGTATTCCGTGACCCAGTTGCAGTTGGCGTTTTTGACCCATTTTTGCAGGTCTTTCTTGGTCATCTTCGCATCGTCCGCGATCAGACCGGCAAGGTACATCGCGTCGGGGATGTTGGTGTCGTAAAGATCCAGAGCGAGCTGATAGTCCGTCTTGACGCGTTTCTGGATCTTTTTCATGTCCTCGACCTTGACGCCGAGGCACGACTCCTGGGCACCCTGGTTCATCCACATCTTCTTGGTCTTTTCGTTGCCGAGCTTCTTGAGTTCGGCGAGGATGTCTTGGGCGGTCATTTGTTTTTCCTCGGTCTCAAGGCGAAAATTGTCTGTACTGCTGTGCCATGCCCACGGCTTTGCGTGGGCATGTGTGCGATCGCGTTGATCCAGAACGAGCAGTGGAAGGTGAAAGCGCCTTCCATGCCCACGCAAAGCCTTGGGCATGGCACTCAAGGACTCAAGCTACAGCGACTCACTCATGAACCAAACCCACCCGTCTTCGCCGTCAATCAGCCGTTCACGCAAGGCCCGTCTTCGGAATGGCCAACGAAACTGCCCGCCAAACTGCTCGCGCATCGCGATCCGCAGCCGCTCTAGCTTCGCATTAGCGATGATGCGAGCACGAACTGTTCCTAAGTCCCAAGGGAACAGATAACCATTTCCATGAATTCGGACCGACCATCTCTTTCCAGTGTAGCCACAGTCTTGTCCCTGAACTTCGACTTTCTCGTAAAGCCCAATGCTGTCTGGCGCGAAAAAATTCTTGTTCTCGTTCTGAGCAGCATGATCTTCGAACAAGGCTGTGATATCTGCTGCCAAGTTATCCAGCCCGTGTTCTACTCCATAGTCGGGAGCGTCAGGACGGATCAGGCCAAGTTGGTCGAACAATACCCGGGCTCTCTCGGGCGTCGGGTTGCGTAACTCGGTATTTGCGGCCCGCACTAGTGCGGAGTAAAAGGACAAGGACTTATATTCCAAAGGAGAACGGTGAAAAGCGTGTGCCAACGCGATCTTGAGCGGACTTATGAAAGAACATCGCTAACGCGAAGGAGTGCCACTCGCGTCCCACCCAAAACAACAGGAATAGACTCGCTCTCTCCGAAAACGACACGTCGCCTTCTTTCCACCGCGTGGTTGCGTGTACTCTTCGATCGGTCGATCGATGAGATTGACGATCCAGTAGATCGGTATCTTGGCTTCGGCGTAGATTTGTAGCTTTACGCCTCGATCTTCGAACAACGATGTGTCGGCAACCTCGACGATGAGATGCGAATCGTGACCGCCGGGATTCAGGCCGTCGTAACGATCCTCCGGGCCTGCGACGATGGCGATGTCCGGTTCGGGCTCGCTCTTCGCGAGCGTGATCGCCCCTTGAACTTGAAGGACCCAGTCGTCGCTCAGGATGCGGGCAAACCAGCGATTGAGTAGGCGACCGCTTGGTTGTGCGGAGGATTGATCGATATCCTGGGTACGATTCAGCCGTTGAGTAATTCGTACGGGTCGCCCGACTTGAGAATGCCAACCGCAAGTAGCCGGTGGTACTCCGCCACGGAAAAGGGGCGGACCGGCAAGGATGGCAACTTGCGAGTCGTTCGCTCTGGTGATTCCAGCAAGACCATGGAGTTCTCTTTTTCCACAGGAATTGTGATTATACACGACTATGCAGCGGGTATCGGGCGACTGCCCCAACTTGCTGAAAACCGTGCCCTACGCGGAATTTTCCGCTTGCTGACGGGGCTTGGTTGAAATAGTTCGGCTAAGTAGACCACTCTCGACCTTCGGATCCCACCCATGCCAGCACCGCGGCTCGTGCTCGAACGCATGATGCACCGCCAGTCGATTGCCGTCCCCGGCGAATCGATGGCGAGTTACGCCCTGCTCAAGATCGTTCCCGCCGGGGATGATGGGGTGAGCCTGCCCTTAACGCTTGCACTGTGCATCGACATTTCCGGTTCGATGTACTGGAGCGATGGCACGGGAAAATCCCGCCTCGATCGCGTTCGCGACGCGGCTAATGCGGCTATCAGCAAGCTGAAGCCGACCGACCGCATTGCCTTGATCGCGTTCGGCAACGGGGCCGAAGTTGTTCTGCCACCCACTCCCGCATCCGAGGCCGAGAAGATCGCGGATACATTGTCCAAGATCGACCAGTTCAGCGTCGATCAGGCCGGCACCACAATGGACGAAGGCATCACCCAGGCCTTGCAAACACTGATGTCGCCGGATGAAGTGGGGCGAATATTGCAAGTGGTCGTGCTGACCGATGGCGAAACCTCCGGCGAGATGAACTGCCGCGAACTCGCCCGTCAGGCCTGGGAGAAGAAAGTCCGCTTCACGATCATGGGCGTCGGCACCGAGTGGAATAGCGGGCTGATCAAGGACATGGCCAAGGCGAGCGATGGCCGCTGGTACTACATCGAGGCCGAGAAAACCGATGAGGCCATGCGTGTGTTCCTCGCGGAGTTCGATCGCCTGGCCGACACGACCTTCGTGAACGTGAACCTGGAGATCAAGCCGGTCAAGGACGTGAAGGTCAAGCGGGTTCGCCAGGTCACGCCGCAGATTCGTGAGGTTCCGCTGAACACGATCGACGAGCGTTTCACGTTTGGCGTGCTAGGATCGCTTGAGCGATCGCACCAGACGAAGTACATTCTCGATTTGAGTTTGCCGCGTCGGCCCGACGGAAAATATGTCGTGGCCCAGGTTGAAGTGAAGTACGATCTGGGTGATGGGCAAGTGCTCTCGACCGGCGTGGTGCCGCTCGAGATGACGTACACGACTGCGGGGCACGGCTATGTGAATGCCGAGGTTGCCCGGCACATCGATGAGGTGCAGATTTACGAGCTGAACGCGAACCTGCAACAGGCGATTGCCTCCGAGTCGCCGGACGACATCAAACGCGTGGCCGAGCAAATTGCCAAGAAGGGCGAAGTACTTGGGCCACGCGGCGCGAGGAAGACCATGCTGGCCCAACAGGTACTTTCCGAACTGCAAGGTGGCGGACGGGTGTCGAAGAAGACGATGCTGGCCGTGGACGATGCGGCCCGTAGTGCCGACGAGACCGGATCAAGCACGAACTGAACATCCCACACCGAGGTGACCGCCAATGATCTGTCCTGCTTGCGGTGCCGCCAACGAAGATGGCGTCCTTTTCTGCGAGACCTGCAAGGCCGACCTGGAAATGCCGGCTGTCGCGCCGACCTCGCCACTTATGACCGAATCCGTTTTCACGCCACCGGTCGAGGAACCCATTCTGCTCGAACCGGTCGAGGAAACTCCGACCATCAAGATCGCGGCACAGGTCGAACAGGGTCTGCCGTCGTCGCCATCGAGCGACGATCATCCGGTTGTCCCGGTCAGCCCGCAACCACCTCTTTTTCCCTCGGAATACCCGACCATAGAACTGTCCGGCGCGATCCTGGCACAGATCGGCGGGCCGGCTGAAGATGATTACCCCACAGCCGAGCCACCACTGGCGCAGTCGTCAGCCAGCCCGAATCCGAAGCTCATCGTGGTTCGTGGCCAGCGCGTCGATGCACTCTACCCGATTTTTCCTGGGAAGAACTACATCGGCCGCACCGACGATATGCCAGTCGACATCGACATCGAGGATCAAGAAGCGGCGGATCGCATATGGTCGTCGCGGCAACATGCCGTGATTCACTTCGAGGAAGGCAAGCTGACACTCGAAGACCTGAACAGCCTGAATGGCACGTTCGTGAATCGCACTCGCGTTCATCCCGGCCAGATGAAGGAATTGTTGGCGAACGATGTGATTCAAATCGGCACGGTACACATGAAGGTGGCTCTCGAATAAGTCGCGTTGATGCCCCAGGTCGTCCCATGTCCCGCGTGCGGTCAACACTTGAAACTCCCGGACGGCCTCCTGGGCAAGTCCGTCAAGTGTAAATGTTCGCACGTCTTCATCGCTCCGGCCCCCACGAGTGCGTGTCCGGGTTGCAACTCGATCGTTTCTGAATCCGCGGCAACCTGCCCTGATTGCGGCTACCAACTCACCCCGCAAGTCACACTCCAGCCCATCAAACACGAGGAGGAGGAAAAGCTCAACGTCTGCCCCAATTCGGCGTGTGGCACGTTGAACCCGCCCGGCGAGCGTCTGTGCCAACGCTGCAATACACCATTGCCCGGTGCGGTCGGCCAGATGATCGCGGGAAAGTACCGCATCGAACAGCCATTGGCGACGGGCGGGTTTGGCGTGGTCTACCGTGCGACGATCGTGGCCACGGGCGAACCGATTGCTGTCAAGGAGATGATCGCCACGGATGCGAAAGAGTTCGCCATCCGGCAGAAGTTCTTTCGCCGCGAGGCCGAGATTCTCGGGGCTTTGCAAGCGATTTCGATCGTGCCGCGTCTCTATGATTTCATCGAAGAAGGCAGTGCCGCCTATTTGGTGATCGAGTACATTCCGGGCAGCGACCTACTGAGCTGCTTGCAGCAACCGGACGCGAAACCGTTCCCCATCAAGCAAGTCGCCGCCTGGGGGGCGAAGATTTGCGAGGCACTCGCCCACATGCACCGAATGAATCCGCCGCTGATCCACCGAGATTTGAAGCCGGACAACATCATGTTGCAGCCGGACGGCCAGGGCATCCGTCTGATCGACTTCGGCACGGCCCGCGAGATGGGCAAGGGTCCACGCGAACGCATGGTCGCCAAGACGAAGGTGTTTACCGAAGGATATGCCCCGCAGGAACAGGTGGCAGGCAAACCTGAACCACGCAGCGACCTCTTCGCACTCGCGGGGACCTTGTACCACCTGGCCACGGGAAAGGCTCCGGATGGCCACTTTACCGGCTACGATTTAACCAAACAGCTTGCGACCAATCCGGAGGCCGACCGCTGGTTCTGGGAAATCCTTTCGATAAACCTGTCGCAGGAAGTGTGCGACCGCTATTTGACGGCACGCGATATGAAGGGGGATCTGGAACGTGGGTTGGTCACCCGCGAGGTGTACTGCCCAAAATGTGGCACG
>SIAJ01000112.1 GCA_009691845.1 Gemmataceae bacterium
AGTACTTGCCTGTGTGGAAAGATGTCTAGAGTTTCTGAAACGGCCCCGTAGCTCAGCTGGATAGAGCAACGGATTTCTAATTGTATCCGGGCGTTTTTAGAAAGTGCTGTTTTTGACGGTATTCCCCGTGTTTTCTAGTCTGTTTTGAACATTCGGCCGCCTACTTGATTGTCCCTTAAATACCCCCTTTTACCCCCTTCCGGGTGTACTACACCCGCCGAAAACATTTCCCGGCCCCGCCAAAACGAACCCCCGCCGGGACCATGCGGCCGGGATCCCCGAGCAGGCCCTCGAGGTGATCCTGGTGGTGAGGTGAGCCTGTCCTCGAGGTGATCCTGGTGGCGAGGTGATCCTGGTGGCGAGGCGAGTCTGTCCTCGAGGTGATCCTGGTGGTGAGGTGATCCTGGTGGCGAGGCGAGTCTGTCCTCGAGGTGATCCGGCCCGCGAGGTGAGCATCCTCGAGGTGAGCCTGTCCTCGAGGTGATCATCCTCGAGGTGATCCTGGTGGTGAGGTGATTTCTTTTGCCTTGCGGTAGGCATCACGGCCCATTCCAGCCGCCTCAGCCCCGGCGTCATCCGTTCGGCCTGGCTTACTATCGCCATTGTCAGAATGTGCGTTTTCCTCGGGGTTTTTCGGGTCGCGACCTTCGGCCGTCAGCCCGGACTTTCCGCGATCCGCAAATTCATGGATGATGTCGACGCCATTCTCTTTCGCCCACTTCTGGACGAGTTCCTGCTGGATGGCAACGGAGTTCTCCTGCCGGTCCTTCGCCGAGTGGCGGTAGTACGCGACGCCGCGAAGTCGCGGCACGGGAGGCGGTGCCGCCGTTTGCTCCTTCACCCACCACGATTGCTGATTGGCCGTGTTCATTGCTGCCCCGTCGACCTGGTTCGTTGCCTTTTGGCATGGTTCCTCCTCCTCGGGATGAGCCTGTGACGGCACCACCAATCCTGGTACAGGGCAGTATGCACCAGGCTCGTGCGATTGGGTGGGGTGTTTCTGTGCGATCCGTGTGCGATGGCCCACCAAGAGTTACAGGCTTAGCACGTAGTGCCCGTTCAGACCACGAATCGCTGCAGCCAATTCGGTCAAGCCGCCGTTGCTGAGTTTGCGGCGAAGCTCCCGAACGAGGCTGCGGATGCTCGCGATGGACAACAACTCGTCCTCCCACACGTCTCGAAGCAGATCCAGATGCGTCACGTACTGGTTCGGACACCTGGCCAGACGTTCCAACAATCGAAATGTAAGCGTATTGCCCAGCCGCAGAGTCTTGCCCTTCCAGATCACCGAGAGCGTGGATTCATCGAGCAGCGGACGTTCCATCGAATCCGATGGCCTCGGTACCATCCCGTTGCGGGAATGGCCGAGTTCCGCGTCAGCGATTTCGGTTCGCACGGCGACTTGGATTTCTTGCGCGCAGATGGCGGCAGTCATCAGGGCTTCGGTGAGTTGGGTGACGAGTGCGTGCATTCTGCGAGCTTTGTCGGCGTCCATGGTGGACTCCCTACTTTGCCGCAGACGATCTGACCTCCATGCCTAAACTGGCCCGGGTCGTTCAGGAGCATCATGCACTGGGGTTTATCCCCTCGGCATTTTTGGCGGGCACGTGGACAGTCTGCCCGAGAATCTTCGGCATGGCGACGGCAATGATTACGCGTTTAGCCATCAATCTAGGTCCGGATAACACGAGGGCCTTCCACTCTTTTTCCCCTGAAAATTTCATTCTTGCTTGACTAATGATGGGTCGCTGAAGATACTGGCCGTTGACCAGCAGAACATTCCGTGAAAAGGCGACAGCAGAACAGAATTCGAGTCACACGTACTAGATTCCGCTTAATAAGTCAGTGAGACGGACGGCTGTCGATAACCAGGCAGAATCTTCATGAATGAGCCATCGCCCTCTGCTAGCTCACCGCAACAGCCCATCGACATCCAGATCGTCCGGCGGACGCTCCAAAACCCCGCGATCGCTCGTGAACTGTTCCTTCCGTTGGACATGTGTCGGTGGGATGGACAGCGGGTGACGCTCGGGGAGGGGCACGGTGGTAACGTCGCGGCCGCGTACTCCGGGGTACGATTGCAGCCGCCAGACCCGAGCAACCGCGACCTGACACGCGAGAAGGTTGTTCAATCCGATCTCGTCAGCCTCATCAAGTCCCTCACAGAACTCCGAAAGACGCCTCAATTTGCGGGGGCGGTGATTTCGTCAGAGGCAATCGTCGGACGCGACCCGGGCGGCGTTCAACGGGCACGGTTCGGGCTATACGTGCCGCCCGACGGGCGTTTCAAGAACGAGGGCGATGCCGCCCGGGAGTGTCAGCGACAGATCGCCTCGGCGATGAAGCGGGGGGGGTTCCGGGTCGAATCTCCATTCCACTTCGATCCGAACGGCGGCTTCCGCGGGCTGTCGGAATGGGCCGGCAAGGTGCGGTTGCAGCGAAAAAAACTCCCATGGCTGCTGATTCTGATCGGCTTGGTGGCATTGTGCTTGCTCGCCCTGGTCCCAATGATGTGCAAGGGGCCTTCGACGCCGCGACCACCTTCGACGGCCGCCGCCCCCCCCGACTCGAAGCCCGCGGACCTCTTCGGCACGAAGGTGGACACGGACAGCTTGGTCATCCTGCTCGACAAGAGCGGCAGCATGGAGGCGTTTTTCCCGAACGTTCGGGACGAGGCCCAACGCTTGTTCGATGAGCGCCTGGCCAACAAGCAGGAGTGCTTTGTCGACCTGATCACGTACGACAGCGGGGCCCACAGCGTCCTCGGGGGCATGAAACAGTTGACACCCGACGTTGGCGGTAAACTGATTGCCTACCTCCACAACTTGCGGGCCGGGGGAGGCACCGACCTGCAAAAGGGGATCGACCTGGCGGCCAAGGAGGTCAAGGCACACGGCAGGAAGACGACCCTGGTCGTCATCACCGACGGCGAGGACGGCACCATTCAAGGCATGGTGACCAACAAGGCAAGCATCCGGCAGCAATTCGGGGGCGCCGAGTTCTTGCTCAACAGTACCACACCTCGTCTCTTCGACCAGACGGGCTCCGCCCAGCCGCAAAACCAATACGAGACCCAGCTCAAGCAATTGTCCGAGGCATTCAACGGCCGGTTCGGTCCGAATCGAGGGGGACCATGATCGACGACGCTCTAATCGGACGGGTTCACCAGGTCCGGGCGGCCTTCCTCGAATCGCTCAGCATTTTGTTTGAAGGCATCCAGACGAAGTCGCTCAGCTTTGAGAGGGTCTACGCGGGGTCGGAGGCATCCAAGGGCAAGTTTGACGAGCTAGTGAGGCTCGCGCAAACCCCGCGAATCCAGTCCGACTTCCCGCCCGAGTTCGTCTGCGCCTTCATCGGGTCGAGCGGCGACGGCAAGACGTCGATCCTGGCGGAGATGTTCCCGGAGCTGGCGGAGCGGAAGTGGCTGCAGACGGCGACGACGGACACGACCTCGCAGGCCCTGATCATCCGAAAGGCCGAGCGGGACAGCCCGGAGTACCCCGAGGTTGACGTTCACTCGTGGGACATGGAGCAGATCACCCGGCTGGCGAACTCGGCCCGGCATGAGAACGACCGGCACGGGATCAAGGTGAGTTCGTTCGCCGACCACGTGGAGATCGACGGCAGCGATGCCCGGTTCGATCGAAGCCTGGTTCAGCAGTTCAAGTTCGGACTCCGACAGCAGCTGCGGCCGCTCCCGCGGGCGTACCGACTTGGTCCCCAAGAGCGGGACGACGAGAAGCGGATCCGCACGCTCACCGTCAAGGAAGACTCGGACAAGGTGGCCCGAGAGACTGCCCTCAGCCTCGACGGCCAGAATTTCCACGCCCTGCAATTGCGGGCGGTCATCAAGGACGTTGAACTGCGTGACTCCTTCTCCCAACTCGAGCAATGGGCGGGCCCGGCCAACAGCGAGCAGGTGGCCCGGCTCACGTTCATCGACACGCCGGGCTTGAACATCGGCGGGGGCAGCGACAAGGACGAGGTTCTTCGGCACGTGCTGGCCAAGAAGAACCAGCAAATCGTCGTGGAGCTGTTGCGGAACGACGGCCTCGACCTGATCGTCCACCTGGTGCTGTGTGGGAAGAAATCGTACTTCGGCGAGCTGTGGGGGCCGGTCGAGGAGCACTGCGACCCCGAGGAACTCGGCGACCTGAGCGATCGGCTGGTCCTTGCGATCAACGGGATGAACATCTTCTTCACCAACGACGACCTCAAGCGGCTGTGGAACAGCCCCCAGGCCGCTGAGCTCGAGGGCGACCACATCGCGACGGTGCTCGAGGACAACGTCCTCAAGAAGATGAGCGACCGCGGGGTGCTCAAGCCGGCTCGGGTCTGCTTCCTCGACAGCCGCCGCATCGTCGAGTCGCTGTACAACAACGCACGCCCGTACGGGGAGATCTACACGGATTACCGACCGACGCTGGAGGCGTGGGGGCGACCGGGGGCGGTCGGCTATAAGACGTTGGAGAAGCACGGCCTGGTCGAATCGTACCGGGCGAACGTCGAGGCCCTGTGCGACCCGGAGGATCGCGGCCAGGGGTACCTGGTTCGGCAGATTGCGGGGTTGCTGAAGGAGAAGGGGCCGAAGCTCTACGTCCGCAAGTACGTCCGCCGCAGCAACCTGCTCCGGGGGGTCAAGGATCTGCGGGACCTTCTGCTCGAGTACTATGACGCGGACGGACGGCTTAACCGTCAATCCATCCAGGCCGCCGTCTCCGCGTACCTGAAGTTTCTCGACCCGGCCGACCCCGCAGGCATCGAGCACTTCGCCATCCAGCGGCTCGATCCGTTCATCAAACAGTTGAAATTCGAGCCGGCCTCCCAGGGGAAAAACTGGGTCGCGGTGGCCTTCAAGGCGGTCTGCCGGACGGTGTTCGTGGAGATTCACGCCCAGTCCCGTCCCCCCAAGGAGGTCGAGGACGTCTTTCGCCGCTACCTGGAGAGCCTGGTGAAGCGGTGGCTTCGGACGTGGGGCTACGCGAAGGCCTCCCTGCCGTTCCCGACCGTACAGGAACCGGAGTCCGGCGAACTCGTCCGACACACCCTGATGTTCCACGCCCGCGAGGTCGTGTACCAACTCCTTGTGCGGAATCCGGAGGAGGACGCCCTAAGTAACATCATGCAGGACGCCGCCGACGTGGAAGCGATCCGGGGGCTGATCGACAAGCTCGGCCGGGCCGCCGCCCTGGCGACCGACCTTTGCAACCAGTACGGGGTACCCTGCCCATGAACGCCGCCACGGCCCCGCAATTCATCGTGGTCCCGTTGACAGGGATGCAGATCTGTCGCCGCCTGCCCCTGAACCACATCGAGGGCCTGTCGCAGGCCGACCGCGACGCCCTGTGGAAGTCGGCGAAGGCCCTGGGCGACAAGCCGGTCGTCAAGAACGCCATGCTGCCCATCGTCGCGAATCACATCGCCTGCGACCAGAACATGGACGCCTCGGGGTGGATCGCATGCTCCCCCGGCGAGGCGATCTTCTTTCGGCTAGTCCGGATCGAGAGTGCGTGGGCGGTCGACTTGGTTATCGACACGCAGAACGGCGCCGGCAAAATGCCGTACAACCGCGTGGATTGCGTCATCGAGACCGGCATGGTCTTCATGAAGAAGAAGTTCCACCTCGCGACCTTCTACGTGGAGCAGAACTCACAGCCCCGGAACGTCGCTGGCTCGCTAATCGTGGATTACGGAAACACGGGGACGTCGTTCATCTTCTCGCCCGACGGCGTGCCGCCGTCCCAAGCCCGTCCGATCCACCTTCACAACCCCTTCGACCCACTCGACAGCGACGAGAAACGCCGACCACGTGGTGAGCGGACCATCCTCCGGTCCACCACGTTCTTGCTCCGGGTGCCCGAATCCGACGTCGGCGACCCGTGGCTCGTCCTCGGCCAGCGGGCCGAAGAGCTGATCGCGACGCAGGACGCGTTGACCACGTCCCTGTACGCCCCCAAGAAGTACGTACGGGTCTGGCCCACCCACCTCAAGTCCCACGAGCCGACGGTCACATACCGCGGCCTGCAGGGCCAGCGATCCGGTTTGATCGAGGCCCTTCACTTCGTGGAAAAGGGCTTGGAGCACATGCTGCAGACGGTGCTCTCTTCCTTGGCGAACCCGAAGTTCGCCTCCCCCGCTCCCGACGTATACCCGCAGGTCAGCCAGGTCCTGTTGACCTACCCGCTGACCTGGCGGGAGGCGGACCGGGCCCTTTTCAAGAAGATGGTGAAGGACGCCGCCGACAAACTATTCGTGCTCGACGAGCGGGTACGCGAGCACTTCAAGGTCGAACTCGTTTGCAGCGAGCCGGTCGCGGTGGCGGCGTACGCCCTCTGGGAAACTTTCTTCCGGTACTTCTACTTCGGGGCGCGGGGGGAGAACCTCCGGGCGCCGAGCTTGGCGAGCAGTTCGTTTGGCAACACGGAGGGCGGGCAACAGCTCCGAATCCTCGTGGTCGACATCGGCGGCGGTTCGACGGACATCGCCCTAGTGGAGGCGGACTGGGAACCCCAGACAGGCGGGGCCAACGACGACTCGGTCGAGGTGTCGTTCAAGCTGCTCGAGTCGCTGCGGTTCAACCGGGCCGGGGACCGCGTCTCCCACATCATGGCGACCGCCATCCTCGAGTTCTTGAAGGGCAAGTTCGGGGTCGCCGAGGGGCTCGACTTCCGGGCCCCGGCGTCCGCCCCGAGCTTCACCCTGCAGAAGAAACGGCAGGCGGTGTCCACGATCACGGCGCTGGTCGAGCAGGCCAAGCACGCGCTGGCGGCGGGGCGCTCGTGGGAACTCCATGCGGACGACGAGGCCTATCTGGCCGAACTCCTTGCGCCGGTGATCGACCCGGGACACATGGACGCCGCCCGGCAGAAGCAGCAGATGGAGATTACGCTGGGCGTCCTGCGGAGGTGGCTGGAGGCCGACCGCCGCACCGCCCAGACCCGCGGCGAGCCGGGCTTCATGGACATCTTCTACTACCTGGAGGAGATGTCCGCAACGCTGGCCGAGCAGAAGAGGTCGCCCCACCTCGTCATCCTGAGCGGTCGCGCGACCCGGCTGCCCTTCATCAAGGACATGACGGCCCGAGCCGTCAAGCTCCCGTTCCACCGGATCCGCACGCTCGGGGAACTGCTCCCGGACTCGTTGAAGAACCCGGACCACCGCAACATGGACAAGCTCTCTGTGGTCTACGGCGCGCACCGCTTCCGCTTCGGCAGCCCGGTCAACTTCCGGTTCCAGTCCGGCTCGGAGAGCGACGTATTCCACCGGTTCGTGGGCACGGTGAGCGAAACGCCCCACGGCATGCGGATGAACAAGCTGCTCGTCTCCCCAGGGGAGGTCCAGCCCCGGACCTGCAAGCTCAAGGTCCCGAAACGGGGGATGGTTCGCCTAGGGCAGGCGTTCCGCAGCAACGGCATGGTCGAGATCCTGGCGGCGTTGCACAACAGCACGGCCGACGACCGCGAGGTCGAGATCGACCTGCGAGGCGACTACTCGGTGGAACTCAAGCGGTCGCCCCAGTCGGAAGGGGTGTTCCTGACGGAATGGGTGCCCGGCGGCACGAGCGACATCGTGGACAACTTCAACGACACGGGGCGGATCGACGGGGAGCCGGATGGCTTCATCCGCAACATCGTGATGGCGAACCAGGAAGAGTGGATCAAGGGCTGAACCATGGTTAAGAACCGACATCTCCTCGCAACCGTCACCGGGCTAGCAGGGCTTAGCGCCCTGCTCGGGGTGTGGCTCGCGATCGCCGAGAGTCGAAACGCCCGGCAGCTCGGCACTCTCGAGGCGGAGTTCACCGATGCCCGACGGAAGTGGGAGGCGTCCGACCGCGAGTTAACTCAGAAGTATGCCCAGGTCAGCTCGGACCTGACGTCGACCCGGGATCGGCTCAACGCGGCAGTCGCCGACGGGGAAAAGTCGCGGGTCGACCTCAGCGCGAAGTTAGCGGCGGTCAGCAAGTCGAGTTCCAAGACGGACGCTGATCTTAACAGCGTCCGCAAGACCCTCGGCGACGTCCAGAGCAAACTAGGAATCGTTCTGCGGAGTCGCTGGCTCGCCGACAACGGCAATCCGACGGACGAGAAGATGAAGGAGTTCGACCGGCTCGTTGCCGAGTTGGTCGCGTTGCTCGGCAAGAAGAAGTAGGGGGCGGTGAGATGGAAGCGGCTTTCATCGTCACGAGCCTGCTGACCTGCCTGACCGGGTTGGTGCTGCTCCGCCGCCTTGCGAAGGCGGCGCGCCAAGTCAGACTCCCCATTGTCGGCGCGTCCGCCCCAGACCCTATCGGTCTCCAAGCCCAAGCCTTGGTCCTCGGCGCGATCGACGAGACGTTGCTCCCCTCGGGAAACGCCTCCGGCCTCGAAGAAGTGGAGGTACAATTTCGGGAGGCTCAAGACCCGTACCGGACCGTCCCCGAGTTGGTCAGACACATCGACAAACTGGGCCCGTCGAGACGCTACGCTGACCTGATGAGTCTCATCAAAATGGTCTATCAGCTACAAGATGCACTACAACTACCTGTTGAGAAGGCGACGGCCGCACTGACAATCTTAGCTGAGCGGCTGAGGGCGACGGACACAGCGCCGCGGCCAGTCGCCAAGGTGGAGTTCGTCCCCATCGGCACCCTACTCGACACCGGACGAATGATTTATGTAAACAGCGGGACTCACGTTCGTCAGCCCTTCGGTGTGGTGGTTTACGATGCCGACGCCAAGGTGATCGGCAAGGCCAAGGTCATGTGCCAGTAGCCTCCTCCTGCACAACTGTCGGGACCGATGAGGACGCCTTTACACGTTCTATGATCGTAATCATACAGTTTCGTATTCCACGTGCAGGCGGAACGGAAACTTGTCTCATGCGGCAGCATTCGGTAGTTTGAAGACCGTAGGTTGCCCTGCGAGACACCACGGGGCGTTCGCCGCGTGTCTCCAGCCCTCCCCCACTGACGGTCGGGCGTAAGGTTCCCGGCCGCTCATGGTTCGTTGGCTCGTCAATTACTTCAGCCCAGGCAAGTAAAACCGAAACCCCGTTCGACGCTTCGTCCTGGGTCGAGTAGTTACGCGCTGGATCGTCTGGGTTTCTCGTTGTGGGAAGAAAAGGTAATCGCGTTTATACTCCTCGGCCTTCGCGGATTCCGGCCTTCGTGGAACGGCCGAGACGCTTGGCCTCACGGGTGAGGTGTCGAATTTTACAACAGTTCGAGGATCTCGCGGCCGTGCAGTCACCGATACTTCGTCTATCATGCCGTTCGAAATTATGTAGTGTCGGCCGTGAAAAACTTGCCCGTTCAGACGGAACGGATTCCCGCGCGTCTTGAACACGGTTCCGACGGGAAGGAACGAGCAGCTTGCGTGCCACACTTTGCCGGCCCTGGCCGAATCGACAATCGTTTTCCCGATCGGCAGTCGCGTAAAAACGTGGCCGCGGACTACAAGTTCATTTTCCTGAATCGCGGCCGAGTGGACGATTCCAATTCCTTCGTCATGTTCGCTGCAAAATCGCATAGGCGTTGAAAAATTGAGCGTCGATAAATCGTAAACTCGCGGGAGTGATCCGTCGTCGGGAAACAGTGCCGCACCGGAATAGGCGATTGCCGTAAAAGTTACTGCATCTTGCATTTTTTGCTCCTTTTTTGAGGTTTCAAGGGTTCCGGCAAAATGCCGTCACCCCCCGAAATCCTGCGGTTTTTTCGGTGGCGATAAAAAAACCCCACCGAAGACGGGACCCCGGGTTTCGTCCTGTGGCTCGGAAATTAAGGTAGTATGATTCGTACTACCTTTTTTCTCTTCCCGCCGATTATGGTTCCAGAAGAACTTGCTCGGCCTTCGCCAACTTTGCCGCAACCACATCGGCCTGCGCGAGTAACCCCTCGGCCGCGGTGAGATAACTGGTCCGCGCTTCTTGCTGGCTTCGGATCTCGTCCGCCTTTTCCGCGTGCTTTTTTGGATAGTCGGCTTCACGAAAACCGCGAAGGCCCATTGATATTTTGCTAATCTGTTCGGAGCGTTCGTTCGCCAATTGCCGCTGTCCGACGGATTGATGCCGCAGCTCCCCGAGTTTCGCGTCGAGATCGGCCACGATCTCCCTGGCCGCGGCGTCCGTGCATGTTCGCCGGAGTTCTCGCTCGGCAACGCCCGCGAGTATCTGCGAGGATAAAATTTGCTGCTGCCGCCTGGCGATTGGGTCGAGAAATTTTTCGTACTGCGTTCGTGCGTCGGTTAAAATCACCTCGGCAGATTCAAGTCGTTTCAGATTTTCGGCATACTCCGCGGAGAGCGAACCACTGGCCGCGAATTGAGCTTTCCACGTTCGACGCTGCGCGAGCAACTCAACCGCTTGCCTCAGATCATCGGGACTTTTTCCCAAGTCTGCCAGCAGCTCCGCAACCTGGCCGGGCTCTGGTTCGCTCGCACCATCGGCCAGTTCTGCTGTTAGCTTTTTCCATGCGCTCATTCGCGCGTTTTGGGTTTGAGAAACTTTGCTTTCAAGCTGTTCGAAAAATGTAGCAGCCATCTTGAATCTCCAAAAGGAAAAACTGGTTCCACCTCGACGAACGCCGTCGAGTGTGTTTTCAAAAAACTACAGGTCCGCATCCGGGACAGGGTTCCGGGTAAACACATTTAGCCGTGCCGTCGCGGTTCGCTCTTGCGACATGTTCCACCCGGCCGACTGGATCGCCGCTGCCACGGCACGGATCGCAACCGCCCCGGCCCTTGGAACATATTGTCGTGTCGCCCCGGCACTGGCGATTGCAACGCCCAATTCCTTCGAGGTCCCGGTCCATCCCTCGGCCGGGAGCGTTTCGAGCCATGCCAAAACTAGGGCCTGGAAACGCGTCTCGGCAAAAGATTCTCGTAGTCCCATTGTGATTCTCCCTTGGTGACAAAAGAAACTCTCTGTTGTGTCGCTAGTTTTCCTATGTGGCGACGGCGTGAACGAGTCGCAGGAGGAACCTATCGTTTTCTAAATTGTCATTTCCGGCCCCGCGTTACGTCTCTGTCCGGGTCGTCCGGGCTGTCCGGGTTTTTGCTCTTGGCCTGCGGAACGCCCGGATAAGCTGGCAAGCAGCATGGAGTGCTACATGATGCCGCCAAGATCAGCACGGGAGTATGTCCAACCGGCCGGGGATGGTGTCGATGGTGTCGATGGTGTCGAAGTTGCAGCCCCTACCACTTCTAAATTCTCTTCGAGATATATTTCGCAGCACTTTTGAAAGTTGTTAACGGCTACGTTATCGACACCATCGACACCATCGACACCATGTACTACCCACCGCCTGGTTCCCGCACTCATCCCGGCCTGCACGATCCGCCTGCCGCCTATCACCCGGTCCGCGTAGGCTTTCACCTTGTAGCCCAGCACTGTGGCCCGCTTGTCACCCTTGCTCGAATCGATTTTCGGGCCTGCAAGAACTAGCAGCATCTCCGCGAGTTCGTGGTCGCTTGGCAAGCTGTCGATTGCTGCCACGATCTTGACACACGATAAGCCGGACAGGTCCGGGTCGATAGTTCTCCAGCTCCGCATCAATCCCGATACCGCCGCGAGGCGTTCGTCCCCTGTCCTTGCCCGCATATCGGCCCGGCCTAGCCATGGGTCTGCCATGCCTGCCCACACAATCGCACCGCGGATAAGATCGGACCAATTTTCAAACGATCCCCACTGGGGTAGCTTCATGCTCGGCTTGCCTGCGATGATGTAGGCACGGAGGATCGTCAACGCATCGGAGAGTAGCTGCGGCCGCTCGGCCCTCACCCATCCGCGCAGGTCCGCGTGTGCCATATCTTGCCGCTCCTCGGGTCGCTCGAGTGGCGTTTCAAGTCGAATCGGGCATACTCGCCTTGCTGTATCCCCGATTACCGCCACGTTGTTACCTGTCGCATACCATGAAGTGAGATTCGGCAGGTCGATGACGGTCGATTCGCCAAGTAGACGATCCTGCCAAATGTGCGAGGTCAACAGCGCATCGAGTTCGGGGAATCCGAAGTCGCCGCTGACGTTATCGAACAATGCCATTGGCACGCCGCGAATGAGGATCGAGGTAACACGCTTGCGGAATTCTTCCGTTTTTTCCGGGAGAGTTGTTACCGCCAGCTTTTCACCCTGGACGATGAGCGCGGCAACGTCTGCTGCCAGTCCTTTTCCGCATCCGGGCGCGTTGCCTTCGATCAGGAAAAGCGGACTACATCCACGGAACGCGTACCGGGCCAACGGTGTAAGAAGGCTTGCCACCCATGCCGACCTGTGATGCTCGGCCGCGAACGGGAAGTCCTGCACTACTTCGCATAGCCGCGTTATCGCCTTTTCCGCATCGGCTAACGTCGGACGATCCGGGACAGATAGTTCCGCACTGGTGCGCGGCATGTAGAGCAATCCCGATTGTCGATGGTAACCGGGAGTTGCAAGAATCGAACCATCGGGTAGGACAACCGGGAATTCGATCAGAGTCGTAAGCCTGCGAATACCTGCCCACGTTCCACGGTCGAGGATTGCGTTGATCGTATGCATCGGTGGAGCAGTCGAGCAATATTCCCAACCGTCATCAGTGGTTTTAACCGTGTAAAAATCGGCAACGGTTGTAAGTCGCTCCCGCATGGTCGGGCCTGACGCTGCCGCGATTCGTGGCCCTGCTGGATAATCAACTCCCAACCATTCGGTTTCTGGATCGTGGACGATGCGAACGAGCTGACCGGCACGGCTGTAAAGTTCCTCATCCTTGGTCATGGCCGCGATTGCTTCATCATTCGCCCGGAATTCGTCCGTTCCCAGGATGATGACCGCTCGGCCGTTCTTCGGTTTTGGCTTGCCTGCGTTTGGATCCCGCGGTTCCGTGGCTGCATTCATCAAGTCGCGGAATTC
>SIAJ01000032.1 GCA_009691845.1 Gemmataceae bacterium
TGGTTGAACATCGCCGAGAACGAGTTGAGTTCGATGACTCGTCAATGCGTAACGGGTCGTCGTTTTCCGACAATCGAGAACCTACGCGAGGAAACCGCGGCATGGCACGAACACAGCAACGCCCGACAGCGAGGCGTCGATTGGCAATTTAAAGTCGGCGACGCTCGCGTGAAACTGAAGTCGATCTACCCGAAATTACAAGTGTGACACAGCACTAGGGAGTGAACCATCGCTCCGCACGATTCGAGAGACCAGAACAAACTGCTTCGGCCTTTGCATACTGTTCATAAGTTCACTATACTTACCTCTACCAGTTCAGGCGTTGTGCCCGAACTGGCCTGTTCCTTTGCCGTCACGTTCGTGGCGGTCAATTCTGAGAGGTGCATCATGTCGGATCACGATTCGCAAGAGAAGGATCTGCTGCTGGCCACGGCGATTGCTTCGGGAGCCACGATTTCCATGGCCGCGAGCCAGTTGGATATTTCGCGGTTCACTGTCCAGAAGCGCATGGCCGACCCGGCGTTTCGCAAGCTGATTTCCGATCTACGCGGCGAGATGGTGGCGAACGCTCTCGGCCGCATGAGCGAGAATTTGACGCGGGCGGCCGATGCCGTCACGACTCTGCTCGACGCGCCCGAGCCGCACATTCGACTTCGGGCAGCACGGCTGTTGTTCATCCAAACCGCCAAGCTGCGCGACAGCGTCGATTTCGATAATCGCCTGCTCGATCTCGAAGCCACGGTTGTCAAACGATTGGGAGGCACGCCATGAACGCTCAAGAAAAACACCAGCTCGTCCGGCGAGTGATGTCCCGCATTGAGGAGAATTGCCCGGATCACGAAACAATTCAGGAAGCGGCCGCTTTGCTGAAGGCGAACACGCCATTGCCCGAGCGGGCCGTTCAAACCGACGGCGACCATATCGAACTGGCCGAAGAACTCGTGGAAGCGTTCAATCAGGAACTGTATCGCCGCAAGAAGGCGAAGAATGGCGACAGGGAATTGATGGAGATCAACGAGATACTAGACGGCGATGACTTTCGAATGTTGATGGACAAATCTCCGCGGGACATCGAATTTCGCGATCTTGAACACATAACGAGAGGGCCGAACCCTGAGAACGCTCTCGTACTTTGGGAACGGATCAAGGCGGCCGCTCGCCGCGATGTGGAGAGCGGCTGGCAAGCCGCACGGTCTTTGACGGTGGAGTCGGGTCCTGCCTGGGTGAGAGCCGTGTTCCTGGCTGTCCGCGAACGGCTCGAACGCGACTGGCCGCCCCTCCATCCCGGCGAAGCAATGATCCTGGATGAGTTGGCCCAACTGGAACTGCTTCGTCAGCGGTTGCTATCGGTCCACTACAGGAGCTTGGGTGATCCGGTGAAGTCAGAGGCGGCAAGCCGATCGCTCGACCGCGTGGGACGGAGTTATCACAACGCCGTGCGAGCGCTTCTGACCATCCGCGAGAAGGCATCGCCTAGAAAAGTGCAGCGACCCAGCGTAGTAAACATGACCTTCAGTCGTCCAGCAAACGGCGAGCCGAAAGGAGAGCGCGCAACAATTAACAACAATTATCAACAAAAAACGTGGGAAGTTAATGACCGAGTGCCAGAATCGAGCACGGCGGACGGACTGATAGAGTAACCATGCGAAACGATTGACCTGCTTTCGCCTCAACCGGGCGAAGTGTGGGGCGATGCCACGGTCGGTGCGGGTGGGCACACACGGCTCATCGCCGATAGTCTGGGGGCCGATCTTTGAAAACTTGATGGCTGAAGAGTGCTCTTGCCAATCTCAACGCAAGTGATTGATGGCAAATCATTTTTGGTTGTCGGCTTCATTCATGTCGGTGTTGGTGTGTCAGGAAATGTCAGGTTTTGTCATGTCTGGTAATTAATGTTCTGACACGAACAGGTGGCCGCGTCCTCGGTGAGTTAAGTATCTTCTTGCTTGCATTCGCAGTCTTGAGCGCGATAATGCCCTTATACGCTCTCGAACAACTCGAAGGGAAAACCATGCCGAACTCTCTCCACTGGAATCGCCGTTACGTTCTTCAGGCAATCGGTGCTGGTGCCATTGGCGCAATCGCCGGCACCGATCTCCGTGCCGATGACAAGCTGGAGATCAACGGCCGCATCAAGCAATCGGTTTGCAGATGGTGCTACGGCAAGATGCCTCTCGAGAAGCTAGCCGCGGAAGTGAAGAAGATCGGCTATCAATCGGTTGAGTTGCTCGTCCCTCAGGAGTTTGAGACAGTCAAGAAGGCCGGGCTGACGTGTGCCCTCCTGGGCGGTGCGTCCATCGCCGATGGACTCAATCGCAAGGAGTTTCACGAGAAGCTTGAAAAACACTTGCGCGAGTTCATCGACTTCGCGGCAAAGGAAGGCATTCCCAGCGTCATCTGCATGTCCGGCAATCGAAACAAGATGCCGGACGATGTGGGGCTGGAGAATTGCGTGATCGGCCTGAAGCGAATCATCGGCTACGCGGAGGAGAAGAAAGTCACGCTCATCATGGAAGGGTTAAACAGCAAGGTCGATCACAAGGATTACATGTACGACACGACGAAGTGGGGCGTGGAGTTGTGCAAGCGCATCAGTTCCGATCGCTTCAAATTGCTCTACGACATCTACCACATGCAAATCATGGAAGGGGACGTGATCCGCACGATCAAGCAGTACAAGGACTACATCGGCCACTATCACACGGGCGGCAACCCCGGCCGACATGAGATCGACGACACGCAGGAACTGAATTATTCCGCCATCTCGAAAGCAATCGTCGAAACTGGCTTCAAGGGCTTCATGGCGCAGGAATTCATTCCGGTGAAAGACCCCCTCGCTTCGCTGAAGCAGGCGTTCAAAATTTGCGACGTGTGACGCGGGCTCCAGATTGAGACCTCGGAGTCGCGACCGTAAGGGAGCGGTCGGAGCCTTCGGAGTGCGCTGCGGTGCATTCCGCTCCGTTACGGTCGCGGCTCTGAAAATGTCTCGCCGCGTTCGCCAGAACGGGGCCGGTTGCGACCAGTCCCCAATCAATCCCGAATGTTAAGCCCCGCGGTCGTTTGCACGGTCTTCGTCTTCAGGAAATACGTGATGATTCGACCCGAGTGATTCTTGTTCGGGATCCCCTGGCCGCGGATTTGGTTCAGTACGGCCGGGTTCTTGTCGGTCCCGTGGAAGGTCAGCGTTCCCTTGAGTTCGCTGTAGGTCACCCGATCCGCGTCGCCGAAGAATTCGCCTTGCTTGCGCACGCGGACGTTGCCGATCGCGATCATCTCCTGGTACGGCTTCTCGATCTCCTTACCGGCCGCGTCCATTTCCATCTGAGGCGTGCTGAACACTTCTAGAGTGTCGCGGGCCTCCATGAACACGGCGCCTTTCGGAATCTCGCCTTCGCGGAGATCGACAGGAACAGTCGGGCTCTCGGCCGCCAGATACACCACACGGACGTTCGTCCAAAATTTGGCACGCTTGCGGAAGTCCTCGGCCTTCATCTTCTCGCCGAATTGAACGACCGTGAGCTTCATCTCCTCGTCGGCACCAAGTTCGCTTTTCTTCTTTGGCGGGACCGCTTTTTTGGGATCACCATCCTTCGGCTTCTCCTTGGGCTTTGGTCCGTCGGTATCCTTCAGGCCGGCTTGCCAGAAGCGGACCTCGCCGGGCATCGTGGGAGTGGAAGTCGCTGTCACGTCCTTTCGAGACTTCTTGTTATCCAAGGGAGTGTTGATCATGACCAATTCTGGGGCTCGAATGCTCTGGAATTTGATCAGGACGCCATTTTCCTTCTCTTCCTCAACGGCCGTCACCGGCTGGATCATCTTCGGCTGGGGCGTGTCGTCATCTTTCGGCGAATGGAAGCACATCACGGTATCCACCTTAACGTTATCGTCTGCTTCCTTGGCACCTGCCTTCTTAACCGGTTTCGCCTTTTCACGTCGATCCGGATCGAGATGGACCTGGCGATCGAGAAGTACCTGCATCCACTCGCACTTCAATCGGGAGAGTTCCTGGTACGCTTGCACGCTGCCGTGGTAATAGATGAGTTTCTCGGCACCCAGGAAGTCCATACGGTGCTTCCAGTAGATGTACATCGTGGAAGGCTTCTCGAGTTTTTTGCCTTCCATGTCGCTTGCGGAGAGGATCTCCATGCTCCCCTCCCCTTTCACGATCGACGTGTCGGTGCGCTGATCGATCGTAATGTCGAAGCCAAACGTGGTCAGTGAGTCGGACCGAACGACGCCCCACTTCTTGTTCGCCTTGTCCGAGGGGTCGCCGATGACAACCATGCGATAGCCGTCTGGGTAGTTCTGAATGTCCACGGTCTGCCCGGCAACGTCGCTCCCTTGTTTACCCTTCTCGGCTGAATCTTGATGCGCCTCCACGTCGCCGACGGTATGCACGTGATCGATCTCGTTCCGGCCTTCCGGATCGCGATTCACCCAGGTCTCAATCGAGCGAGCGACCACAACGAACGGGATTTTCGGCCTCGGCTCGTCCTTTTTCTTTTCGAGCGGCTTGCCATCCGGGCCCTTCGCCGAGGGAGCTTCGATCCTCGGCGCGTCGGCCTTCTTCTCGATTGGCTGGACGTCCGGACCTTTCACCAGCGGTCCCTCGGGCTTCGGTTCCACTGCGGGCGGAGCTTTCAGTTCGATGGGTTCCTTGCCGATCACTTCGCGGGGCGGAACCTTTGTGGCGGCCGGCTTTGGTTTTTCCTTGGGCTCCTTCATGAGCTTGGGCACGTCCTTAAACCAGACGTTCAGATAATCCGCGTGCTTGATGGCCAGGTCCGGGAATTGCGAGCGAACGTCGCCCGTGCCTTCCAAACGAAGAGGCTTGGCACTTCTGGATGGGTCTTCCTTTTCGCCGTCCTTCTTGGGCTTTGGTGGTTCTTTTTTCTTCGCCAGCGGCTGCTTACCACCCGGTTCCTTCTCGGCCGGCTTGAGCCAAACCTTCAACTGCTGCGCTTCAATCTGTTGAACTTCGCCACCAGACAAGTCTCGGAACATCGCTCGACGACCATCTTTCCCGTGAAACGTGAACACGTCGAGTTGCTTTTCCTTCTCTCCTTCGCGCGTGAAAACGAGCCGATCGCTCCAAAACGCCCGTTTGAGATACTCGCCAGTCTTGGGATCGACTTCGCCCATGCCAATCGAACCAGCGCCGAGAATGTGCGCCTGCGTGATTCCCTTGCCGTCGCCAAACATGTGCATCTCGGTGCCGACTATCAGATTCCCCTCCTTGATGGCTTGCAAAGGCTGCTGCGCGGTCCCTTTCAGGATGGTCATCTTGGCGTCAGCATCGTGGAACAATTCCGATCCGGTGGCGTTCAATTTGTCGGCGTCCGAGGAAATCACCACCATCTGCCCCCAGGCGCGGATGGACTTCACTTCGAGATCGCCCTCGCCGGCTTCCTTGTCCTTCTTCGCGTTTGCTTTGGGAGGGAGCTTCGCCGTCTCGCCAGTGTCGACAATCGCCTTCTTGCGATGGAACTGTACATCGAGATACTCGCAGACCAGGAGGTCCTGGCCCGGAGTTTTTCCGGTTCGCGATACGGTCACGTCCTCGACCAAGCCCGGACGCGGCATCGCGGGCTTGGCGAAGTGAGCCAGTTCCTTCGGCAAGTCGTAGCGGAATGGACCGTTCGTGCGGACCTGGAGCAAGCGTTTGTCCACGACCGGCTTCGGTTTTTTCGAGTCTTCCGTCTCTTTCTTCGCAATCGGCGCGCCGCCTGGAGCAACAAACGAAGCGCTCGCGTCCGTCCAGAGGTTCATCTCGACGGAGTGATCGAATCCGACGACCTCAACTCCACCCATACCGCCGCTAGATTCTTTCTTGTCTTTCTTCGCGATAGGCTGGGCCTTCTTTGCCTCTTTGCCCTTGGGCTCGACGGTGAGGAAAACGCGCAAACCAATCCCCGACATCGTGGGCTGTCGAGATGCCGTGTGATCGGGCTCTTGGAACTCCGTGTTCAAGTGGTCCGTGATCTGGACTTCCGTAAATGTGAAAATATTTGGCTGACTCGGTTTCGGGTCAGCCTCGTAATACACGGGGCCTGGCGTCACCATTTCGATGTCGTCGTCCAGGCTGTGTGTTTTTCGATTGTTCAACAATCGCACCCGGCCCTTGCGGGGATCGGCCAAGCGTGCCTCTGGGTCGGCGTGTAATTCGCACGAGACGATCTTGCGGCCATCGAAATCGCCCAGGACTTTGATGGGCTTGTCGAACTTAAGGTAGGCGACATCGCAATAGACGGCGTTGATCTCGGGTAATTCGTCCTTGCCTTTGCGTTCCGCGTAGGACGCGAGACTCAAAGGGGAGAGTTCCACCCAGCCTTCGCGCGTGCCGCTCTTGATGATCTCGAACTTGTGGGCCGCGATCAGCACGCCCTTCTGTTTCATGTTCATCTTGATCGGAAAACGAAGCTCGGCACAGTTGGCCCCGAAGGCCAATTCCAGCATGCGGTCGGTCTCGGGGACATGAGAGGACTGAGACTCAGATGGGGTGCCCGCGTGCTCCGCAAAGGCGGCAGGCAGCGGCGGCAGTCCGTCGAATCGACCGAGGAAGAGGGCGTAAGCGAAGTAGCACGAGGCGCAAACGATCAGCCCGGCGAGCGAATAGAGGATTCGGGCTGGTGTCCACATGATTCAACCTCTGCCACCCCTCCCCGAAGCGGAGAAGGGAAACTCAGCCAGTCAAAGCCGCTAACTCCGCAACCGAGCCACCACATCATCCCAGGTGCCTTGCCCACGCATCAGCCATTCGATGGCTTCCCGCACGGCCCCTCGGCCTCCGGGTAGACTGGTCACGAATGCGGCTGCGTCCTTCAATTCCTGGGCCGCATCGGCGACCGCAATTCCCAGTCCACACGCAATCAGGACCGGCAAGTCGGGTAGATCATCGCCGATGGCACAAACCTGATCCGCACGCAGGCCCGTCTCTTCAAGGATACGGCGGAGGGCAACGCGCTTGTCGTCCGCGCCTTGCATGACCAGTCCGATCCCCAACTCTTTCGCCCGGCGAATTACGGCGGGTGACGACCGTCCCGAGAGAATCGCCACGCGTTTGCCGCTGCGCTGCCAGGCCTTGATCCCGGACCCATCGCGAACGTGGAACGACTTGATCTCGTGTCCGTCGTCGGTGTAAGTCACGTTGCCGTCGGTCAGTACGCCATCGACATCGAGCAGCAGCAGTTCGATGCGGGCGAATCGTTCGCGAGAAACATCGGTCATGTCAGGCACTCACCCGATCCGCGAGGCGAACCATTGCGGACTCTTGCTCAGCATTAACTTCCGCCCCGATCAGGTCGGTGACATCGAGCAGGCCGACCGGCTTGCCATCGTCGTCGATCACGGGCAGTTCGCTGATCTTGTGCAAACGCATAAGTGCGACAGCATCCTCCATGCGGGCCCCGCGATGAATCGTCAGCGGACTCTTGGTCATCACGGCCGAGACGGGAGCATCGAAGCAGTCGTAGGCTCGCCGCTCGAACAATCGCGCGAGATCGCTATCCGTGTACAGACCGGCCAGCTTGCCCTGTTCATCGACGAGCATCACGGCCCCGGTCCGTCGACCCTGGTGCCGCGATTGAGCGAAGACTTCACGTACCGAGTCGGAGGCCTTGGCCAGTCGCAACTCCGGCCCGTGCCGCATGTGCTCCTCGACGTGCGATAATTTGTAGCCAAGACTCCCGGCCGGATGATACCGAGCGAATTCCGCGTGAGTAAACTCGCGACGATCGCAAAGAGCACGGGCCATCGCATGGCCGATCGACATGGCCACGACCGTGCTGGTACTCGGGGCCAGGTTGAACAGCGACTCCGCAACCGATCCGTAAACCACTGCAGCATCCGATTGCTGTGCCAGCGTGCTCGACTTGTTCCCGGTGATGGCAATGACCGAGGCACACATTCGCCGTAACGGTTTCAGCAAGCGAACGATCTCCTCGCTCTCGCCGCTGTTCGAGAGAATCACAATCGCGTCGTTTGCGTGAACCATGCCGAGATCGCCGTGCAACGCACGGGTGGCATCCAACAGATAAGATCGCGTGCCAGTTGAGTTAAACGTGCCGACAAGTTTTTGGGCGATGTCCGCCGACTTGCCGACGCCGGATATGCCGACCCGACCATCGGCCGCCCCGCAGGCCCAGAGCCGTTCCACGGCAAGCGTGAACGATTCGTCGAGCTGCTCGGCCACGTCGCGGAGAACATCCGCTTCGTGCCGCAACAGTTCGCGGGCTCGTTCGAGCTGGGTCATGTCATCGACCTCTGTTGGCAACAGCATGGGCATGGCCGCATCCTTGCGAGCAACATCAGTGGGCCGTGGGCGTCGTGGGCAACCCAAAAGTATTTTGTACCGTCTTTGCAAGCGGGCGAAACGTCAAGCCCAAAGAGAATTGCTTTTTTTACGTGCTTTCCTGGCCCAGCAAACTGCCTGCCTTCTCCATGTTACGCAAATGGTCCGCGTAGAGCCAGATTGATGCCGTTTGGCAGGCCGAAGCGTAAGTGCATCGACTAACATCTATTCATTGTCGCACAGGTTGATGCACACTCCAACGAACCCACTTTGCGTTCTTTCTCTACCAGTCTGCTAGTGCCGACGAAATGCTGAGTTCGCTGCCAGGGATACCTTTGAGCCGAGGAAAAAAGAAGCAGACGAAACCCTCGCGAACGCCCGACCTGACGGCTCGCAGTTCAATCCCCGCCCTCTCCAGTGAGCTTTTGTTACCAGGGTTGCGAAATCTTGGTCTGGCTGGTGTTGCCGACTTCCATGTCTTGTGACGCACATGCGGGGTTCTTGCGGAGCAGCAGCCTTGCGAGAGGAGATGACCATCTCATGTGGGATAACGACCCCAAGCTGACAATGAAGGGCTCATGCCCGCGACCCGGCAAAGATTGTTGCGGCGATGCCGAGAATTGACATTCGTACACCGATTGGAGCCGTTTGTGCCGCTCTTGCACCAGTTTCGGTAGTTTTAGTGCCTGATGCTGCCCCTCCGGCCTTCAAGCTAGCGTGGGCGTGCCATCAGCAATATTGTCCAAAACGCCTGGAAAAACAGGGGTTATGCCGTGAAATTTCGGAAAAAATGTCGATGCCCCTCTCAGGACTTGAACCTGAAACCCGCTGATTAAGAGTCAGCTGCTCTGCCAATTGAGCTAGAAGGGCTAGCTTCTCTATTGTTTATCGGTGCTCTCGCGCTCGATCAATAGTGTACCCCCCATTTTTCAGGAAGGTTGAAGAGACGCCGGGTGAGTACTGTGGGTTCGCACCTTACTGCGGTACCATTTTGGTGAACGGGAATACATACGCCTGCACGATGGTCATGAGCCCTACGATGCAGGCCAGTAACACCGAATGCCAGATCACCGCCTTGAAGATGTCGGCTTCCTTGCCGATCTGATTCGTGCCGGCCGTTGCGACGCAGATGCTCTGAGCGTCGATCATTTTGCCCATCACGCCGCCGGTGCTGTTCGCAGTACAGATGAGCGTCTGGGCCTGGCTTTCGGTAAGATTCGCCATCGCTCCTGCTCCGTGATCGAAATATACCTGCGTGGCTGTAATCTTTTGCAGGCTGCCGAACAAGGCGTTGCTTCCCGCATCGGTCCCGGTGAGGAAGCAGCCAACCCAGCCGAGCATGGCCCCGAAGAACGGGTATAACACGCCGGTCTCCGCGAAGGCAATTCCGAGGGTCGCATCCATGCCAGCGTACTTTGTGACGTAGCTCAGCCCCAACATGCACGCGATGGTTGGGATCGGCACTTTCATCTGGATGACCGTTTTTCTGAGAACACGCATGGCCGCCTGCCAACGTACCCTCAGGACCGCTGCTGCCACGAACACGGACAGGAACACGGCCGTGCCTGGGGCCGTCAGCCAGGCGAGCCTGAAGACGGCCGCCTCTTTCTTCTCTTCATCGGTCGCGCCGAGCTTCTGCAATCGCTGAGCACGAACTACTTCCTTGTGCAATGTCGGGACAGGGATCTCGTAGTAAGAATCCGCGAAGCCGAGGTCGATTGGTTTCTGGTATTTGCCTTCTTGCTGTCGAACGATGCCTCCAGCCATCAGCAAAATTGACATGATTATCCAGGGAGACCAAGCCAGGGTCACGCTGTAGAAGGTCAGCGGTTTTTCCTTCACCGCCGGGTTGCTGCCGCTGCCAAGCAGGGTGGCAACGACTTCCTGAGCTTCTCGAGCATGTGGATCGTCGGCCACTTTGGTGTCGCGAGGTCCAGTTGGCAGATCCTTCGTGAAATGCCACTCTTCCTTCGGCTTCCAGAAGCGCAGGAAGACCGCAAGCGTGACCATGGAGAAGATGCCGCCGCCAATGTCGGTCATCGGCCAGAGGACAGGGAACCCTTCGCCCCATGAATGCATGGTTGCGAATGTGTACTGAAAGAGTGCGAACGAGCCGCCGCCGACAACGAGAGCCGGCCAGACGGCAAGTGTTTGCCGCCAGGTACACATGATTTTCACCATGTAGAGCGGAATCAGACACGAGAGAAACGGAAGCTGATGTCCGCACATCACGCTGATTTTGTCGGGAGAGATGCCCGTCACGCTTGAGAGGGTCAAGATTGGCACGCCGAGCCCGCCATAGCACACCGGTGACGTGTTCGCGAGCAGGCAAATGACGGCCGCACGAATCGGCGGCACGCCAAGACCGACGAGCATGGCCCCGCAGATGGCCACCGGTGAACCCGCACCGGCTGCCCCTTCGAGGAAGGCACCGAAGCAGAAGCCGATCAGGATGGCCTGAACGCGAGCATCGCCGCTCAAGCCTGCGATCGAGCGACGGATGATGGTGAACTGGCCGGTTTCGACCGTCAGATTGTAAAGCAGCATTGCGGCGAAGACGGTCCAGCCGATTGGTAGCAGCCCGAACACCGCCCCATGAACGAACGCCATGCCGGCCATCTCGAAGGGCATGCCGTACACGTAACCTGCGAGCAGAATGGCCACGACCGCACCGGCCGCACCAGCACCGCTCGCTAACCAACGACGGCCGACCAAGAGATAGAAGAGCACGAGCACCGGCATGGCCGCGACCACCGTCGAAGTGATTCGATGCATGAGTGGCGAAAATGTGGGCATACCCGACCCGCCGTCAACCATGGCTGCGATCGCCCAACCGAGAAACGGTGCCGCCCCGCCGGCGATTAGTCCCGGCCAGAGCGGGAGCACCTTTCGGCGCATGAGTGTGAACACGATCAGTCCCAAGAGGACTGTGATGAGCGTGGCAAGGACCGTGATCGCCGTGGCGGGATTGAGGTCTTGGGTGTATGCGACTGCCCACGGCATAGGAGAGGTTCCGAGGAAGGTGGGTCTGAAATGGAGATACTAACAGGCTGTTACGGCGAAACAAGGGGCGAAACACTCGTATTGCCTAAAGAGCATCATTTGGGTATCAGGCCATCGATTGAATCAGTGCGCAAGTAGCCCTCTCGCTCCGCGAGAGGAAGGCGAAACAAACGCCGCAAAAATGGCTTCTCGATCGAGCATTCCTCTCGCAGAGCGAGAGGGCTATTCTGGAGAAAGTGATGTCGTACCGTTGGATCATCTTCACGATGGCAGCCACCATGTTGGGCGGTGCCGCATGGTATTTCGGACGCCCGGAAATGCCGAAAGAGTTGACGCCCGAGACGCCCAAGACCAGCGTCAGGAACGTACTGCCCGAAACCCCGAAGGAACTTCCGCCGACGGTGATCGAAGTGATCGACCTCGCGAGTGCTTACGAACCAGTACGCGAGCCGCAATTGCCAATCGGCATCGACCCAGCGAGTTTTCTTGAGGATTCAAAGGCTCCTGCACGGATTCCGTATGCGGTGGATGAGGAGAACAGCCCCCAGGTAGCCGGTACCGCTTTGCTCTTCCCTTTGCAAGAACGAATTCTAGTGCTGCCGAGATTGGTGACCGATGGCAATTCCGTTCGGCTGGATGTGATGCCGCGAGAAGTGAAGTAAAACGTCGCGGGCTTCATCGGGCGGCTCACGCCGCCCTGCTTGCCTTGCCTATGAATTGACGCGGGTTGTCAGTACCGTGACCACATCGCCGCGCACCTGGGCGAAGCCCCCTTCGATCAGCCATTTCTTCGTATCCGCACCAAGTTTCAGGCGCAACTCACCTTTGCCAAGCTTGCCGACGAGCGCCGAATGCCCAGGTTGAACACCCAGTTCGCCGTCGATCATTGGTAAGATCACCATGTCCGCCGACTCGTCGAGAATAGCCTTCTCGGGAGTGACGACGACGCACTGGAGTTTCTTGTCGGTGGCCATTTCAAACCATGGATGAGTGATGAATGACGAGTGATGAGTGATGAGTGGAAGAAGATATTCATCACTCATCATTTATCGTTAGCTGGCAGCCATCTTCTTCGCCTGCTCGGCTGCTTCCTCGATGACGCCGACGTACATGAACGCACTTTCCGGAAGGTGGTCCCATTTGCCATCGCACAATTCTTCGAAGCTGCGGATCGTCTCGGCCAGCGGCGTCACGTTGCCCGGCTTGCCGGTGAACGGTTCGGCCACGAGGAACGGCTGCGACAGGAATCGCTCGATTCGGCGAGCGCGAGACACGGTTTGCCGATCATCTTCCGACAATTCCTCGACGCCCAAAATCGCGATGATGTCCTGCAGTTCCTTGTTGCGTTGAAGAATCGTCTGCACGCGTCGTGCAATGTCGAAGTGGCGTTCGCCGATAATGGCTGGGTCGAGCAAACGGCTGTTCGAGGCCAGTGGATCGACGGCCGGATAGATGCCCTTCTCGGAGATCGATCGTTCGAGATAGATGAACGCGTCCAAGTGCTGGAACGTGTTGGCCGGTGCAGGGTCAGTTGGGTCGTCGGCAGGCACGTACACGGCCTGCACGGAGGTAATAGCACCGCGAGTCGTCGAGGTGATGCGTTCTTGCAACTCACCCATTTCCGTGGCCAGCGTCGGCTGGTAACCCACGGCGCTTGGCATACGGCCTAGGAGGGCCGATACTTCGGAGCCGGCCTGGGAGAAGCGGAACACGTTATCGACGAACAGCAGAGTCTCGGCACCGGTCGTGTCGCGGAACCACTCGGCCATCGTAAGAGCAGAGAGAGCGACCCGCAGACGGGCACCTGGGGGCTCGTTCATCTGGCCGAAGACCATTGCCGTCGAGGCGATAACCGACTTGGCATCCGCACCCACACCCGACTTGGTTTCCTGCATTTCGAGCCAAAGATCGTTGCCTTCGCGGGTTCGTTCACCCACGCCAGCGAAGACCGAGTAGCCCTTGTACACCTTGGCGATTCGAGCGATGAGTTCGGTCAGAATAACGGTCTTGCCGAGACCGGCACCGCCGAACAGACCGGCCTTGCCACCGCGAGCGAGCGGCGTGAGCAAGTCGATCACCTTGATGCCTGTCTCAAGCATCTCCGATTTCGGTGTCAGGTCGGAGAACTTCGGCGGCTTGGCGTGAATCGAGCGAAACTCGGTGGCAACAACCGGGCCGCAGCCATCGATGGGCTGGCCGAGCAGGTTAAACACCCGGCCCAGAGTCTCCATGCCGACGGGGACTTGGACGGGCTTGCCTGTGTCTTTCGCCTCGGTTCCTCGCATCAAACCGTCGGTCGAGCCGAGAGCGACGCAGCGAACACGCGAACCGCCGAGGTGCTGCTGCACCTCGCCAACGAGATTCAGCACGACGCCCTTGTTGTCCGTCTTGATCGTGACGGCGTTATAGATGTCCGGCAGGTGGTCGCCGTCGAACTCGACGTCGAAGGTCGAGCCGATGACCTGTGTGATTTTTCCTACGTTCGCAACGGCAGTAGCCATGTCGTCTCCGAATGATGCCGACTCAGTCGGCGCGATGTTCAGTTACTCTTCGGTACCAAAAAACTCAAATGATGAGCGCCATGGACAAGCTGCATTCGCCAGGCTTCGTCCTTGGTCATCGGCCCGAACAAGGGGGATGGAACAATCGCCCCGTTGTGAGCCTTCCGTCGTTCCACATTCGTTCGCAAATCAGCCACGGCCTTCGTCGCCGGGTGCAAACACCGTTTGCGGGATCGTCGGCTTGCCGGCCGGAAAACTCTGCCTACCGATGTAGGTCCGCAACTTCTTCCGACCGATCGTCTTCCGCATCATCCAAGGCATGGCCCGACTCGGGGCCGGTGCTTTGGGAAAACCGTCGATCGGAAACCGCAGCCATTCCGCCTGGTGATTGCAACACTAGGCCAAATCCCACTTGCCCGCCTTGTCGTAACCCTTCGCCAGTAAAACCTCCGCAGCCTTGACGACCTCGTCGAGGTTGTCGAACCGAAGCGGACGTCGCTGGACGTTGCCGCTCATTTGAGCGCCTCTGCCCCGGCGATGAGTTCCGAAATCTCCTTGGTAATCTTGGCCTGTCGGGCTCGGTTGTACTGCCTCGTGATTGTGGTAATCAGGTCGGCCGCGTTCTCGGTGGCTGCCTTCATGGCAACCCGACGAGCAATTTGCTCGCTGACGGCGGCATCCAAGAAGCACTTGAACAATCGTTGCTTGAACGCAACGGGAACAATCGCGTCCAGGATCTCCGATGCACTCGGGATGAACTCGTAATCCACTGCCACGGCCCTGGTCGTCGCTTTCTTCTCGCCGACTGAACCCAGTGGCAGAAGCGTCTCGAGCACTGGTGCCTGACGGGACGCGTTCTGGAACTTCATGTACGCGACTTGCACCTCGTCGACCTGCCCCGAGACGAACATCTGGATGTACTTATCGGCAATCGGTTCGACCTGATCGTAGGCGGGCTTATCCTCAAACTGCACGTACTCGGCCAACCGCGGAATGCGTTGATACTTCAGAAAACCCATCGGCTTCTTGCCGGCCGCTTCTGCATCGAAGGGGACGCCAGCCGCATTCAACTCGCGGAAGCGTTCCTGCGCTTTCCGCAACACTCCACCGTTGTAGCCGCCGCACAGACCACGATTGGAACCGATGACCAGAATCAACGTACGCTTCACGACCGGGCGAACGGCAAGCAACGGATGCGACGCCTCGCCTCCAGCACTGGTCAGGTCGGACGCAATCTCGCCAATCTTGCGTGTATACGCCTCGGCCGCGGCCGCTCGGTCCAAGGCCTTCTTGAACCGCGCGGTGGCGATGAGTTCCATCGTCCGCGTGATCTTGCGGATGTTGCGAACCGCCTTGCGGCGGTTAACGAGCTGGCGAAGATTGGCCATCGAGAATGAATCCTCAGTCGGTCGTCCTGATTAAGCCTTAAACTGCGGCCTGAAGGCCTGGATTGCCGCATCGAGCTTCTTGGCCACTTCGTCGGTGATCTCTTTCTTGCTGGCGAGCAGTGCTCGCACTTCCGGCATCTGATCGACCATGAAGCGGAGGAACTGTTCTTCCCACGCACGCACTTTCTTGGCTGGCACATCGTCCAGGCCGCCGGTGTTGCCGGCATAGATGATCATGATCTGGTCGATGACGTTCAGCGGCTTGAACTGGGCCTGCTTGAGAATCTCGACCATGCGATAGCCGCGGTCGAGTTGCTTCTGGGTGGCCGGGTCGAGTTCCGTGCCGAGCTGGGCAAACGCTTCGAGTTCGCGGAACTGGGCCAAGGTCAGCTTCAATCCACCTGCCACTCGCTTGTCCTTCATGGCCTTGATCTGGGCGTTGCCACCCACGCGGCTGACCGAGATGCCTACGTCGACAGCGGGACGAACGCCGGCGTAGAACAGCGAAGGCTGCAGATAAATTTGGCCGTCCGTGATCGAGATCACGTTCGTCGGGATATACGCGGAGACTTCGCCTTCCAGCGTCTCGATGATCGGCAGAGCCGTCAGCGATCCGCCGGACGTAACGACTCGTCCGAGCTTGTGGCCCGGGAACTTTGGCAGGTCGCTATGCTCGGCGTATGCCTTGCCCGCAATTTCGGAAGGCCCAACGTACACACGGCCCGCTTCCCCTGGATTTCGCTTACGGGTCGGATCGACGACACTATTCACGGCCCAGTCGTCGACGATCTTCGAACTATCCGCGTCGGTCGGCACGATCACCCAGCGATCTGCTAGTTTCGCGGAACGTTCGAGCAGTCGGCTATGGCAATAGAACACGTCGCCGGGATAGGCCTCGCGGCCCGGAGGACGACGCACCAGCAACGACAACTGACGATATGCGGCAGCCTGTTTGGACAAGTCGTCGTACACGACGAGCGTGTCCTTGCCCTTGAGCATGAAGTACTCGGCCATCGCCGTGCCCGCATAGGGGGCGTAGTACTGAATCGGGGCCGGGTCGGCTGATGATGAGGCAACAACAATCGTGTAGTCCATCGCCCCGGATTTGCGAAGATCTTCGACGACCTGCGAAACCTTCGCCTGCATCTGTCCGCAAGCGACGTAGACGCAGATCACGTTTTCGGACTTCTGATTGACGATCGTATCGAGGGCGATGGCCGTTTTGCCGGTCTTGCGGTCGCCGATGATGAGTTCGCGCTGGCCACGGCCGATCGGCGTCATGGCGTCGATGGCCTTGATGCCCGTCTGCAACGGCTGTTTCACCGGCTGACGCTCGGCCACGCCCGCGGCGAGAAACTCCATCGGCCGCGTTTCGGATGTGAGGATCGGGCCTTTGCCGTCGAGGGGATTGCCAAGTGGATCAACCACTCGGCCGATCATCGCCTCGCCGACGGGCACACGGAGCAATTCGCCCGTGGAACGTACTTCGTCCCCCTCCTGAATCTTCAGGTAGTCGCCCAGAATGATGACGGCGACCGAGGACTCTTCCAGGTTGAACGCGAGGCCGCGAATGCTGGTCGAGGTGAACTCGACCATTTCACCGGCCATGACGCCAGACAGGCCATAGACGCGAGCGATACCGTCGCCCACTTCTAGAACCCGACCGACTTCACGAACGTCCTGGCCTGCGCCAAGTCGACCAATCTCACCCGCGAGAACTGAAACGATCTCGTCCGGCTTGAATTTCATAGCTGCTCCTAGCCAGCAGTTGATTTCGGATAGCTTCGATCCTCGTGCGGACCGAACTGTCAAATACCTTGTCGCCTACCTGGACGATCATGCCGCCCAGCAAACTCGCATCGACCTTCGCCGCGAGCATGACTTCCAGACCAGTCGATTGGCCGATCGACTGTCGCAATTTCTCGGACTGCGATTCCGTGAGTGGGACCGCAGACCGAACACGGACCCGCAATCGCTTGGCCCGTTCATCGAGCAGGTTGCTGTACGCGAATGCCACGTTGCGAACGAGCACCAGTCGATCCTTGGAGTTCAGGACGACCAGGAAATTGAAGAGCAGTTCGCTCACCTTTCCCTGAAAGGCCCGTTCCAAAATTGGCGTCTTGGCCGACCGCTTGAGGACGGGCGACGCAAGCCCTCGTTCAATCTCCGGTGAAGTCGAGAACACCTGCGTAACAATGCCTTGCAATTCCTGATCGACTTCCTTCGCCAGTCCACGTTGCTCCGCGACATTCATCAGCGCCTCGGCATAAACGCGCGCGATTCGTTGCTTGGCGGATCCTTCCTCGCCAGCGCGGTTCTCAGACTCGAAGACTTCGGCCATGTCGGTATTCCAGGTTCGTTAGGCCTTCATTCCCAAGTTCGCCTTCAGGTCTACAAGAGCTTCGTCCAACAAACGCGTGTGGTCGGCTGGAGTCAATTCACGCTTGATCGCCTTGGTCGACACCAACGCAGCCAGCATGACCGATTGCTGATAGATATCCTGCAATGCCTGATCGCGGGCTGTCTCGATCTCGCGACGGACTCGCTCACGCTCAGCCTGGGCATCGGCAGAGGCCTCCGCCCGCATTTGATCCTTCACGACCTGACCATCGCGGCGTGCCTCGTCCAGCATGGCCCGAATTTCTTCGTTCGTCTTGGCCAATCGAGCCTGAACTTCCGCCAGAGCTTTATTGGCTTCGACGCGTGCCGATTCCGCATCGTCGTGTTGCTTGCGCAACGCGGCCTCACGCTTGTCGAGGCCCGACATCATCGGTCCCCAGGCAAATTTGCCCAGGATCAGCAAGAGCAGAAAGAACACGATCAGCGTGAAGATGCCGAGGTCGTAGCGCTTCAAGCCAAACTTGTCGGCAATGTCGATCTTGCCGCCTTCTTTGTGTTCCGCGCCGGCGGAGTGCTCGTCGCCGGCTTTCGCGGCCATCGCCGGGCGACTCGTCAGCACGAGTGCCAGTACGACGATGGCGAACCAACTGATGGTGCGCATGGGTTCCCCCAAGAGAGTGTCCAAGGGAAGCGTTAGCTGGCGATCAGCGCGAGCACCAGACAGAACACGACCACGATGAGGGCTGCACCTTCAACGAGTGCGGCCAACAGAATCATCGTGCCACGGATGGTGCCGGCCTGCTCGGGCTGGCGAGCGATACCGGACAGAGCCGCATGGCCAACGAGGCCGATGCCGATGCCGGCACCAACGATGGCCAAGCCCATGCCGATACCGGCACCGATGCCGGTGAACTTCGGCTTGCTGGCCTCAGCCACGTCCATCCGTTGTTTCTGGGCATCCTTAGAGAGAACGTCCTTGGACTCTTGTGCCGTGACGATGCTCGTCATCAACAGGATGGCCACGACCGCCAGGGCCACGCGGGAAAAAATCTTCATGGTATCTCGTGCTCCAAGTTCGGGGTGGTCAATTCTTCGAGTTAGTTAGTTTAGTGTTCCGGATGCAGGGCCATGCCAATGAAAGTCGAAGTCAGGAAGACAAACACAAATGCCTGCAGGCAGGCGATAAACATTTCCAGTACGCTCAGCATCGCCACCGAGATCACGCTCGCTGGAGTGATTAACCAGTACCAGTGTTCGCCAGCCGAGCCATTCTCAATGGCCATGCCGATCATGGCGATGAACGAGAGCAGCACGAACAGGGTCGTATGCCCAGCAAGCATGTTCGCGAACAAACGCACGGCCAGTACGATCGCCCGGACAAATGCCGTCATGATTTCCAATAGGAAGATGCCAACCTCAATAAACGGGGCCATGATCTTGAGCAGCGCCCCTTCACGATCAATCTTCACCCGGAAGGTCTTGATGTAATGGCCAAAACCGTGGGCCGACTTGATGCCGTTGTAATGGATCACGAAAAACACAACGACAGCCAAGACACCAGTGACCGCGAGGCTCGCGGTCGCCGAGCCAAGAAACGGAATCATGCCGAGCAAATTCATCACGAGAATGAAGATAAACAGCGTCCACAAAAACGGCATGAACCGCTTGTAATCGTGTTCGCCGAGGGTCGGGATCGCCACCTCGTCGCGGATGAACAACAGTATGGCTTCGACAGCGTGAGCCAGCCTGCCCTTGGGCACCTTTCCGCTGGCGATTCGACGACAGGCCGGAACGAAGATGGCCAGGATGATTCCGAACGCGAGCAACTCCAAGATCATGAACTTGGAAACGAATCCGGGCAGATGAAACTCAACGCCCGCAGTCTCGAAGATGCCCCAGTGCCCGCCAAGACCAGAATCGGCCGCTTCCCTAAACGGGTCGGCAAGTTGATCCATCGGGCTTTTCGGTTCGGAAGCCATTCAGCGACCCGCGGTTGAACCGGCCACCTGGCGGGAGACCACATAGGACTCCGCGCCGAGGATGATCAGATAAAAAACGGCCCCCCAGAGAAGCAGCGACAGTTCGCGACCGTGGAGAACCGGCATCAATACGTAAAAACAAAAACCCAACCCCAAGGCCATGAAAGGCCGAAACACAAAGGACAGGACAATCACGCCCGTCCGCAACTTCTCGCTCTTCGTTTTCACCAGTTCCGACACCATCACCGCAAGCAGGTTGGGCGCCAGGCAAGCCAACAGGGCTGGGATGGTTACTCCCAGACCTTCTTCACTGATCAAGGCAGCGGGAAAAGCCAGGATGACCCAAGCTGCGATTCCCGTCCCAAGCACGATCAGCACGCCCTTCACGTTGGCGGCCCCTTCGGCTGAGAGAATCGAATCAGCAACACGAACAACCCGCCCATGCCGACAAAAACACCCGCAATCGTCAGCCACGGCAGCGTTCCCGCCACCCAGTCGATCAAGAGTCCCAGTAGAACCGGGCCTGTCAAAACCGAACTCGCACTGTAAGCAACCGACAGCAAACGACGCTGCTGTGGACCGTTGGCTTCTGCCATGATCCGATCCCTTACCGTGGGAAATGGTTCGGAAGCCTTCCGCGAGAGATGTATTCAAGGAAGCACGCGAACAAAGTCAACGGCGAAGTATGGGAAAAATTCGCGAGTATGGTTCCCACTTTCGGGAACGCTCACTTTCCCAATCGATCCAGTACATTCTTGGTGATCCGCACCACGGCCGGGTCGTTGCCTCGGAGTCCGTGAGCCCAGTCCGTCGTGCCCACCGTCACGACGGTGCCGCCATTCGAGTACGTGCCAAGGACGGAATTGCCTGTGCGGCCTTTCTGCCACCTCTCGTACCATTCACAATCATCCGGAGCCCAGCGAGCCGGGCACGTAGCCAGGACCGTAAACGACTTGGGGGTCCCGTCGCGAAACGTCGCCGAAGGCACGCCATCTTTCCATTCCAATTCACAGCCATCGCATTCATAGCCGACAATGGTGTCTTTCGAGCCGAACACGTCACCCTTCTTCAAACTTGTCCCTTCAAAGAGCCAATGCTCGGGTCGATGCACACTGAACTCTGCTTTGCCATCCATGAATTGTCCGTGACTCTTGTGATAGCCGCCCCAGAGAAAGCCCACGCCAGTAAGCGAATTCTCGGGCCGCTTCACGAGATGATGGCTCCACAAGGAACTGAGCAAACGATGGTCGCCGCTCACGAAGGTTGGATCATCGCGATAGTTCTGCTTCCAGCAAGTAAGTGCCTGGCCCGCATCTTCGGAGCGAACTTGCCAGCAGCAGGTGTTGCCGCTGAAAAACGCGACGTTGCCGCCATCCTTGATGAACTTCTCCAGGTTGTCACGCATTGGGGCCGACCAGTACTCATCGTGGCCGACACTCAGCACGAGCTTGTAGTTCTTCAGGATCTCTGGATGGAACTCCAGGTCGCTGTTGGCCGCATAGTCGATCAGGTAGCCAGCTTCCTCCGCCCACTTCACGAATGGGGCTTCCCACTGCTGAAACTGCCCGGCAATCGGGCGATCGAATGAAACGCGGCGGCCCTGCACTTTGTGCCGGCCGTTGTAGGCGTACAAACTGTAGCCTCCCCAGTTACAGTACGCGTTGTACGTATTGGTCGAAAGTTGCAGCAGAATTTTGCCGGGCTTCGTGGAGCGAACGACAAATGGAACGTAGCCGGTGTTGGCTTTCGCCTCTCCACCCTGCGGAATGAAGCGGGCGATGTAGTAGCCACTCTGCCAATCGGCCGGCACCTTCACGCGAAAGGTTTCGGGCCAATTGCAGCCATGCGAGGAAGCAGCGGCAGGAATTGCCCTGAGTGACGCGGCGATGCCCGATTTCTCAAACACGCGTTGGGGCTTTGCTCCGAGTCGTTCGATCTGGACGTCGATGGCGTTTGCGGAGGCAGACATCTGGAATGCAATTTCATCACCGGCGATGTAACTCTGCTTGTCCGTGTAGCCCTCGATGCGTGCTCGTGGCTCATTCGGCTGAGGCAGCAACGGTGCAAGTGCATCCGCAAACTGATCCGCTTGCCGCATGAACCCCAAGTCCGTCGGATGCGAGCCATCGACAGTCCCCTCGCCATCGTCACCGAGCAAGCGTTCGCCCTTGAGATACGCCAGTCCCGGCACTTTCGCAGCAATCAGCTTGTCGTACTCCACTTTGAAGGCGGCCCGGCTCGTGTCGTTCCGTTTTCTTGCCCCTTCGTTGACGGCCGCGTTCGTGTAGGTGCGATCCTCGACCAAGAGAATCGGCGTTTTGGGCCGGGCTTTCCGCAACATATGCACAAGCGGCCCGGTGCGTTCCTCGATTTCCTTCACCTGCATGTTCGGCAGACAATCGATCACGTACACGGCCGGATCGAGCTCCGCCATTAACTCGCCGACCGAGGCATCCATTCGTCCGCTGCCGGAGAAGCCGAGATTGATCACCGGCCGCTCGAATCGACGACCGAGAATGGCCGTGTGAACCATGCCGGGCCGCGACGCACAACCGCCTTGGGTGATCGAAGTGCCATAGAAAACGATCGGCTTCTGATGGGCGGCATCGCGGGCCGGCCCTTTCGAAAACGAGGCCTCTTTCGGCAGGCCGATTTCGAGATTGGCGGTGCCGTTGTAGAGAGGCAGATAGAGCAGGCAGTCCTTCTTTCCCGCAGGCACAACGATTGTGGCTCGATTGTCATCCTTGGTTTTTGGCTGCCCAACTCCGGCCCATTTCCATTGGCCATCCTTGGGCGATCGCACGTAAAGATCTACGCCACTCACGCCCGTCGCGGGCATGTGCGGCATGGCCAGATTGGCATTGGTCAACGACCACTTCACCTGGACCGTAGCCGAGTCGGTCACGAATCGAATTGCCAATCCAGCGGAATGCCGGCTCAATCCCCACACGGACGCGGGCACTTTTCCCTCGGCTTTTCCTGGAAATCTATCGTAGGCGGCCTTCACGTCCGTCCAGCCCTGGCCTTCGAGATCGAGCAGTCTTGCGTCGTACCAAACGATGGCGTCCTTGGGATCCGGTTTGCCCTTGGTCGCGGGAATTGGTTCTTGTGCAAAGACTGGGAAGGCGAGCAAAGCGAGTAGGAGAGGGTATCGCATGGGATGATCTCACGAGAGACGAGTAACCAATCAGAGCCGCGCACGCAGCGTAGCGGAGTAAGCGGGCCGGGCCGGTTGCCGCTTACTCCGCTACGCTGCGTGCGCGGCTCGGACGGACGATTTGACTCCGGCCGCTGGCCTTATCGTGCCAATGCGCCGAAGCCGCTCTTATCCGTGACCAGCTTGGCAACCAGGTCGATGTCGTAAAAGCGGCAGGCCTCCATCAGCAGTCGGCTCTCGAACCACATATCGCCATCCACGAGCGGCATGAACAGGTCGTACACATTATCGACGCCCAGATATACCGGCACCCCAGCATCAAGCAGCTTGGGAACGGGTGCAATCGAGTTATGCAGCGGCCCCTGCATTTCCAGTTGCTTCATGCTAAGTGCGGCCGAGGGACAGACGATCACGCTAACGCCTGCGTCCTTCAGCAACTTGATGATGCGGTCCTGTTCGCTCGCGGGTTTGGCCGAAACCGAGATCGCGTGAATGGCCGAGACGCGACCTTCCAGTCCGTGTTCGATGGTCTTGCGAGCTAGCATCTCCGTTTCGTTTTCGAACGGATTATTCTCCTGATCCACGTGCACGTCGAGCCGTTTGTTCTGTTCGCGGGCGATCTTCATGATCACGTCGAGATGTTTTTCGGGTGTAGGCCGGTCCTTCGAGGGGAGTCCGCCAACAACGTCGGCCATCGAGCAGGCCTTCTCAAATTGCTCGAACGATTCCTCATCCAGCACGCCCTGCAACGGCTGCACGCCGACTTCAAACGTGATCTGATTCTTGAACTTCTTCTTGACCTCGACCGCTGCCTCCACGCCGAGCGTGCGGATCGTGCTATCCGCATCGATCAACGTCCGGCAATGTGTTGCTCCTTGATCGATCATGGTTTGAACGCCACGCGAGATTCGTTCGATCAGGTTTTCCTTCGTGTAGGTTTCTTTCAAGTGCTTGTACAACGCCCATTTCTTCTGCATGTCCACCATGCTGAGCCGCAGATTATCCGGCGAAATCAGATACGCCTTGTCGAAGTGGGCGTGATAACTCGCGAAGCCACCGTTCTCGCGGACCAGGCGCAAGAACTCTTCCTTGATGTCCCAGGGGCGTTTATTCTCTCCGTGGCGATAGCGATAGAAGCCCTCGACGTCCTTCTTGATCAGCTGTTCCACTGAGAGAATCGCGACATCAACGTCCGTGATCAGCGGGATACCGTTCTCGATGGCCAGTGTGCGGATTAGCTTGCAGTCGGACGCTTCATCGTAGTCATTATCACCCGTGAGAACATTGATGATCAGATCGAGGCGATTCTCTGACAAGAACGTGCGAATGTTGGGCTCGCGTCGGTCCGCAATCTTGTGAATCTCCTGATTTTCAACCCCTTTTTGCTTCAGAAACCGGGCCGTACCGGGAGTGGCAAAGAGCTCGACGTTGAGTTTGGAGAGCTTTTGCAGGGCCGGGAACATCTTTTCCTTGTCGGCCATTTCCCCGGCCGAAATAAGCACGTTCTTGCGGGTCTTTTTGCCGAGCAGCTTCAAATTGAAGCCCAGCATCTCGACCGAATTCAGTTCCGCCATGGTGCCCCCGCAACGTGAAGATGCCTTCACAAGGGTTTACCGTTGCGGGCAAGGGAGGTCAAGGAAGCACGTGAAGGGAATGCAGTCCCTGTTTCCGGCCTGGCGTTCATCCGGCTCCTGTCGAAAGCGTTCTTGTGGAAGCAGGTGAAGTGAGCTCGACCAGTTTCGATTCATCGCATCAACCTTCGCTTCCATGGGCTATCGGTCACGTTTGACAGCCCAATCGGCAACCTGATCGAGAGCGATACGATAGGGGCTCATGGGCAAGATCGACAAACCGCTTCTTGCAGCCAGCATCATCCCACGAGCCTCCTCGATTACCGATTCGATCGCTCCCGTGGATGACACCAGATCAATGGCATCATTGACCAAACCGTTCCGAAGGGCCGTGCGAAGTCGCTCGGCCTCCAACTCGGGCAGTTCAGCCAGGGCTCGAATCATAGGCAACGTCAGTTTCTGTTGCTCAATGTCCGTGCCGAGTGTTTTGCCGACCAGCTTCTCGTTGCCCTGCAAGTCCAACACATCGTCGGCCATCTGGAATGCGATGCCCAGATCGCGGCCATACGCGGCGAGTTTTTCGGTAGCCCGCTCGTCCGCACCGCCGTAACGGGCACCCAGTCGGGTGCAACATTCGGTCAAGGCACCGGTTTTCCCGGCCACGATTTCGAAGTAGGTTGCTTCACGCAAGTCGAGGTTTCCTGCTTGCGAAACCTGAAGAAGCTCCCCCGCACACACGCGGTTGGTAGCGTCACCAATCCATTCGCAGGCGGTTGCATCGACCGTGCTGCACAATCGAAATGCGGCCGAGAAGAGCATGTCGCCCAGCAGCAGGCTGGTGCGATCTCCCCAGAGCGAGTTCACAGTGCGAACGTGACGGCGAGTGTTGGCTTCGTCCAGAATGTCGTCGTGAACAAGGGTGGCCGTGTGGACCAATTCGACTACAGCACCGAGAATGTGGTGCGGCCGTGTAACCCGACCGCAGGCATGCCCAGCAAGCAGAAGCAATGCTGGCCGAAGTCGCTTGCCGCGATAGTGCTTCAAGTGGTGGACGATGGGCCCGAAGCGAGATTTGAATGGTGCGAGAGCTTCGTCGTAGATGCGTTCACACTCTTGCAGATCGTGCTCGATTAACTGGAGCGGCAACGCGTTCGTCTTGAGTCGGGTGCTGTTCACAAGGGTTGGATGAAGCATGTTTCGGCCTCGCTTTTTCAGTCGTCGGTCCGGACATAAAGTCCGCTTTTGCCGCCCGATTTCTCTTCCAGGCGAATCCATTCGATCGTCATGCCGCGGTCAACACTCTTGCACATGTCGTAGATGGTCAGTGCTGCGACACTCGCGGCCGTTAACGCTTCCATCTCCACACCCGTCTTGCCGACCACCTTCACTTTTGCAATGATTCGAACCGCGTCGTCACCCTCGGCTGAAAAATCCAAGCTCACTCCTGTGATCGGCAATGGGTGGCACAAGGGAATCAGGTCACTGGTTTTCTTCGCCGCCATGATCCCGGCCAGGCGTGCGACCTCGAATACGTCTCCTTTGACTATCCGTCGATCCTGAATCAGCGTGAGTGTAGCAGGTTGCATTCGCACAACAGCCGTGGCGACTGCTTCGCGTGCCGTGTCGACCTTGCCGGTCGTATCGACCATCCGGCTAGCTCCAGATGCGTCGAAGTGTGTCAATTCGGCCATGGCGGTCTCGCCTTCAGGAAAGAAACCGTGAAAGTGTTGAGAGGATAACTTAGTAAGTGAGAAAAGGAGTTTTTCTTCCGCTTACGCTTCAGGCTCCTCATTCAGATCATGGATGAGATCAACTAGAGCTTTGTCATCCCTTGCAACGATGGGTGCCCTAATGTGGCCCTCTCGCTCCGCGAGAGGGGCTGGGGCCGAGTAAAAAGCGTGACGATTCATCGCTCAGCAGCGCATTGCATCCCTCTCGCGGAGCGAGAGGGCTACATTGGACCTATCCGTCAGACAAAGGTTGACGCAGCACTAGCCGGCGACTGGGATGCGCTCCAAGACATGATCGACCAGTCCGTAATCCTTGGACTCGCTGGCCGACATGAAGTTGTCCCGGTCCGTATCTTTCTCAATTTGGTCGAACGTCTTGCCCGTGTGCTTCACGAGGACGTTGTTCAGGTGTTTCTTCATGCGAAGATATTCTTTCGCATAAATCTGGAACTCGGTGGACGAACCACGGAGGCCTGCAAGCGGCTGGTGGATCATGATGCGGGCATTCGGCAGGGCATACCGCTTGCCTGGATGGCCGGCGGTTAGCAACAACGCTCCCATGCTCGCGGCCTGGCCAATGCAGTACGTGGCCACATCGCAGGAGATGCATTGCATCATGTCGTAGATGCCCATGCCTGCGGTAACGGAACCGCCGGGGCTATTCACGTAGAAGTGAATGTCCGCCTTCGGGTCGACGGCCATCAAGTAGCGAAACTGTGCGACGATCAGGCCAGAGCTTTCGTCGTCCACCTGTCCCTGAAGAAACACGATGCGGTCTTGCAGAAGCCGACTGTAGATGTCGAAGTATTGCGGCTCCCGGCCATCCCGCGAAATCACAAACGGGATCTGGGGCATGAGTACACTCCAAAATGTTGGTTTCGGGCGAGCCGAGTGGCGTCGCCCGCCGGTAATCGATTCGTTACGACTTCTTCACTTCGGATTGTTTGATCAGCACCTCATCCACCAGGCCGAACTCCTTCGCCTCCAGAGGGTGGAAGTACTTATCGCGTTCCGTTTCACGATTAATCACGTCAACGGCTTGGCCGGTGTGTTTGGCAAAGATCTCGTCCAGGCGAGCACGGTCTTTGAGCATTTCTCGGGCCTCAATCTCGAGGTCCGATACCTGGCCATAACCGACCTGGCCCCAAGGCTGATGAATCATGATCTTGCTGTTCGGCAAGGCATAACGTCGTCCCTTGGTGCCGGCTGCGAGGATCAGTGCCGCCCCACTGGCTGCCACGCCCATGCAATAGGTCGCGATGGGACATTCGAGGAACTGCATGGTGTCGTAGATCGCCAGCGTCGCGGAAACCGAGCCACCCGGACAATTGATGTACATGTGGATTTCCTGCGTACGGTTCTCGTATTGCAGGAACAGCAGTTTCTGGATCGTCAGGTTCGCGAGATAGTCATTAATCTCCGGGTTCCCGCCAGTCTCGCGGGAACTGCCCAGAAAGATAATCCGGTTCTCCATGAGCAGATCGTCCGTGGACATCTGCCGCATGCGTTGGTAATCCCGGTAGCGTTGATTCTGCGGACTATTCATCGGCCGTGTTTGAGCCGCGTAGCGATCGTTCATGCGAGCCTCCTTCGGAAGTTCAACTCAGTCATTCAGCAGGCTTTTCGGCCTCTTCCACCTTGGGTTCCACCATCTCGCCCGTAACGGCCTGGGCTTCGACCGTGGCCACTTCGCCCTCCTGGTCGTCCGGTTTCACCTCGAACTCTTCGTACTCTGCATCGCTTAGCACGATGTCAAGGGCCTTGCGCTCCAGCAGGTCGGTGGCGAGGGCCTCGATCATCTCGTCGCGTTCCATCTGGGCTTTCACCTTGCGGGGGCTTTCGCCCTTTTGGGCCGCAATGCGTGCGATCTCGGCATCAATATCCGCATCCTTGATCTCGATCTTCTGATCCTCGGCAATCTTTTGCAGGACGAAATGCTCCATCAGCGAAACCGCCGTGCTTTGCAAGACGTTCTGGCGCAAGACCGTCAATCGGGCTTCGATTTGCTGCTCGGTCATTCCGCCCGCTTGCATTTCCATCACGCGACGCTGCAAAATCCTGGTTGCCTGGCGAATGAGCAAATCGCGGGGGAGATCCCACTTCACCTTCTGGGCGACGAACTGCAGTAACTGCTGGCGTGCGTACTGCCGTTGCGAATACTCCAGGTTTCGTTCGAGCGAGGTGGCAATCAATTCTTGAAGCTGGGCTTCGTTCTTGACACCGAATTTCTCCAATATCTCTGCGGTAAGATCGGGCTGCTTGATGGTCTTGATTTCCTTGATCGTGAAGCGGCCCTTGACCGTCTTCCCCTTGATCGCCTGGTCGGCTACGGTTTCCGCCAACTTCAAGTTGACCTCGCGAACATCACCAACCTTCGCGCCGGAGATTTCCTTCGAGAAATCCTCGGCCACGCCGTCGTTGAGGGCGAGACGCTTTTCGACCCGAACGTTCACCTCGATCGCCCGATTCAGCTCCTTGCTACCATCGACCGAGACGAAATCAGCCACGATGTAATCGTTCGGCTCGATGCGAACGTTCGTGCCTTCCTTCGGAAGCAGCGTACCGTATGGTTCGAGCGCCCGACGCTGCTCGTGGGCGATTTCCGCGTCTCCGTACTTGCGAACGGGCTTGCGGAGCTTGATACCCTTCAGATCGGGCAGGTCGAACTCGGGCCGGACTTCGACGTCGAATTCGTAAACAAATGGCCCTTCGTCGTGCAATTCCAGTTGATCGGGGTCCAGTTCCGGTGGAGCGAGGGGCGATAGCTTGGAGTCTTCCGCAAGCTGCTCCAGGCTGGCCATGAGGACTTCGCGGCGCACGTCCTCCTTCACGGTGGACTTGAATTTGCGCTCGATGTATTTGCGTGGTGCCTTGCCCGGACGGAATCCAGGAACCGCGGCAGAGCGATCCTTGAGCAACTCGTCAAACTTTTCCTTGAAGCGTTCGTCGATCGCGGCACGCTCCACGGTAATCTTGACGTGCTTCTTGCAGGGTCCGACATCGGAGATCTCAACGGTTTGTTGGAGCTTCTCGTGCCCGGCCTCCTTGGATTCGGTGCTCTCTGGTGGGACTGCTGCCGGGTTGGCAGTGTCGGTAGCGGGATCGAGGGTGTCTTCGGCCATGGAAATTGCTCGTGCTCTTGCGGCAAAGAAAAAAGCCAAGAAGGTAGGCAAAAGGGGACCTGAGGCCCCGACTGCCCCGACTTCTCGGCTCGCGACATCTGTCGAGAGCGGGCGATGGGATTTGAACCCACGACAACCACGTTGGCAACGTGGCACTCTACCACTGAGTTACGCCCGCGAACCTAGTGTGCATCCAACATTATAGACGTGCTGAATCGGCAGCAAGGGGTTCGCCAAAAATGTTGCTTCTTCGGGCATCGTTGAAAACCGGAACAATCGCCCCTTGCTGACTAGCGATGGGGCTCGGTAAGATACGCAACAACATCATTTTCATTGAGGCGAGTGCCGTGGCCAAGTCCCGTCGAGCACCAGAATCCAAGTCCCGTCGTCGTCCGGACGATGAAGAGAAGGCCCCCCGTAAGAAGCGAAAGCAGGAGGACGAAGACGGTGACGACGAGGGCCCGATCAAGCCTCGCAAAAAGCGGAAATCCGCTGCCGGCCCAGTTCGTCTCGTTATGCGCATTTGTGCGGGAGTCCTCGGAGGTATTGGGCTGATTTTCCTGCTTTATTGGGTGTATTCGCCCATCGGAACCGACCATGCGCTCCTCTGCTACTTTCCACCCGAAACGACAAGCCTGTCCGGTTATGACGCGGACGAGGGGATGCGCAACTTCAAGCTGAAAGACGTTCACGACACGCTGATCAGCAACTACAAGGTTTCCGACGGAAAGCGATTTAACGATTCAACCGGAGTCGTTTACACGGACGTGGATAAGTACATGAGCGGCACTGCGGCCGGGAATTACGAGGAAGAAAAAGATTTACCGCTGGATTCTCAGGATCGTCGTGGCTCGCTCACCGTGATTCGGTTCACCAAGGAGCTCGATCCCGAAAAATTTGCCAGTTCATTCAGTGGCCGGTTCAAATCTACCCCGACGACTTCGCGGGACGGCAAGCCATACTATCAGCTCCAGGAGTTTGTCGACAAAACCGTTGGCGCGGTAACGCAGCAAGAACCGAAGGACACCATTAGCTTTTTCTTTCCCAACAAGCGAACACTGGTTTATGCGACCACTCGCCGAGAGTTGGAGGAGGCCCTGAAACGCCAACCGGGCCGGGTGGTCGTTTCCGGCGACATGCGGGAACTGGCCAACAAAGTGGACGGCCTCTATTTCCAGTGCAGTACGGGATTTAACGAGTTAAGCGGCCCGACGAACTCGATGGCTTTTGCACTCACTTTCGTCGATACTGCCGTTCGCGATCAAAAGACCTATACGGGCGTGACCGGCACGGGTAGTTGGTTTGCCTCGAATGGTAACGAATTTCTCTATGCCAGCGCGACCTTATACATGGATTACGCCACCGCCAAGACCGTACGATCGAAGCTGGAGGAGTCGTTCGGGAAGGCGAGAAAAGAGATCTATAATGGCACGTCCGGTCAACCAAGTGGTCTTGAAGATCCGTTCAATCCGAAGGATAAGGCCGGAGGCAATACTGCAGCAACCAAGGATGTGCTCGAAGCATTGTCCGAATACTCCAAACATGCAAGAGTTCGCCGTCTGGGTCGCCTGGTAATCGTCGAAGGCACGATCTCCCACGGCATGCCGGAACAGGGGCTCTTTGAAAGATTCTGGACAGTGGTCGGTACGAAGTACAAGTCTGCCTCGCAAAGTAATCTTCTGGGTGGAGCTGGAATGGGCGCTGCCGGCCCCGCTGGGCCTCCTGGTCCCGGCGCTCCAGGACCGATCGCGCCACCAGGCGGGGCTCGTCCGTAACGCATGCTGATGTCCGAGTCTCAAAAACTCACCGCCTATCACGAAGCCGGGCACGCCGTTGCCGCGCTGGCGCTTGGGCGGCCCGTCGCTTGGGTTTCCATTCGCCCCGGGCGAAAGTACCTGGGCGTTTGCATGTTCGGCAAGAGTGTCTTTAGGCCATCCGAAGACTGGTTGGAGCGCGAGGCCATCATCGCCCTGGCCGGACCTGCCGCCGAGGCAGGGCTGACTGGTGAAATGGATTGGGTGGGTGCCGCTCGCGATCACGAATATGCCTTTTCGCTCGCGCGGAGTCGATGCGGGGATGAAAAAAAAGCAGACCGACAAGTCAATCGATGGCTCGCCAAGGCCGATCATCTTTTGGGAAGTGGAAATACCTGGGAGCTGGTTGAACGGATTGCCGCGGAACTGATTCGACTCGAAGAAATCAGCGGCCGGGCCGTACGGCATCTCTTCGATGGACGTTAAAACCGTCTCGGTGAATAGGGCGACACCTCGAGATGCGGCTGGTTTCCGTTCAGAATCTCCGCTACCAATCGTCCAGTTGCCGGTGCCATCGATAGGCCGAGCATGTTGTGCCCAGCCGCGATCACGACGTTATCCAGACTTGGGCTTCTCCCAATGATCGGCCGGCTATCGGGCGTCATCGGCCGCCAGCCGTACCACGTCTCCTCGACAGTTTCTCCGGCTGGCTCATCAAGATAGTGGCTAGCCGCTTCGCGAAGATATGCGATTCGCTTTGGTCGAATCGAATCGTCGTAACCCACGAATTCCATCATCGAGCCCAGTCGGTAGCCGGAGTGCATTGGCGTGACGGCGACGCGATGTTCCTCGAAGATCATCGGCATCCGTGGGCAGTGCTTTGGCCGGGTGGTTGTGAGGGAATAGCCCTTGCCTGGCTGAATCGGGATTCGGCAGCCCAGGTGTTCGTTCAGGGCGGGGGTCAATGCTCCGGCAGCCAGGACCAGGGCATCCGCGCGGAGTTCGCCTTCCGAAGTGTGGACCCCCATGGCAACGTCACCCGAACGAATGAAGTTCAAGACCGCGACGTTTTCGCGAATCGTGCCACCACGCGATTCGATACTCGCCCGCCAGGATCTCATGAGCCGGTCGGGACGCAGATGGGCATCGGACTCGTAGAGCCAACCGCCGCCGAGACCGGGCTTCAGCAAGGGTTCGCATTGGCGTACATCGTCGCCAAAGAATGATCGCGCCGATGCGTTGAACTCTTTCTTCAAGAGTTCATTCGTCTCGGCATAATGTTCCATTCCTTCACGTGAATGGAACACAAACAGCAAGCCGCGAGTTTGCCATTCGCACTCGATTCCGCCGCGAATGAGTTCGTCGTAGAGTGTTCTCGACGAATTAAGCAGTGGCTGGATTCCCCGAGCTGATTCCATCATGTCGGCTTGGTTGCATCGTCGAGCAAAATCGAGCAGCCAGCGCCACAGCCCCAGTCTGAAGCCCGGGCGAATTTTGAATGGAGAGTTGCGAGCGAACATCGACCTCATCGCCCCACGAACCGCACCTGGCATCGCCAGCGGCAACACGTGCGAAGGGCAGACGAACCCACAATTCGCATGAGAGGCGGCGTTGCCAAACGTGCCTTTTTCCAAGATGGTGACACGCCAACCCGATTGGAGCAGGAAGTGAGCGCACGCTGTTCCGATCACTCCGCCGCCAATGACGACGACGTGCTTGCGTTCGTTCATCGCGTGAAACCCGTGCGAAACGGATCGGTCGGATCGAGAATCAACATTGCCTCGGCCGTGATAAACGCGGAGCCGGTCAAGCGCGGAATGATCTTTCCGCCTACAATACTGACCGAGCCTTCAAAGATGCTGCCGATCACGCTTTCCTGTCGCCAAACTTCGCCCTCGCGTAGCTTGCCTTCCGCGTACAAACATGCGAGTTTGGCGCTGGTCCCGGTTCCGCACGGCGATCGGTCGTAGGCCCCGCCAGGACAGAGGACGAAATTTCGGCCATGGTTGTTGGGATCGCGCGCTGGACCGACGAGTTCGATATGATCGATCGCGCTGCCATCGTCGCCCGTGATCCCGCGACGTTCCAATTCTCGCCGCACATGCCAGGAGTATTTCGTCAATTGATCGAGATTTCCGACGGCAAGCTCGAGTTCGTGCCCGCTCACCAGGAAGAACCAGTTGCCTCCCCAGGCGATGTCGCCAGAAACTCGGCCAATTCCAGGAACATCGAGATCAATCACCGATCGAAGGCGGTAGCTCGGCACGTTCTCGATCGTGACTCGGCCTTCGCCGTGATAGGTGAAGCCAACGATGCCGACGGGGGTTTCCAATCGATGCGAGCCAACGCCGACACGGCCCAATCGAGCCAGCGTGACGGCGACACCCATCGTGCCATGCCCGCACATATTCAGCACGCTGACATTGCTGAAGAAGACAACGCCGGCACAACAAGCGGGGTCGGTAGGGGGCGTGAGAATGGCCCCTACGATTGCGTCCGATCCGCGTGGCTCGTTCACGACGGCGGAGCGGAACCAATCGAATTGATCGCGGAGGATGGCACGCCGTTCTGCAAGTGGGCCAGTGCCCAAATCCGGACCGCCCTCGATGACGACTCGGGTCGGCTCACCACCGGTGTGAGAGTCGATCACTCGAATGCGCTGCTCAGATTCGGAAACAATCATGAAGGGATTACACGCAGTTCACGGCTTCGGGACCGTTTCGAATTTCTCCAATTCAAGGCTCAGTGCTGGCCGACCTTTACCCTCGACGATCGCTTGCCTGACCATGCCGATACCTTCTGCATAAGAAATCCAGGTTAGCGTCCCGCGGCCTGGTGCCTCATTGGAGTCGGTTTGAACCGTGACGGCCTTGAACTTTCCGGCCGGGACCGTGATCTCAGTCGTTGCGCTCGAAAATGTGTATTTTGCCGAGCGAGTGCCCAGTTTGTATTCGGCGTTCCAGCGCAGATTTCGGGTTGTAGGCAGCTTCAGAACGCACACAGGTGGATCGATGTCCTCCTTGTCGGCCCGGAAGCGGTAGAGCCCATTCTTCGTGAAAGCGAGATGTTCCGTCGCGACGACTTTGTCTTTGAGCATCGCTTCCATGAGCATGCACGTCTGCGTCCCAATCATTTCCTGGCGGACCGCTTTGACGCTGAAACGGTCCTCCTGTCCGGATACCTTGTAGGTCCACGTCGTTCCCGCGACCAATGGGAAGAAATCGTCCGCTGATGCTGCCGGTTCCTGGGCGGGCGCGGGAACGGCAACGAGCAAGGGCAGTAGGAAACGAAAATTGCGCATGGCGGCACCGGAAGGTTTTTGCGATCTTAGCGATTCGGAGACACTACGTCCAAGCAGTAATTTCCTCTTGACTCCATAGACAGAATGTCTTATCGTGGCTTCAGACAGAATGTCTTGAATGGATCAACGGACATGCCGCGAACAGCTCGAGATGTAACCGAATCCGAATTGGCAATCCTGCGCGTCTTGTGGGACAATGGCCCACAGCCCGTACGGGCGATTGCTGATAAACTGACGGAGCAGGGAACTCCGTCGCACGTGGCCACGGTGCAAAAGCTCCTAGAGCGCCTGGAAGAAAAAGACTGGGTCACGCGGAATCGATCGGGTTCCGTGCAACTCTTTTTGGCCACGGCCAACCGCGACGATCTGATTGGCCGTCGTTTGCAGGGTATTGCCGAGGAACTCTGTGAGGGGTCGATGACACCGCTGCTCAGTCATCTCGTGCAAAATCGGCGACTTTCCGCGGCGGATCGCAAGGCCCTTCGTGACTTAGTTACTAGGATCGACGAAAACCCAAGGCGTAAGAAGGTGTGACAGTTCGCGAACCCGAGGCAGCCATGTGGACTTTCCTGGAATACGGTCTCGCGAACGTTTTGGCTGCAACGGCCTTTGCCGTTGTTGCGGTTCTCGTTGGGTTCGTCGTTCGCCGCCCGGCCGTGCGGAATGCACTTTGGATTCTGGTTTTCGTTCGATTGTTGTTGCCCCCGGTTTGGACTGTCGCATTGCCCAGCTTCGCCGATGACGTTCTGGCAGAATTTGGAAAATTGGTGATCGCTTCAGATCGGACCCAACGGGCGGATACGTCCGATGAAGCGAAAGATGTTGTTCTGTTTGCTCCGATCCCGATGCCGGCCGATTTGTCTCGCCCCGCTAACCAGTTGGCTACTTACTCCGATGTTCCGAGCGCCGAAATCGCGGTACCCGCCGCGGAAGCCTCGCCGACAACACCGATTGCTCCAGAATCGGGCATCCCCAGATCCGCCATCCTCATCGCGATGTTCGGGTCGTGCTGGCTGGTTGGCACGGTGTTCGTCTTCGCCCGATCGGCGCGGCGGATTCTTGCTTTTCGGAACGCCCTCCGCGATGCGAGGCCCGCACCGGCGTCAATCCAAAAGCAGGCGGATTTACTCGCTCGGGACATGGGTTTAAAACGCTGTCCATCCGTTTTGCTCGTGCCCGGCCGTGTTTGGCCGTCTCTCTGGATGCCGGGGCTTTCGGTTCGCCAATCGAAGCTGATCATTCCGGCGGGGTTGTTGCCGTTGCTCGATGCCGATCAGAGAGCGGCGGTATTGGCTCACGAACTGGCACATCTGCGGCGAGGGGATCCCTGGGTGCGCTGGGTGGAACTCATGTGCTGTGGGTTGTATTGGTGGTATCCGCTTCTGGGCTGTTTTCGTCGGCAGCTTCACGAATCGGAGGAGCAGTGTTGCGATATGTGGGTAGTCGCGGCCCTCAGTGGCCGAAAGTCTTACGCGACCGCATTGGTGGAAACAGTTTTTTTTCTCGACGGATCCGCACCAATCTCCCAGCCTATGTTGGCCAGCGGAGCGGGGCCGGTCCGCAACCTTCAACGGAGAGTGACCATGATCATGCAAGCAACCTGGCCAGCGCGGCTTACGCGCCTGGGCCTGGCGACGGTTCTAGGCATCGGCAGTCTCGGCCTCGCTTTCGGGCCGGCCATGGCTCAGCCGGACCGTAATGAAAAGGATCTTCCTGAGCGACGACGTGTCGACGATAAGGGACGGCCACCCGTGAAGGATCGACGTGAAGACGCACAACCGAAGGGTGATCGCGAAAAGCCTCGCGAAGTAGGCGGGAAGGAAGTCGAAGAGGCACGCGAAATGTTGGAAAAGGCTCGTGGGATCGCACGTGAAGCCATGACGCGCGTCCAGGAAGCTGAAGCGCGGCTGGCGAAACTGGAAGGCCGACCGATTCCTCCTGCAGGACGCGGCCCGGGTGATCGAGGTCCAGGCGAACCTGGGCGAGGTCCAGGCGATCCTGGTCGTGGCCCTGGCGAGCGAGGTCCAGGCGATCCTGGTCGTGGCCCTGGCGAACGCGGCCCCGATCGCCCGCCAGTCGATAACGGACCGCGCCGACCCGGAGCCGAAGGCCCACGTGGCGGCGAGTTCCGTGAACTCCAAGACCAAATCCAAGAGCTTCGCAAAGCACTCGAAGAGATGCGCAATGGAGGGAACCGAGGCGGCCCTGGACGTGGCCCCGATCCGAAGGATGGGCGTGGTCCCGGCGGAGTTGGTGGCGCTGGCGGAGGCCCAGGTGGTCCTGGCGCTCCTGGACGACCCGGCATCGGTGGCCCAGGCCGTCCGCCAGCGGACAATCCGGTTCCGCCAAAGAAGGGGAATGAACGCGATTGAGCTTGCGACCGAGATCTGGTTCAAAGTGGAGGCGAGACATGGCTTGGCTGTGTCTCGCCTTCGCCTTTTTTCAGGCTCAACGCTTCCTAACGTGGGCTCCGCCCACCGCCCCTTGAACCACTCAACGCGCATCATCCCTGTCGTCCAGCAGGGGGATTTTTGTGAAATGGATCCCAATTTGATCATTGCGATTCCGCGTACGAGTTGTTCCCTGCCTGCTGCTTCGCTTCGATAGAGAGTTGCCTCAGACAACTGGGGAATGAATCGCCAGGTGCGGCGTTCTAGTTTTCCGCTTTGTGTATTGGAGTAAAATGTTCTCCGCATCCTTGCATAGAAGCACAGAGGAAAGACCCTTGAGGCACGTGAATACGCAAATATCAAGTGCGAAAAGAAGTGTTCTTGCGAGAGTCCGATCCTGCACGGATCGGAGGGCCAGCACTGTCGGAAAGTCGATCGTCGCTGGAGTAAGTGCATTCCTCCCGAGCGTCAGCCTTTTTTCGGCGGCATCCAATTCGGGCTTCCTTCTATTTCCTCGCGACTACTATCGGATACGTTCGAGGTAAGGAACATCTGCAAGGCCTCGGGTTGTAGTCGATTCTCGAAACGAGCACCGAGAATGTAGTCGCCGGTAGAACTCGGCCGGACGTGAACAATCCGCAAATTCACGGGCAAGCCATTTCCACCTTCTTCCGGGAGCAACTCAGCGGAAAATTCCGCGCCGGGACTTGGCGGATCGGCCATCAACATGCTCAAGCCGGTTTCAGAAAGGTTCCAGACTAGCCCGATGCAAGGCATGCCGGCGGGACCATGCCGATCGAGCCGACAGATCGTGCGAAAGGCAGGCTGCAACCGTGGGGCACTGCGGCGATCGCTGGTCGCGGGATCGGTGGAAGGGGGCGTGAGCATGGTGAGGCTCTCAGGGAAGATGATTCTCTTGTATTTGTATACACCAATAGGGTGAACGTGAGCCGAGACGAGACGAGCGGATCTCTTCGGCTTGCTGCGACCGGCACTATCCAGAAACTCGCCCCACGCGTTCCGCCCGCGTCGCGACTAACCAAAATCTATGTCGAACCTTTTAAAACTCGGCCTTCCCGCTGGCAGCTTGCAAGAGGCCACTGCGGAGTTGTTCCACAAAGCGGGCTACGAGATCACCTTCGCGAGTCGAAGCTACTATCCCGCCATCGACGATCGCGAGATTCAGTGTACGCTCATTCGCGCTCAGGAGATACCTCGCTACGTCGAAAACGGCTCGCTCGATTGTGGCCTGACCGGCTACGACTGGATTCAGGAGAACGATGCGAAAGTCATCGAACTCGCGGAGTTGGTCTACAGCAAGGTGAGTCGAGGCCCGGTGATGTGGGTGCTCGCCGTCCCGATGGATTCGCCCATTCATGGGCCCAAGGATCTCGAGGGGAAACGGATTGCCACGGAGTTGGTCGAATTCACGCGACGCTGGCTGAAAGGGCACGGGGTGTCGGCGAAAGTCGAATTTAGTTGGGGTGCGACGGAAGTGAAGCCCCCACGCCTTTCGGACGCCATCGTCGAAGTCACGGAGACGGGTTCCAGCCTGCGGGCGAACAATCTGCGTATCGTGGGCGAACCGCTTCTGACCAGTACGCCGCGATTCATCACCAACGCAGCCGCCTATGCCGACCCCTGGAAAAAAGAAAAGATGGACGACCTCGTCCTCATGCTTCGCGGGGCGATGGCGGCCGAGGGAAAAGTCGGGCTGAAACTCAACGTTCGCAAGTCGGACATGGATCGGGTTCTCGGACTGCTGAGGCAGCACCCAAAAACCTCACTGAACAGCCCGACCGTCTCCGCCCTTACAGATCCGGAATGGGCAGCCTTGGAAACCATCATCGACGAGGACATCGTCCGTCACATCATGCCGCAACTTCATGCCGCCGGTGCTCGCGGGATTGTCGAGTACTCGATCAACAAGATCATTGAATGAGAATCAAGTTGCAGAAGCCGGTACGTTCGACTAATATATTTGGTGGTAGAAATCATCTCCTATTCTTTCTCCCGGGAGTTTGTGATGACCCGTCCTCGAACCCGTCAGGGGTTCACGCTGATCGAATTGTTAGTGGTAATCGCGATCATCGCCATCTTGATCGGCCTGTTGTTGCCGGCTGTACAGAAGGTCCGCGAGGCCGCGAATCGGATGTCGTGCAGCAACAAGCTCAAGCAGCTTGGTCTGGCTGCCCAGAACCATCACGACACGCTTGGCCTACTGCCGCCGAGCGTTCTCATGAACTCCTCAGTTGGCAACCCCGCGGACTTCAACCAGAATTTCGGTCCGAACTGGGCGGTGCTGATATTGCCGTACATCGAGCAAGATAACCTCTACAAACAGTACCTGAACAGTATTCAGACCTACATGGCCACCGGTGACTCTAGCTGGCGGAACATGAGAGGAAACATCCTCAAGGCGTATCTATGCCCGTCGGATATTGGTTCCCAAGTGCAGTGCGGTCGCGCTGGCGGGGGCTGGGCGCGTGGCAATTATGGAGCGAACGCCGGTCCGGGGATGTTTTGGATTGGGGCGAACGAAGGGGCAATCACGACGGGTAACGGCTTGATGATGGAGTCGGGATGGGGCATTTCAGGGTATTACGCGGGCAATGTGGCAGGGCTGCCTGGCGGCGGGGCGATGCCGGTGAATACGGGGGTTTCACTCACAAGCATGGTAGATGGTACATCGACCACAATCTTGTTCGACGAGCTTCGCATTGGGCCGAGTACCAATGACATTCGCGGTACCTGGGCGATGGGCCAAGCCGGTGCGAGTATTTCCGCCGGGAACGGTCGCCTGGATACGCCGAGCCCGAACCTCTCGTACTCTGGCTGGGACGACATTCAAGGCGGCGACGACCGCCAAGACCTCGGCATGGGGTGCTGCTCCGGCTGCGGAAGCTGGCAAGTCACAGCCAAGAGCCGGCATTCCGGTGGCGTAATGGCTTGCTTCGCGGACGGCAGTGTCAAGTTTATCCAGAACTCAGTGGATTCTCGAACGTGGTTTCTTCTCCACTCGCGAAACGACGGCCAGATTCCGATTCAAAACTGAGATGCGGTGAGGAGAGCGGCACGAAGGTGCCGCTCCGCCTTTCAACCTCGTTATCCATTTCAAATTCCTTGCTAAACCTGCACAATTGAATCGGGAACGTCATGAAACCTACATCCCTGCTTGTAGCACTTCTGGCCTTTGTCTGCTCGGGTTGTTCTGAAAGCAAAGCCCGAGTGAAAGGCAAGGTGGTTGAAAACGCTCAGCCGATGTCCTTTGGGGCGAACCAAGCGGCACTCGAATTGACTCCGATCGGCGCGAGCGGCGAAGCCGATCCGAACAAGATGTACACGGCAGTCGTGAATGCAGATGGGTCGTTCGAGGTCGTGGTTTCTGGGGGCGAGTTGCCACTGGGCAAGTACCAGGTCGCCTTCCGTGCCTTTGGCAAGCTCACTGAGAAGTACAAATCGGTGCCCCCATTCCAGCGCGAGTTGAAGGCCGGAATGAACGAACTCATACTCGACCTGGCCAAGCCCGATTGATGGGCACCCCGCGGCGGACATTGTCTCGTTTTTCCATCGCTGTCGAGATTCAATCCCTCCCCTGACCTGTCGCATCTCCATATTCTCATCACGAGCCAGATGTGGTCCGATAAAGGGCGATGATGTTTCCCACCCCGTCGTTCGTCGAGCGAGTCTCTACCGACCTCCAGCGCGACCTCCTCGCATTTCTTCCTGAACTCATCCTCTGCGCCACGATTGTGGCCCTTTTGTTGGCCCGACTTGTAACGCCGCTCTCCAGGAAGCATCTGGGAAGTTTTGCACTGTTGGCCAGCGGTTGCGCGCTGGCCTTTGCAATTTGCTTTTGGCCGGAGCGATCCGCTCCGATCGGGTCCGTTCCGCTATCCGGCAATGTCGAAGGTTTTTCGAGCTTGCTCGTGTTTGATACGTTCGGGCTGTATTTGCGAGTGTTCCTGCTCGTGTTTCTTTGCTGCTCGCTTTGGCTTTCGCTGCTCACGGGCATTCCGGACGCGGAAGACTCGGCCGATTATTACACACTGGTCATCGGCGGCATTCTGGGCATGATGCTGATGGCGTCGGCCAACCATTTACTCATGGCGTTCGTGGCCGTGGAAATGGCGAGTGTCCCGAGTTATGCACTGGCCGGCTTCTTGAAAGGGCGACGTCAGGGATCCGAGGCGGCGCTCAAGTACGTCGTCTACGGTGCGAGTGCATCGGGTGTGATGCTGTATGGAATCAGCCTGTTGGCCGGAACTTTTGGAACGGGCTCCATGCCGCTGATTTCACGAGCCGTTGCCGTAGCGAGTCTCGGCGAAGGCCCGACCTTGCCTGTTCTCGCCGGTTCAATTTGCATCTTGATCGGCCTGGGCTTCAAGTTGTCAGCCGTGCCGTTTCACTTCTGGTGTCCGGATGTTTTTTCGGGAGCAGCGGCCGAGGTCGGTGCCTTTCTGTCCGTTGCCTCCAAGGCGGCTGCTCTCGCGTTGACCGCCCGATTCCTGTTCGTTTTTTCCGGATCGAGCCGGACCGGCCCGGATGATTTGTCCGGCAGCGCCCTGGCACTGGGATGGGCGTTCATGGCCGCGGTCACGGCCACATTCGGCAATCTGGCGGCGCTGGCGCAGACCAACATCAAGCGCATGCTGGCCTACTCCACGATCGCTCATGCCGGCATCATGATGATGGCCTTGGTCGCGGTGGGACCACGTTCCGTCGGGCCTCTCTTGTATTACATCAGCGGCTACTTGTTGATGAATTTGGGGGCGTTTGCCATTGTGGCACTTGTTCGCAATCGGACCGGCTCCGAGAATCTCGATGCGTTTCGCGGATTAATCCGGAGAGCGCCACTCCTTGCCGTGGGGATGTCGATCTTTTTGCTCAGCCTGCTGGGGATGCCGCCGCTCGTTGGCTTCGCGGCAAAATTCCAGGTATTTGCAGTTCTCTACGAGACTGGCCGCGATCTGGGCGGTCACGACGGCATGATCGCGTGGGTCTATTTCGGGTTACTGGTCGTGGCCGCATTGAACACGGCCATCAGTGCAGGCTACTATTTGAAACTCGTCAAAGTCATGACTCTGGAGGATCCGGCCGATCCGTCCCCGATTCGCGTTTCGATTGGGAGCGGGGCCCTTGTGTCGATTCTCGCCGGCCTGGTCTTGGCCGCGGGTGTGTTCTGGAATCCGCTGACGCAGTACGCGAATCGCGCAAGCCAATCTTTTGACCTCGCTCCGAAGTTTGAGAAACCGGCGAAGATACCGAAAGACGCTGTCAGGCCAGCCATTGGGCCGAAAGGGAAGATCAAGTAATGGAGACCGATCCGCACCGCATATTGATCGATGCCTATTGCCGGGAAAAGCGGTCGTTCTTGCAATACGTCGGGCAGTCCGTGCCCTACGCCAGTCCGATAGATCGGCCCATCGTTGAACGTCTGCGCGAGCTGGCAAGCAACGAGGCTGCCGGCCTGGACGGCCTGGCGGACTATCTAGGAGCGAATCGGCTGTCGGTTCCGCACGTCGGCGCATTCCCATCAACCTTTACCAATTACAATTTCATCGCCGTGCGGAAACTGCTGCCACACCTGCTCGCCGATGTAGGCCGAGGCCTGGCCGATCTCGAACGCGATGCTGCTTCGTTGTCCTTGGGCAAAGACCGCGACTGGATCGAAAAAATTTCGAGTACCAAAAGGGTACACATCAGTGAACTCGAAAAACTCGTTGCCTAACGGTTACTCGTTCTGCGGGAAAGCTCTCGACTCTCGCTTTGTAGTTGAATCCGCCGCGATCCCGATTACTATGTAGCCTTCTCAACTCGGGGTCCAATGCCATGACGATCACTCGGCGTGACTTCCTGCTCGGTTCCACCGCAACGGCCGTTGGCTTGGCCGCGAGCCCCGTGCTTGCTGGCACACGGGATGTGAACTGCATTTTCCTCACACTTGTCGGAGGCCCAAGTCAACTCGACACCTGGGACCCAAAGCCCGATGCTCCCAGCGAAATACGTGGCCCCTTCCGGCCGATCCAAACGCGAATTCCCGGGGTGCGGTTCACCGAGCTGTTTCCCAAGATGGCATCCCAGTCCGACCAATTCACGGTCGTGCGATCCATGCACCACACGGCCGCCCCGATCCACGAGACTGGCTTGCAGTTGATGCAAACGGGTCGGCTCCCAGAGGACGGTTGCGAAGCCCCTCACTTTGGAGCCCTCCTTTCGGCAAGGAAAGGATCGCTTGATGGGCCCGCCAATGTGCTGCTCCCCGGGCCGATTGGCTTCACTGGCGTCAACGTCGGCCACGGCCAGACGGCGGGTTCGCTCGGCAGTGCATACGAGCCTGTTGCAGTTTCCCTCGATGTCAGCCAAGAGCCTTTGCGCGATTCGTACGGAGGAACCGAGTTCGGCGACGACTGTCTTCGGGCAGTACGGTTGATCGAGCGGGGCACGCGATTCGTGACGGTTAACATGTTCCAAACGGTCTACGACACGATCTCGTGGGATTGCCACGCGGCCGGCGGTTCGCTGCGCTCGGAGTTGTCGCACTACCCGGCCATCGCGTCCAGTTTTGACCATGCCTACACGGCCCTCCTCGCGGACCTGCGGCAACGAGGCTTGCTGGATAGTACGCTGGTGGTTGCAACAGGGGAGTTTGGGCGCACGCCATACTTGAACCGCGATGGTGGCCGCGATCACTGGGCCGGCGTGTGGACCATGCTGCTGGCTGGAGGGGGCATTCTAGGCGGCCTGGTAATCGGTTCCTCGTGCCCTCTCGGAGCAGAACCACAGGATTCGCCGGTTGGTCCTTCACAACTGTCGGCGACCATCCGGAATGCACTCGGCCTTCCCGCGTGTGAAAGCCCGGTCCCAGGAATCTTCGGCTGAGGTTTCGATGCTTAAGTTCCTTGAACGCAAATATCAGCCACTCGCCCCGCCACGGATTTTCTACAACCGGCTTGTGAAGTGCTTCCTTTTGACCCTGGCGATTATCGCGTTTTCACTCGCCATGGGAACTACAGGTTATCACTGTCTTGGCGATCTCGATTGGCTCGATGCCTTGTTAAATGCCTCGATGATTCTGACGGGCATGGGACCTGTCAGTCCCATGACGACGCCGGTAGGAAAGTTGTTTTCGATCTTTTACTGCCTCTACAGCGGCATCGCCTTCATTTCGCTGGTGGCCATCCTGATCGCGCCGATTTACCACCGTTTTTTGCATCAATTTCATCTGGAGGACGAAGGCCGCCCCGAACCCCAGCCTGTACGGCCTGATGTGTCTACCGATTGCACAAACTCATGATTCTTGAAAAGGCAATAGAACACGGATGACGCGGATTAAACCCCCACTGGAGATGTGCTCATTATTGGGGCCTTCTACAATGCGGGAACAGACGAAATCGATGAGGACGAATCAATCCTGTATTTGATACGCGTATATCCGAGTCATCCGCGTTCTGTTGCCTTTCGAGCCCTTCCTCGCATTGGAACCTCGCTATGTTCGCTTCGCTTTTGATGCTGTCCGCCGTGATCGGTGCGGAACCACTCCCCAAGACCAAGCCACTCGAGGGCAATGACGACCTCGCCATGAAGATGGTCGCGGGGATCGATACGTATCTCACTCGCGAGTTGACCGCCGTTGGCGAAAAACGCAAGGCACACTGGAAGCCCGATTTTTCCTCTCCCGAAGCATATCTGAAATCGATCGAGCCGAATCGTCAGCGGCTCAAGAAGATTCTTGGCATGGTCGACGAGCGCAAGAAGTTCGACGACATCGAATACGTCGGCGGGCCGAAGGTATCCTCCATCGTGGCCCAGACTGATTCGTACACCGTTCATACCATTCGCTGGCCCGTCTTCGAAGGCGTCGATGGCGAAGGTCTTTTACTCGAACCCAAGGGCAAAGTGCTGGCTCAGGCCGTTGCGATTCCGGACGCGGATTGGACGCCAGAAATGCTCGTCGGCCTCGCACCGGGGGTCCAGAAGGAATCGCAATATCCGCGCTGGCTGGCGAAGAACGGTTGCCGGGTCGTGGTGCCGATGCTGATTAACCGCAAGGACGATCTTTCCGGCAGCACCAAATTCAATCGCTGGACGAATCAGCCGCACCGTGAGTTCATTTATCGCATGGCTTACGAGATGGGCCGGCACATTCTCGGCTACGAAGTGCAAAAAGTGCTCGCAATCGTGGATTGGTTCACCAAGGACAAGGATCACCCGAAAGTCGGCGTGTGGGGCAAGGGCGAGGGCTCAGTGATCGCCGTGCTGAGTGCCGCGTGCGATACGCGGATTCACTCGGCCGTGCAGAGCCAGGCGGGTTCGCTGGACGTCCAGCCCCTCTATCGCAACCTTTGGGCCTTCGAAGCGGAGATTGGTGCGGAAGGTGTCTACCAACTGATTGCTCCGCGCCATTTGCTATCGGAAGGCTGGGCTCATCCGCCGATCGTACATCCCCCAGGCCGAGAGGGCCGGGGCGGTGCAGCACCCGCTGGTGGCGTGACAGGTTTGGATAACTCGCTTACGTTCGCCAAGAACTTTCCCGAACGCTGGGGCACCTTGACCTCTCAATACGCGGGCAAGTTCAGCCACAATTTGAACTGGATCCTGATTCCTCCAGGCAATGAGAAAGAGCTTCCGGAAGAGGGCCACGAGAAGAAAGTGCTCGAAGAGTTTGAAGCAACATTGGGATTAACCAAGCCCACGCATCGTGAGTACAACGCCCCGAGCGACCTGCGCAAAAATTTTGATCCAACAACTCCGCACAAGCGTCAGTTCGATCAACTCGTCGCGTTTTCGCAGAAAGTCTGGCGAGATAGCGAACCGGTCCGGGCTCAGCGTTTCGCCAAGGTCGATGTCTCGAGTCCCGAGAAGTACGAGGCCTCGATCCAGCCGATCCGCAAGTTCTTCGACGAAGAAGTCATCGGCAAGCTCCCAGCCCCGACGATTCCCGTGAATCCCAAATCTCGTGAACTCTACGACACGCCGAAATGGAAAGGGCATGAAGTCACGCTCGATCTTTACCCGGACGTGTTCGCCTACGGCATCCTGCTGATGCCCAAGGACCTGAAACCCGGCGAGAAGCGGCCCGTCGTCGTTTGTCAGCATGGCCTGGAAGGCCGGCCGCAAGATGTCTGCAATCCCAAGGAGCGCACGAAATATTACAACTCGTTCGCGGCCCAACTCTGCGACCTGGGTTACATCGTCTACGCACCGCAGAACCCTTACATCGGCCAGGACAAGTTCCGTGTGCTGCAGCGAAAAGCCAACCCGCTGAAGCTATCGCTGTTCTCGTTCATTGTTCGCCAGCACGAACGCACGCTCGATTGGCTCTCGACCTTGCCGAACGTCGATGACAAGAAGATCGCCTTCTATGGCCTGAGTTACGGCGGCAAGACGGCGATGCGGGTGCCGGCCATTCTGCCGAAGTATTGCTTGTCGATCTGCTCCGCCGACTTCAACGAATGGGTCGGCAAGAACGTGTCGGTCGATTTCCGCGGCAGCTACATGTTCAGTCCGGAATACGAGATGCCCGAGTTCGACCTGGGCACGACGTTTAACTATGCAGAGATGGCTTACTTGATCGCCCCAAGGCCCTTCATGGTCGAGCGTGGGCACAACGACGGCGTCGGCATCGACGAGATGGTGGGCTACGAGTACGCGAAGATCCGCTACATGTACGCCTATCGACTCAAGCTTGCAGATAAGACCGAGATCGAATGGTTTGCAGGCGACCACGAGATTCGCGGCGTGGGTACGTTCGCGTTCCTGAAGAAACACTTGGGGTATCCGAAATAGAGATGTTTTTGACCGCGGATCACACGGATAAGCCAAGAACGAAACTCGATACTCGGTCGGCCTTGCTCGGTCATTTGGTAGCGATGGGCTTCGTTATCTTGCTGATCGGGCCATGCACTCCCAAAAGCTGAATCAATCGCGTCACGCGAATTATCCAGCCAACCAAATTCACGCTTCCACCTTTTGGACCATGCCGTGGTTGTTCGCACTCTTCAATGCGGCTTCAATGAAAGCGACGATCTCAACCGTCACGGAAATATCGATCGGTGGCTTGCCGGTGGTGTAGGTCTCGACCACTTTCTTGAGCAATTCGCGGTAAATGTACTTGGTGCCGATCGTGACCGGCCCGGTCGCTTTCTCAGCGAAGACGGTTCCGCCGTAGGCACTTGGCCCTGTGCGGGTGCCGCGAATCGTGGCCACGCGGCCATCTTTCCAGTGGCCGGTTGCTACATCCACGTTCTTGTCGCTCGTGCATGTGACCGACTGGCAACCGGGCCCCATCAGCGTGTACAGCACTTCGACTGCATGAATGCCGTAATGGAACAAGCCCGGATTACGCTCGTGCTGCGAGGCGGGTCCATAGACCATCGCACCCAGCACCTTGCCATGTTTTTCGTCGGCCAGATACGCAACCAGTTCCGGAGCGAACCGCAAAGAGGATGACGAGAACATCGGAAGTTTTTTCTTCGCCGATAATTCCACGATTTTCCTGGCATCGGCCAGCGAGCAGGCGAACGGCTTATCAACGAAGCACGGGATGCCTGCTTCCAGAAACGGTCTCGCGCGTTCGTAGTGAACGCTGCCATCGACGGCCTCGATCATCATCACATCGACTTTGCCGATCATGTCGGCGGGCTTATCGACGAGAGGCACTTCGAGCTTCTGCATTGCTTCCGTGAAGCCCGCGATCCGTTCCGGGGACAGTTTCGATTCGCCGGGACAACCGATGACGATCTTGGCCCCATCGACAAATTGATCCTTGTCGATGTCGCGCTGGTTGAGACGTCTGGTGAACTCGACGGCGTGAGAAGTGTCAAAGTCGAGGATGCCGAGCTTGAGCATGGAATGAAACCTCACGGGGTGGAGGAGACATGTTCGCGGGAAAAGGGGGCAGAGTCAACAGAGAGAGCACATGTTACTCGAATCGCCTAAGACTGAGCGATCAGAGCCGCGCACGTAGCGTAGCGGAGCGGAGTAAGCGGCACCCTGCCAACCGCTTGCTCCGCTACGCTATGTGCGAGGCTCTGATGGTTTGCTGGTTCGATTACTGCCTAATCGCATAAACCGAATTGACGCCACGCAGAATCAACGTGCCGCCCGCAATCGCTGGTGATGCCCAGAATTGATCCTTGATCGAGTTCTTGCCGATCAGCTCGAACTTCGGGCCGGCTTTCAGCACAAACGTGGTGCCTGCATCATCCGTGCAGAAGACCTTGCCATCGTACGCCCACGGGGACGCCCAGAAGGCCTTCGCGCCGTCCAGGCGTTCCTTCGAGTAAGCGGGCTTGCCGGTCTTGGCGTCGTAGCAGTTTACTAAGCCGCCATTCCGCTCGAAAACGTAGACGTGCCCCTCGTACACGAGCGGCGAGGACATTTCTGCCCCGGCCTTCGGTTGCGCCCAGAGGACGCCTGCGCTTGTAGTCTCGCCCATCTTGGGCGTGATGTCGCCCGAGGCACCGGCTTTCACGGCAAACAACGGACCCCCGCCACCCATTCGACCGCCCCCGCCGGGCGCGCCTTCCTTGGGTGGACCGAAGCCTCCTTTGCCACCACCAAATCCACCGCCGCCGCCCCCGAGACCGAAGTAGAGCCGTTCCTCATCCGCGACCGGCGAGGCCGACGCACGACCGCTGCCAAGATTCAGTTCCCAAAGAATCTTACCCGTGGCCGGGTCGTAGGAACGCATCGTTTGACCCACGGTCACCAACTCGGTTCGTCCCTTGTTTTTCCAGATGATCGGCGAACTCCACACGGTGCGCTCGCTGCGATCCTTCTTCCACAACTCGTTTCCCGTTTTCTTGTCGAGTGCAACCAGGAACGATTTTTCTTCGTTGTCGATTTGCAGGAACAAACGATCGCCATCGAGCACGGGCGAACTCGAAGCGCCCCAGTTGGCCTGCATGCGGAACGCACCGAGGTCTTTTTTCCAGAGTTGCTTGCCGTCCATGTCGTAACAGAACAGCCCGGTCATTCCGAAATACACGTAGATGCGTTCGCCATCGGTGATGGGCGTTTCGGACGCATAGGTATTGTCGCGGTGAGTTGCGATTTTCGGTTTCGCTTCAAGGGCGGTCTGCTTCCAAAGCTCCTTGCCGGTGGTGCGATCGAGGCAGGTGATCGTCCACTTGAAATCGACGTTCGGAGGAGTGCCACCACCGCCCCCTCCACCGAATCCCCCTTTACCCATCGGTCGAGGGGCCTCATCGCGATCAGACGCGGCCGCAACGACGATGACCTTGTCGCCATAGACGATCGGCGACGCCCAACCACGCCCCGATGCCTTGGCCTTCCAGAGAATGTTCTTGTCGGTCGACCAGGTCGTGGGCAGGCCCTTCTCATTGCTCACGCCGGTTCCGTTGCCGCGGAACTGAAGCCAGTCGTCGGCACTCGCAGTCGTTGTGAGTCCACCCAGAATGATGGCCGGGATCAGGAATCGAAAACTCTTCATGACGTGCTCCTGCGGTACAAGTCCTTTGTTCATTCGAGCATTCTCATCGATTTGCCCGTCGTTTGTCCTTCTCGGACCGGGAAGTCTCATCACTTGCTCAGAATTGCGGCTTCCGTGCCGAGGCGTCGCTTATCGACAATCCACTGCCCCACCAGGAAAATCGCAAAGCCGATCACCACTACCTGATAGTACGTGAACTGGCCGAGCCAGTCGGGTTCGACGCGGATGAACTCGATGCTGAACCGGAAGACGCAATATGCGATCAGGTAAAGCTTGAGACGTTGCGTGGGGAACAGATCGATGCGATTCAGGCGAATTAGAATCACGGCCCAGACGAAGTGGAAGAGGCTCTCGTAAATCTGCGTGGGATGCCGGCAAACGTCATCGCCAAAGTTCATGCACCAGGGCAGACTGCTTTCCACGCCGAAACAACACGGATTCACGAAGCAGCCGAAGCGGCCAACGCCAAGTGCGAATGCCAATGGAATCGCCAGCCCGTCGCCGGTCTTGGCCCGAATGCCGAGAAACCACTTCACCAATTCGACGGAGAGATAGGCACCCACGAGTCCGGTCGTGATCGTCTTCCCATCGGCCGTCCACGTCGCCCAATCCCAAAAGCTCGAGTTGGCATCGAAGACGAACGGAAGCTTGGCAACGATCGTTCCGCCCACAAACGCGGTCAGCGACAGTGTGAGTTTTTCCAGACGCGTGAGCAGTACGGGACGTGGCGAAGGAAACAGTCGCAGTGCCAGGAAGAACACAGCAACCGCGAGGAGCATGAACGCAAGATAGCCGGGGCGACCTGTCATATGTTTGCTGCCGGGTACCAGCGATGTGGCGACGAGATTCCGATCTTCTCGAGACGAGATGCACAAGATCGGAATCTCGTGCCCGCTCCATTAGAGCGAGTCAGCGTTCGGCCTGAACAACTGCGATCGCCACAGCCGCGTGCGATGCAGCCAGAAGCGGGCCATCGTGGTCAGCGTTCGCAGTCCGTAAATCGTCGAGCGTTTGAAATTGATGCTGCTGGCTTCAGCGAAGTACCGCACCGGCACAGGCAGGTCGCCGAGGCGGAAGCCGAAATGCACGGCCTGGGCCAGGAATTGCGTGTCGAACACAAAGTCGTTCGAGTTGCGTTCAAACGGGATCGTCTCCAGCACACTCCGGCGATAAACGCGAAAGCCACTGTGAAAATCGCCCAGGTTCTGGCCGAGGGCGACGTTCTCGATCAGCGTCAGCCCGCGATTGCTGAAGTACTTCCACCACGGCATGCCGCACTTCAGGGCTTCCTTACGCGAACGCACCCGACTGCCGAGAACCACATCGCAGATGCCCAGTTCGATTAGGCCGACGGCATGGGGAATCACGCGGGCATCGTACTGATAATCCGGATGGATCATCACCACGATGTCGGCACCGTTTTCGAGAGCGTACTGGTAGCAGGTTTTTTGATTGCCGCCGTAGCCGCGATTTTCGGGATGAACGAGGACGGTCAGGCCCATCTCACGAGCGACGACAACCGTGTTGTCCTTACTGCCATCATCGACGAGCAGAATTTCATCGACGCAGCCGGTCGGGAAATCCGCGAGGGTTGCGGCAAGCGTCCGCTCCGCGTTATAGGCGGGCAAGCAGGCAATGACCTTGTGTTCGCGGCGAATCGCGGGCTCATCCGGGTCGAGGATGCGTTCGACGTGGAAGATCTCGTGCGTTGGTCGCAGCGGCGGTTCGGCAAGCAGAGTCGGCATGGCTCGGGAATTCGGCGGGAGGAAGCGGTCCAAGATATGATACGTTTCGGACTGATTTATTCCCGCGAAATCGAGCATAGTGGTCGGCACACTCCGTGTGCCGACCCTCGCACACGGAGTGTGCGGGCTACTTTACTTAATAAACGTCCAGTGCTGGTAGAACACCGCCCGGAATGGTGCCATGATCAGGCGAACGCTGGTCAGGATCGCACGGTTCAGCCACGGAACCAACGATGGCCGCAGGATATCGACAAACATGCAGGCCCGCAGGCCATCGGTTTCGTTCACCGAGCGATGTTGCAGCGTGTCGTCGAAGATGAAGAGCTTTTTCTCGCTCCAATAGTGCGTGTGGCTGCCAACGCGAATGTAGGCGTTCTTGCCTTCCATCGTGTTGATGTTGTAGAGCACTCGCAGCGAGACACGCAGCGGGCCAAAGTGCTTGCCGGTCGAGGATTTCTTGTTGAAGATTGAGATGCCGATCGTACGGATGTACTTCCACTTCTTATGGAATTCAGGCACATCCAGCGTGGTGTCGATGTTCTTGCTGTACCACTTGAAGAAGATCATCGCCCGCTTCTTGTCCCCCATTTTCGATTCGAGTTGGGCAAGGAGGTCGCGTTTCTGAGTGGCTTCGATCAGGGCGTTGATCTCGTCCTGATGACCCTGCGGCAAGTCCGTGATGTTGTAAACGCCCTTGTTGCGGAACGGCAGGCAAGCCAGATCGAGCAACAGGTTGAATGGGGCCAGGAACCAGGTGAAGAAGCCGTTGCCGAAGAAATAGCGGTCGATAGTGCCGATGGTGCGCCGCGTGTTCCGCATCACGTCGATCAGGCCGAAGCAGAAGTAGATGCCGAAGACGATGGGGATCCAGTAAATCTCGAATGCGATCGGCACGGCAATGAACAAGAGCAGCGGAATAATCCGCTTGATGGCCTTCTTGATGTAGCGTTTGGTTTGGCTCTTAGCGGGAACCGTAGGCTCGGAAGGGACAGCGGCAGGTTGAGGGAGAGTCGCTTCCATGGTCCATCCGGGCCGGGTACTCGCGGTCAATCACTTCGCAAGGCACGATCCGCGCGAAGAAATTCGGTATCCGTTCCATTCGCACTCCCATCCGTGGTTGCTTCAGGGTTTTCGGTAAATTCGCTAGTGTTGCCGTCGAGGCAGGCAACCCAATCGCTACTTCTTCGCGGGCACATAACATTGTACACGATTGGCAAATTGGGCAATATAGGCCGGGTCTCGCACAGCCCAGAAAATCCATGAACGGCACGAAGAGCGTTTGACTCGCTCGCTACTTTTCTTCCTTCGTGGCGGAGAGATTTCGTTGGCCAGCGGCCAAGCAAGCGAGATATACTCCGCACGGCCGAAGATTAGACATTTTCAGAGCCGCGACCGAAAGGGAGCGGAATGGAGACCGGCTGGTCGTCGCCGTTGACCGCTCCCTTACGGTCACGGCTCCGATGTCCCGATCTCGCCCGCCTCGGGAATAATGCTCCCTAGAGATTGTTGACGCCTGGCTCCTCGCTGTCTTTGGGCCAGGATCAGCAACTTGGGAAGGTCACGGAGCCTGAAGCGTCAGCGAAATCCAGGCCGTCCGCCGCCTTCGCTGGCCCTCGCCTTGATTTATCCTTGCCTGCTGTTATTCCCATCCCACATTGTCCAGCGAAGCGCCAGGACGGCGAGGGGTGTGCGGTGGCTCGTTTGACTACACGAATGATTCTGAGTGGTGTGGCGGTCGCGGCCTTGGGCCTCGGCGGTTGTGCCAGCACTTACGACACCATCACGAGCCAGCGCTTCAAGGAACGCCCGTTCCACACGCTCTTCTCGTCGGAGGACCCCATGTACGTTCTCGAGAACGTTCAAGAAGGGGACGCCCGCGTTCGGGCCATGAAGAAATTGAGGGAGCCGAAAGAACATGGCGGCTCCTTAATCGAGCAGGACAAGGCGATCGCGATCTTGCAAACGAGTGCGACCACCGACAAACGCCCCTTGTGTCGCCTGGCTGCCGTTGATGCGCTCTCGCGATTCAAGGACCCGCGTGCCGGCGCGATCTTGATCACTGCTTATCAGAACGCTCCATACGACTCGCCGACCGTTCCAGGCGTGGCTCCTGAAATCTCGACCACAGCAAGTTTTGCTGGTGTGAAAGGGGCGATCTCGAGCTTCACGCCGGAAACGGTCACGGGCATTCAGTGCCTGGTCCTGCAATCGCTCGGCGACCAGCGTGGGCCGGATAGCCTGAACCTGCTGATCCGCGTGGCCTCCGCCAATACGGAAAAGCTGCTGCCGAAGCCCGGCGATATTGAAGCTGCGGGTGGCTCCGTTGGCCTGGATGCGGCTTTCCGTTCGAGTGAAGCAGACCCGATCGACGTGCGACTCGCGGCCATTCGCTCGCTGGGTAACTACACGCGAGACGCGGCAGCCACACGGGCATTGATCGCTGTGCTTCGTGTCGAAAAAGACGTGGCCGTGCGTGGACGGGCCCACGAATCGCTATGCAAAATCACGGACCAAGAATTGCCGCCCGATGCGAATGCCTGGGCGGCATGGATTGAACAAGGCGGGATGAAGGGAAGATAGTAGTAGGCACACTCCGAGCTTGTGAATGTTTAGGTCACTAGCGGATGCGTGCGGGGCGTTAGTCTTCTTATGGGAGCGGACTTTCCTCGCAGGATGCACCCCTTGGATGATAGTGTTCCCAAAGCCGAGTCCGCCCCTCGGCTGCGACTTGCCGAACGTTCGCAGGGCCGGATGATCACCGAGTCCCTCGGCCAACGTCTCGACGCCAACCATCCCGTTCGCAACGTTTGGGCCTTGGTCGAGCAACTCGACCTGTCGCCGC
>SIAJ01000113.1 GCA_009691845.1 Gemmataceae bacterium
GGTCACGGTGGCAGGAAGCGTCAGGTCCGAGAACTTGGCCATGAAGTCGGCGTTACGAACGTTGACATTGGTTAAGCCAGCCCCGGCGAAGACCTGCCCGCCAGTCAGGAAGTTACCGCTGTTGCTCAGAGTGATCGCGGTTCCCGCAATCACGGTCAAGGTCGCCGGCGCGGCCCCCTTCACCTGGGCGATCGCCCCGTTTTGGGTGATAGCGCCCGTGACTGCTGTGGCGCTGAAAACGCCGCGACCGAGATTCGAGTTGCCGATCATCAGCGCTGCGCTATCCGTCACGCTGACGGGCTGTGTGGACTGCGGGTTGTTGAGGCTCACCGCTCCAGTGAACGCATTGGCGACGTTAGTCAGAGTGATGCTGAAATCGCCCAGGACCGTGATGGCGGTCGTCGCGGGAATAGTCAGTGCCGCCAGTTGGGTAACTTCGCCGCCCGCCGTTACGTCCAGAGCGCCAGCGGTGTTGTAGCCCGGCAAGGTGACGCCGTTGTTATCGAAGAACAGCGTCAGATTGCGCACATCGCTAGCGGTGGTAAGCGGCGTGCCGGTGGGCGGCAGGGCCCCGTCGGCTGAGTTGCGGAGGGAGATGTCGCGGACATCTCCACCGCCCAACTCCGCCACGGTCACGGCCCCGGCGACGCGATTGCCGGCGTTGGCCAGAAGGAGGTCAATGTTCCCGGACGTATCGGCAGTCAGCGAAAGCGCGCCACCGGTTTCGATGGTCGTACCGGCCTGCTGGGTGATCGAGCCACTCGCGGTGAGTGCGAGCGGGCCCGTTCCCAGTGTGACATCGGCAAGTTGGAGAGCACCGGAACTGAACACACCTGCCGAGTTCGTCCCTGTCACCGCGAGGCCAAGTGCTGTGCTCGCTGAGAACGAGTTTCCAACAGCTCCGAGTGTGATCGAACCACCACTCGATGCGAATGCGAGAGTCCCAGTCCCCGTGGTGGTCAGAGTGCCGGACTGCGTGATGTTGCCTCCAGCCGTGATGTGCGTGGTCTGGTTGAGCGTACTGAAGGCCAGCGAGGAGCCGGCCAGGTCCAGTGCGTTCGCATCGTTGATCGCACTGACGATCGCCCCGTTGATCTGCAAGACGCCCGCGAAGTCGTTCGCCACATTGTCGGCTTGCAGTACCCCGCTCGTGAAGCTCACATCGCCTGCCGAGACAAATGCTCCCTTCATAAGGATGTCGTCGCCAGCAGCACTCATCGTCACATTGAATGCGGCATTGGTTTGCGTGAACGATGACGTCAGGTCGGACGCGATAAAGCCGGCCGTCGTGTTGACTGTGAAGGCGCCACCGAAGGTCGAACTGCCCGCAAAGGTCACGTTGCCGGAAGCCACGCTGTTGAGCGTGATCCCGAACGACTGTGGATAGGCACCCGTGCTGTGGGCGAAACCCACTCCGGTGTTTGAGGCACTGTCCGTGATCGTGATGGTGCCCGAATAAACGGACGAGAGGAATGTGGCGGTGCTCGTCCCGTTACCTGAAACATTTCCGCCAGCTGCAGTAGTATTCGCCGTACCATTGATCAGGTTGACGGTTACGGTAATGCCGTTCGTGCTGAATGTCGCGACCTCGTCGATCGTATTCAGGTCAATTGCCAGGTTGGGACCGGCCCCCGAAAAGATCGCGGGAGCGAGCCGATCTTCCAACGATTCCATGACCAGTCGGCGAGTACGCATGGATCGCCGTCGAGGATACTCCGGGTGCGCGCCGATTCGGGCAGTGGAGAATGGAGAGGTCATGGAAAAACTCCGGAGAAATTCGGATCGCGAGAATCAGTACCCGGAAGGGCGTCCGTGAAAATGCTAGATTTCTGCCATGAAAAAAGAGTACGAGTAATCCACGGCTGTTGAAGAGTATACACCCAAAGGGCCTACAAAGCGAGCAAGTTCTTGGGCGACTGCAGAAGAAGTGTGATCCGGACTCTTACGGCAACCGCCAAACTCGCGCGTACCGCCCGTGACCGCCTGTTGCGATCCGTTCGCCATGGGTATCAAGAGCGGAGATCGCGTCCGGATGCCGTAGCGCGGGGCCGAGCGGCAGACCAGTGCCGGCGACGTGCAGAACCGTCGGCACCGGCGAGCAGGACGCCGGTGCCATCGGGAAGAAAAGCCTCTTGATTCACTCGGCAATGCAGTTCGCGTTCGCTCGGCGAATTCATGCCATTGGCCCAGTGGCGCAGCAGACTCCGCTTCGCCACGTTTGTCGCGGAGGTCATCTGCCTGCCTGGGGCACCCGCGACGTGGATTCGTACACTGACTCTCGGCACACAACATAGTAGTCGGCACACTCCGTGTGCCGACATTCCCCTCTATGCCGCAGTGCTTCACGGCCTCTCCGAGTGCAGAATTTCCGCACACGGAGTGTGCGGACTACTATTAAAACCTCTCGCTCAACGGATTCTCCCATGCAACTGGTCAAAGTTCGGCGTCCGGATGGAACCACTGGTTTCGGCTCTCTCGCGAATGGCCGCGTGTCGTTCTTTTCCTGGCCCTCGTCGCTTGGCGAACTGCTCGCGGCACCCGATGTGGCAAGCCTCGCCGCCGACTTGCTCAAGCAGAGTCGAAGCAGTGAAGCACTCGACAAACTAACGCTGCTGGCCCCCGTTTGTGCGCAAGAAGTGTGGGCGGCCGGCGTGACCTACAAGCGAAGCAAGATCGCCCGTGAGGAAGAATCGGTCGGGGCGGCTGCGTTCTACGACAAGGTTTATACAGCCGAGCGCCCGGAGTTGTTCCTGAAGGCACCCGCCTGGCGAGTTGTTGGCCCGGGTGGGTACGTTCGCATTCGCAAAGACGGCAAGTGGAACGTCCCTGAACCTGAGTTGACGTTGGTGATTTCTCCTTCGCTCAAGATTGTTGGCTATACGATCGGCAACGACATGTCGAGCCGGGATATTGAAGGCGAGAATCCTCTGTATTTGCCGCAAGCGAAGCTGTACGACGGCTCGTGTGCCATCGGTCCCGCAATTACGTTGGCTGGTGCCATGCCGCCGTTGGCCCAGACACAGATCAAACTGGAGATCGATCGAGCCGGAAAGCGGGCGTTCGAGGGAACCACGAACCTCGGCCAGATGGCACGCACGCCGGAGAATCTCGTCGAGTGGCTCGGCCGCGAGATGTCATTCCCGAACGGGGCCATGCTGCTGACGGGAACCGGCATTGTGCCACCAGACGCCTTCACGCTGGCGAGTGGCGACGTGGTGCGGATCACGATTGACGGTATTGGAACGCTCACGAACACAGTCGGTTAATTCATGTCCGATGGAGACGCTCTTCTCCGCGCCATTCTGGACGATCCAGACGACGATGCGCCAAGACTTGTCTATGCCGACTGGCTCGACGAGCAGGGGGACTCCCCGCGGGCTATCTTCATTCGCACGCAGATCGAACTGGCACGCTTGCCTGCGGATGATCCGGCTCGCGATGGACTGGTTCAAGCGGAACGAACATTGTGGCGGACACACCGTGCCGCCTGGACGGAATGGGTGCCAAGTTGGGCTCGTGTCGCCGAGTTTCGACGGGGATTTCTCGAAGAAATTCGCTGTCAAGCCGCCGACTTCTTGGCCGGAGTCGATGGCATTAGTCGGCAGACTCCTCTCGTGGCCGTGCGTCTCGACGGCATGGATCAACTCGCCATTGTGGTCTTTCAAAGTCGGCTATTGCACGGGCTGCGAAGCATACGCATCGGGAATGGCGTTCCTCCAACCGCCTGGCTCATCCTGGCCGAGTGCCCCTATCTGGGAAAATTACATAGGCTTGACATCGGGTCGAGTTCCAACCCCGATCGTCTCATAGCCACTCTCATTGCATCCAAGGCGATGCCCGCCTTGCGAGGCTTGCGTGTGAAAGGCTTTCCACTGGGCGACGAGCCCGCCAGCTTGCTCGTCGGCAACGTGTGGTCCGCCCGATTGCGAGTTCTCGATCTTGGCAACAATTTTATCACGCTCGCTGGTGCGAGAAAGATTGCCGAGTCGCCGCATCTGGGACGAATCGTCTGGCTAAACTTGATGGGGAATCCGCTAGCTTCCAACGGGCGAGCCGTGGAACTGCTTCGCGAACGGTTTGGGACGAAAGTGCGAGTGTGACTTGAAAAGGAAAGCTGAACCCTTCAACCCGCTTACTCCCCTTCCCTCCTAGGGAAGGGGCCGGGGGTTAGGTGAAAACGCTCGACGCCAGCGAGATTCAACCTAACCCCCCAGCCCCCTTCCCTAAGAGGGAAGGGGGAGAAAGAGTGGTTCCCTACGCCTTTGCCACCGGCGCGAAGCTCGCCCAGAACCGCAGCGGAATCGAACCGAGCGCGATAATCAAGCCTTGCGAGACCCAGAACAACGAGCAGCTAATCGCCAGGCGATTGTCGAAGCCGTAGGCGTGCAGTCCGATGCCAAGCTGGTTGGTCCCGAACCAACTCCACGCGACGACCATGTTGCCTGCTACCGCCAGAACGGCCATACCGCGAGCTTTCACCAGGCCCGACCAGCGAGCGTGAAGGATGAGGGCATTCCAGATCACGATCAGCACGGCCCCGTTTTCCTTGGGATCCCAACCCCAGAATCGGCCCCACGACTGATCGGCCCAGATACCGCCGAGGACTGTGCCGACGAAGCTCAGAAGTGTCGCAAAGCACAGCGTGCCGTAGATCATGCTGGCGACCATTTTGCCCCACTTGTCACGCATCCCAGGCGTGAACACGCCGCCGATCACGTAAGAGCAAGAGAATATCCCCGCGACGTACGTGGCGACGTAGCCCATGGTCACGCAGGTCACGTGAGTCGCCAGCCAGAAGTTCGTATCGAGAACGGCCTGGAGCATCTCCAGCGTGTCGCCCGATTCCGCGAGGAAACGAGCAATCAGCATCGTGCAAAAGCCAACGAATGCCCCAACAAAACTACCGATGCCGAGTTTGTAGATCTGTTCCACAATCAGGCACAAGATCAGAGCACCCCAGCCGATGAATATGGCCGAAGAGTACAGGTTCGTCACCGGCGGGCGATTGCCGATGTACATACGGGCGAGCAGCGCCCCCGTATGGACAGCCAGCGTTAGACAGGCCAGTACAAACGCCGTCTTGCGGAGCGGCTCACGCCAGACCAGCCAGGACAACGCCGCCAGGATAATCACGCCGACGTACAGGGCCATGCATTGCAGGAACGGGTCGAAAAAGTTCATCCAAGATTCGAGTTTGACCCGGCTCGTGTCTTCGCTGGCCACCTCTTCGGTGTACTGCTCGCGATACTCTTTCACGGCATCGTTAAACTTCACGGCATCGTCGGCCTTGTAAGTGTCGAGCATCCGTTCCATGCAGCCGAGTGCGGGTTGCTTGGTCGGTAATTCCGCGAACACATTCGCGCGGGCCATCTTGAGAGTGCGCTCACGGATCTCCCGTTCCATCACCTGTTTGACGATGTCCTCCGGGTCGCGCTTCATCTGCTTGGCCATCTCATTGATGTCCACGTCGCCGAAATGCTTGCGGACCAGATCGACGATCAACTCGCGATCCTTGTGAAGTTGAGTGGCTAACTCCTTGCGAACAATCGGGTCGGCATCCCGAAGAGCAGTCGGGGCCATCTCTTGCAATACATCCGCGAAGGAAGCCCATTTTTCTTTCGGATCCGCCTTCGGCAGCATGCCCGGATTTTTGCGGATTTGCAGCGCCTGATACACCTCGATGTGCTTGCCGAGTTCCAGTACTTTCGCGTCGTAGTGATCCTGTTTCTCCTTCGGCTTCTTGCTCGCGACTTTCCCCTGATTCTGCAGTTTTTCCATCCCTGGATCGAGTTCGGACATCGAATAGCGGTACGACCCTGGACGCTGCGGCAAACCCATTAACGCGAGCACCTGTGGGTGATCGCAACGGAAGATACGAAACTTGTCGGCTTTGTCCGGTTGCGACCAAACCATGAGCAACCACTCGATGCCCTTGTACACTCGGTCGCCGTTGGTGGCATCAACGAACTCCTGTTTGCTGCTGATGACGACCAGGCTCGTTCGTGCAAACGTGTCGAGCGGTTGGATGCGCCCGCCATGCTGCACGGGGATTTGGCCGAAGCCGTACAAATCCTTGCGGCTGTCCTTGGGGGTAGGTGTCATGCCCCGTGCCAGCAACATGAGAGCACACAGGCCCACGAAGCCAAAGGGGAACAGTTTTTGGAACAATTGCCCAGACGTCGGAGCGGTCAAGTCCACATGTTCTTTCTCCACCTTGCTCCGCATCGCGCTCGCTTGCAGTTTTTGCCTTGCCGTCAAGAAGACAATCAAGCGGAGCAGGAAGTGAAAGATCATCCCAAAGCCCACCATACAGCACGCGATGTACGGAAACCTCCAGGACAAGTTTTTGACGATCTGGAGAGTCGTGGTCTTCACACCCGTTTCCGGGTCCGTGAACATGCCAGACTGATAGTAGGTCTCCCCCTCGTAGTACATCGGATGATTCATCCAGATGCGGATCGGCCCGTGTTCGCCGAGTTGCGGATGCTCGACGCGAACCGAACTGGCATAATCCTTCGGGATCTGCGTGCCGGGGTAGACGTCGTGCGTCGCCTCGTCCAGGTGTACCCGAAACGTCTTGTAATCTCGCTTGAATCGGTAGGCGATCTGGTAGGTCTTGCCCCCGACGGTCACAGTTTGCGGGCGATGTTCGACCCACGGGCTGAGTAGATAGGTGCCAAGGTCCGTGCCGCTCTTGTCGCGAAGTTTGAGATAGACGCCGGGATAGTTGATCTTGCCCTCGGAATCCGTCCCCTTTACTTTCGGCAGAGACTCGAAGGCGAAGCCCTTGCCGAGTCCGGCCGTTGCGATCGGTTCTTCATCCGGGCGCAGGTCGCGGAGCTTGACGTTGGGGATATGATCGACGAGTTGCACATCAACCGGCGCATCGCCATGACTGACCCAGTTCTCCTTGCCAGACTTGAGAATCATTTCGCCCGACATGGTCACGACTTCATCGTGCTCGGGATTGCTCGCATCGATCAATGCCAGTTCGTGCTTTTCGAGATGGAACACGAACCGGGCCCCGTCCTTCTCCTTGATCATCATTCGCGTTTCGACTGCGAATTGTCCGGTCAGAAACTCACCGGCGAGCAGCACCACCACGCCGGCGTGGAGCATGAAGATGCCGCTGCGTTTCCAGGTCAACTTGAAGCGAACCGCATGGGCGGCCGCGAGATTGAAGAACATCAACCAGCCGATGATGTACCCGCCGGGGAACGGAAACTTGCCGGGGATCTTCGATTCGGGGCTGAAGAGACCAGGAATGAACACCTTGCCGAAGTCGGCGATGGTTTGAAATTCGATCATCACCAGCCACGAGCGGAAATAGTTCTTCATCGTCTCTTCGATGCTGTGCTGCATCATGCCCAGCGTGCCGAAGAAGACAAGCACCATCGACAGCGCAAACAGCACAACCGTAAGGCGAATCGAGGCCACGGCACCCAGGGCCCGCCAGGCGAGGTTCGGTCGAACTTTCTCCGGGCGTTTGGGAGCGGGTTGTTCGCCGATGTAGTCGTGGGAAACGGCTGACGTGCTCATTGGGAATTCCTCGGAAAACTATGCGAGCCGAGCACCGTAAGGTGCCGGGTTAGGCGACCGCAGCACCCGGCACCTTACGGTGCTCGGCTCGCCGGGGAGTACCCCAATCATTTCTGAAACGGACCCTTCATACCACCACCTTTGCCGCCGGCACCACTGACATCGACGATCACGACCTTGCGGCCATCGACCGTTAGCACCTTGCACTTCGTGTCTATCTCGGCTTCGGTGATGGCAGGTACTCCCGCCTGTTCGACTCGCCAGCGGTTGATGTTTTCCAGCAGGGAGCCGCCAAATCGTGTCACGGACAATTCCACGTTCGTTTCAGACTTCTTCATCCTGAACGTCGCAATGCGTTCCGGACTCTGCGAGCCCATTGGGCGCCAGCCTGCCGGAACGGTCCAGGAGGGCGGGCCGTTCTCCGCAAACTTTAGGGACTTGATGAACTCGTTGAACGCGGCCAGGTGTCGTTCGATTGCTTTGGGCCTGGCCCGAATCTTGAAGAAGTACCAGCTCTCCTCGCCGGGCTTGCCGGCGGCCGTGATGGCACCGAGCACGCGATCAACCGGCTCGTCACCCTCGGGCTCGTCCGAGACGGTGTCGACATCGATCGGATCTTTAGGCGCGGTGTATTTGCTAACCTGGTCGGGGGGCTTGCAGCCAAGCGTCCCGATCAAGGCAATGAGAGCAAAGGACGCCAAACGCCGAAGGGCGTCTCGCGATGAACCTGAAATCCGGAAGGGCATTCAGAAAACTCACAGAGATCCGGCGGGCGACTGGCCGGCGAAAGGCGGGACTCGTCGGACCAACACTATCATAAGCGGGCTTGCCGGCGAATCAAGGCGGGACAGGAGACAGGAAGCAGGAGTCAGGGGGCAGAAGTCAGGGAACAGGTCTTTGGTTCCTGGCTCCTGATTTCTGTCCCCTGTCTCTGGAAGATTAGGCAATCAGCTTTTCAATGACCTTGCCTTCACGGAACAGCTTGACCGGGCGTCCGGTCGGGGTAACCAGTTCCATTTGGCCGTCGATACCGAGTTGCTGGAAGATCGTGCTCGACAGATCGTCCGGCGTGACGGCATCCGTGGCTGGTGCCATACCCGAGGCGTCAGTCGTGCCGTGAGCGTAACCACGCTTGAGGCCGCCACCGGCGACGATGCAGGCCATCGAACGAGCCCAGTGATCGCGGCCCGTGTTCTTGTTGACCTTTGGCGTGCGGCCGAATTCGCCGGCACACATCACGATCGTGCTGTCCAACAGACCGCGTTCATCGAGATCGCTGATCAGTGCCGCCAGCGTCGTATCGAGGTTCGGGAGCAAGCGGGTCTTCAGAGCGTTGAAGTTCTGGCTATGCGTGTCCCAGCCACCGGTGCTGATGGTCGCAAAGCGAACGCCAGCTTCAACCAGGCGGCGAGCCGCAAGCACACCCTGGCCGAACGGATTGGCTCCGTAAGCGGCTCGGACGGTGTCTTTTTCGCTGGCCAGGTTGAAGGCCTTCTTGGTCTTGTCGGAACGAAGGATATCGAGAGCTTGTTGATGGAAGGCGTCGAGCCCTTCAACAATGTTGCCCTTCGTATCGAGTTCCTTGAAGCCGCGATCGAAGCCGGCAAGCAGCTTGTCGCGCTTCTCGAGGTCTTCGAGCGTGAAGCCTTGTGGCAGGGTGATGCCGCGGACACGCATGTTGCCGCCATCTCCCTTGTTGCCATCGCCCCGACCGCCGCCGCTGCCTTCGACCCCGAACGGGCTGTAGGCCGCCCCGAGGTAGCCCGAACCGCCGGCCGTGCCGTTACGCAGGTCCTGGAAGGACACGTAAGGCGGAACGCCCTTATCGACCGAGAGGAGCTTCGCGCACAGCGAGCCCATCGCGGGGTATTGCAACGCAGCCGTCGGCTTGTTGCCAGTGGTCATGAACACAGTGCCCGGACCGTGCGAAGGGATCGTGTGGGCCAGCGAGCGAACGACGCTGATTTTGTCGGCCACCGCAGCCATCTTCGGCAGGTGTTCGGAGAACTGAACGCCCTTGGCCTTCGTGTCGATCGATTTGAATTCGCCGCGAATTCCCTCGGGGGCTTCGGGCTTATTGTCCCACATGTCGATGGTCGATGGTCCGCCAGCGAGCCAAATCAGAATGACGCTCTTGGCCTTGGCATTGCTGCCGGCTGCGGAGTTCCCAGCAGCCCGAGCTTCGGACTGAAGGAGTTGAGGGAGCGTGAGCCCCAGCAAACCGGCCGAGCCGATCTGCAGGAAGTCACGGCGATGGAAGCCTTCGCAATCTTTCTTCGTGAACATGATTCGGTCTCTGCGGGTTAGTGGTTCTGTCTCGTTTCTCCTTCCCCAAGAGGGAAGAGAGAAAAACACGGTTAGTGGTTTAAAATAAACTCGCGCGTATTCAACAAAGCCCAGACAACATCAGTAAACGCATCGAGCCGATCGCTGCGGCTCGCTCGATGTTCCTTGAAAATCGCCAATTCTTCCGGCTTCGGCTGACGGCTCAGGGTTGCCAGGAACAATTCTTCGAAGATGGCCTCGTCGGTTTTGCTCTTGTCATTCAGAAGCAGGGCAACACGGTTCGTGCTGTTCCGCATCTTCTTCAAGAGCTCGGGGTCGGTCATGCGGAAAAGCGTTTGCGGCAGGGCAGGCTCCATGGCCCTCTCGCAGTCGCAGGCGGTCGTTCGCGGCGGCCGTCCGAAGATTCGCAAAGCATAAGCCAGGCTCTGGTTATTCAACCGGCTGGAGCCGATCTCGATCATCCGCTTGCCGTCGAGGTTCTTGGAACCCGCATCGTTTCCGGCCGCGTAGATCTCGCTGGTGCCGAGTGCATCGTTCACCACGTCCACGACGACCTCCGCCAACATCGGCCGGACATAGCTACGTGCGAAATTCACCTTGTCGAAGCGGTTTGTCGCGTTCGGCACAGACGAGTTCTGATACGTTCGGCTCAGCAGGATCGTCCGCTCCATGTGGCGAACGTCGAACTTGTGCTCCACGAATTCCTTGGCCAGGGCATCCAGCAAGCGAGCATTCGTCGGCGGGTTGGCGAGCGAGAAGTCGTCGACCGGATCGACCAGGCCGATGCCGAAATACTGGGCCCAGATTCGGTTTACGAACGAGCGTGCAAAGAATGGATTATCCGGAGTCCGCATCCACTCGAACAGGCTGACGCGGATGTCCTTGCCTTTTTCGTAAGTGAACTCCGGCCCCGCAGGTGCCTTCGGCGTGAGCACTGTGTTTGTGTCCGGATGCGTAAGCAGTCCCCTCCGGTTTGAATCGGCTGACACGAACATCTCGCGGATCAAGAGGCGTTGATTGTTGTTCTTCGGTGGCGGTTTGTCGGCATCACGCTTCGCAACCGCCTCATCGACGAGTTTCTTGACCGCGGGAGCAGAATACTGATTGTTCTGCGAGTTGATGCCCGCAAACAGGTTGGCGAACGAACGATAGTCGGCCTGCGTCCAACGATCCGTTGGGTGCTTGTGGCACTGGGCGCACTCGAGCCGAACACCCAGGAACGCGGCGGCGACTTTTTCGCCCCATTCGATGATCGGAACTTGTTGCTGGCGACGCCAAAACAGGTCCAGCGTTTCCCGCTTGGAATACTCCGAGGTGTCGTACTTCGCGGCATCCGCGTCTACTTTCATCGCGTGTGCAACCCACTCTTCCGGCTTCTTCCCGTCGAGACTTGATGCCGTCAGGATTCCCTTGACGATCTCGTCGTAAGGCATGTTTTGTTCCACCCGAACTCGCAGCCAATCGTGCCACATCTGGCTGCGCTTCATCTGCATGTCGGCTGGCTGTTCGAGGGCCTGGGTATTGTTGCCCGTAATGTCCGAGAGTTTCGTGGCCCACAATGCCGCATGACGCGGGCTCTTGAGAAGTTCCTCGATCTTCTTCGCGCGTTTGCCGGGCGACTTGTCGGTCAGGAAGGAACGAATCACTTCGGGAGTCGGCAAGGCTCCGGTCACGTCGATCGTGATGCGACGCAAAAATTCGCCATCCGAGGAGAGATCGGATGGCAGAACTTTGAGCTTTTCGAGCTTGTTGAAGACTTCGCGATCGACAAAATTGACCGGAGTCGGGTATTTCACGACCGCCTTCGACTCGGTGGGCACAAGGATGCGGGCCGACGCGACCTTGCCGCGATACAGCACCACAAAGCCGGAGTCGCCGGGTTGAGTACCGGAAATCTGCCCCAGCTGCGACACGCGGGCAACGGCATCATCGGCCACGCGGAAGTCGCAGAAGGGTGTAATGTCTTCGGAGGACCCGTCCACGAACTTGCCCATCACCTTCATCTGCACTGATTTACCAGCTTCGACGAAGACGTATTCCTTCGGGGTGATCTCGATATCGACCAGTTCTCCGGAGCCTTTGGTTCGCCGAGCCCCCTGCTTAATCCACTCGCGGAACACGTTGTATTGAAAGGAATCCTTGCTGAAACGAGCACCGCCATCGTGCCGCATGAGGCCGGCAGCCTTCTGCAAAAGCAGGCTTTGCTCGGGTTGGATTACGTCGATGCGGCGACCTTGAATGTCGCGGGTAAGGGCCGCGAAATCTCGGTCTGGCTCCAGGGCAAACAGGGAAAGCCGAAAACCGTTCTTCCCCTGGAACGAGCCGTGGCAGGAACCGTTGTTACAGCCGGATTTGGTAAACAGGCCCATCACATGGCGTTCAAAATCGACGACTTCCAGCTTGCCGCCCGAAGGGAGATCGACCCCGGCGTAGGCCGGGGCTGCAAAGCAAAGCAATGCCAGGCAATAAGTTAGGCGAGGAAATCGGCGAACTGTCATGGCACGATCCTCGAAAGAGAAGCAAAAAACTTGGGAGGGGCTGATCTCGCGGATATTGAGGCGGGGGCACCGTCTACTCATCGAACACTCATTTCACTTGAAGGTACCGGTATTCAGGGGGTAAAAGCAACAAGATTCCCAAGAAGGAAAAACGATTTTTGCCGACTCGGACATGTTTGGACACCCGAACCACCAACTACTGCCCTGTCCAGACTAAATTTTGGGGTTGTTTGAACCGCCGTTTTTGTGGAATCTCCGCGTCAACAAGGAGGTTCCCATGAACAAGAAGTATATCGTGCGTCTCACGGACGAGGAACGGACGGTTTGCGAAGCGACCGTCAAGAAAGAA
>SIAJ01000033.1 GCA_009691845.1 Gemmataceae bacterium
AGCCGGACGGGGCTTACCCATGTCCGTCAAGAATGCGTCAGCCTGGAAAGCCTGACCTACGAAGCGGTGCCGTGTTTTTGTGAAAGGACACGGCAGAGTCAGCGGCGAGGACCATTTCGCCGCTGACTCAGAGGAATTCATGGAACGCTCCAAGGATGACACGCCCCTCAAAAGTCGAATTTCCGTCGGAGGCTGAAGCGTAAGCGAGGCATCCAGGCCGCCTCGCTTACGCTTCAGCCTCGGAATTCGACTTTTTAAGGGTGGCGTCAAGGATCACACCTTTCCCCAGGTGACATAACCCCACGCTTGGAAGAGTTGCGCGGGCGTGACTGTCACCAGGCCATCGAACGGGTTGGCGTCCGTGCTGACGCCAGAGTTGTTATCGATTCCCCAGGGATTGCGGAGCGTGATGGAGGTGACCACACCGTTCGCGTTGCGAGTCACGGACTGGACGGTGTACACGTGCCAGCTCACCAGACCCGTCCCCGCCGGGGCGCTATCGAAGCCGACAGTCACTGCCTCTTTATTTTTCCAACGGCTGTAGATATCGTTTGCCATGGCAGTGGCGCTCCCATAAAGTCCGATGCCATGGGAGCCGGCGGAAGTGCTCCCAAACGCCTGGTGGACAGCGATGGAGGAACCGGCATTAATCGCGTCGTAGGCGACGCCCCACGCACCGTTCAAAAAACTTTCGTGGTGCACGAACGCTTTCTCGACCACAGCCACCCACATGCTGTTCTCGGCGCCGAGTTGGGCGTACGCCGGCGTGGTGCTGGTCGAGCTGAGGACAGGCAGGTCGTTGTCCACGCGGTAGAACTTGCCGCCGAGGTGGACGCCATAAGTGCCGTCGTCGAAATCGACCACGTTCTGCTTAATCGCCATGGGATTATCGTTGGCAATCGCCCCAAGCCCGGCTATCAACCAACAATCCCCCAGTTCTCCCTGGACGGCATCCGTCATGGACGGGCCGGCTGCTGAGAACAGCGGATTGGATTCGAAGGCTTTGTAGCGATGACCGCTGGTGAAGACGTTCGGATCAGCAATGTTGTCTTGATTCAAGGTGCGATCAGCGCCGTTGGTGAAGCTTTCGACGTAATGCGCCTTGTCTCTGGAGGAGACGTTGAGGATTTTATCAGAACCCCCCCCCCACGATGTGCGATCGACCCAGTAGGTATCGCGGCCCTCGCCACCACCAACATTGTCGTGGTTCTCGTTATCAAGGCTGATCAACACATCGTCGCCGTCGTTGCCGCGGAGTTTATCCCTGCCGCTGCCGCCGTTGAGGTGATCTTCGCCCTCGCCACCACGCAGGTCATCGTGGCCGCTGTCGCCGAGGAGTGTATCGCGGCCCTCGCCGCCCATGAGGAGATCGTTGTTCCCTCCACCACGCAGTCTATCGTTGCCCGCTCCACCACGCAGGCTATCGTTGCCGTTTTCACCATACAGGCGATCGTTGTCCGCTCCACCACCGAGGCTATCGTTGCCCTCTCCACCCTCGAGGGTATCGTCGCCGTCGTCGCCGGCGAGCATATCGTTGCCCGCTCCACCACGCAGTGCATCGTTGCCGCTTTCACCATACAGGCGATCGTCGCCGCTGCCGCCGGTGAGGACATCGAGGCCGTCTCCGCCGTAGGCTTTACTACTCAACGCGGTATTGTTAGTGAAAGTGTCGTTGCCGCCGCAGCCTGCGAAATAGATGTTCGTGACGTTGGCACTGGCAAAGCTCCTGGCAGCCAGGCTGTTGGATTCGACCACGTACTGGCCGTTTTGCAGCCGGACAGTGACGGTGTCGGCTGTTTCGGATCCAATGATTTGGAGCTCGCTGCCAACGAGGTTCACCGTCAAATTCGCCGCCATCATTTCGCGTTGCTCGAGCATGTCGAAGGCAAGTCGCATGCTTTTTGGTTTTGCCGCCTTGCGTACTGGCTTCTTGGATGGGGTGAACACCAGGTTGGCGAGAGACTTGAACATGTTGTTTGCCTTTCTTTCGGGTTGTTCGGGGCTTACGTGTCGCCCCGGTATCCCCCCTCATAGTCGGGCCGACATCGCCTGTGACAACAATTGCGGAAAATGTCGGCCGGGAAGAAGCTCGCGCCCCGGCCCAAGAGCAGAACAAGGCACGAATCGTGCTAAAGGAAACGACCCCTTCTGCTACATAGACGCAAAATAGCTATCAAGTAAGTGCTTATGGCGTAAAAATCGCCCGCTGCGCCGGAAGTCGGTCCACGGAAGCCGGATCGAATTGATATTTGTGTATCGTTTCACTACTGTCACGCTGATCGATATCCACACTTGAGTTCGAGCGGAGAAAAGGGGGAGCGGAGAAAAGGGGCCATTCTAGAATGGCCCCTTTTCTCCCCGTGAACTCTCACGAGTTCCGCTACGGGGTAAATCTGCACTTGGTGCTCGCCTTTCTTTCCAGCACGGGCAACTGTTCACACAAATTCCGTAAGCCAATACTTCTCCTTGTGATTGCCTGACAGATCGGCCTCTCGATTGAATCCGTTGCCGACCTCTACCCCGGGATCCCGAAGCGAAGACCCCATCGCCAGCCGGGCGCTGCGCAAAGCGATTTGGCGGATCCTGCCCTTTCTGTTTCTGCTCTACGTTTTCAATATTCTCGATCGCGTCAATGTCGGCTTTGCACGGATCACCATGCAAAAAGATCTGGACATGAGCGATGAGATCTTCGATCTCGGCTTCGGGTTTTTCTACATCGGCTACCTGCTCTTCGAAGTTCCGAGCAATCTGCTGCTCGTGCGTGTCGGCGCTCGCCGCTGGATTGCCCGCATCCTGGTGACGTGGGGGCTGGTCTCCATTTCGATGATGTTCGTCACGTCCGCCTTCGAGTTCTACGTCGTTCGCTTCTTGCTCGGCATCGCGGAGGCCGGTTTTTTTCCTGGCATCATCCTCTATCTCACGCACTGGTTCCCGGCCCACATGCGGGCACGGATGGTCGCGTATTTCATGATGGCTGTCGCACTCGCCAGCGTACTCGGCAATCCGATCTCGGGCGCGATCATGCAGTTTCTGGATTCGGCCGGAGACCTGAAGGGCTGGCAGTGGCTGTTCCTTCTCGAAGGAATTCCCACCGTTTTCCTCGGTTTCGTCACGCTGTACTTTCTGACTGATCGTCCATCGCAAGCAGGTTGGCTCTCTGTGGAGGAACGCGATTCTCTCTCCGCCTTGATCGAAAGCGAGGAGCGTCAACGTGAACGCGACCACGGGGCAAGTCGCTTGTCTTCAATGTTCCAGTTGCGCGTCTGGCATCTGATTGCCGTTTACTTCACGGTAGCAGTGGGAACAAACGCGGCTGGGGCGTATTTCCCGAAACTCCTCAAGGGCCATTTCCCGGAGAGGACGCCGTTTGAGATTGGCCTACTCAGTGCATTACCCTACGCCTGTGCCGTGCTGGGAATGGCGATCTTCAGCTACAGCTCGGATCGGACGGGCGAACGCCGCAAGCATGTCGCGGTTGCCGCGATGATTGCCGCAACGGGTTGGTCGCTGAGCATTCTGGCCGACTCGTCGCAACTGTTCTTACTGGGCTTGTGCATCGCTCAATTCGGCATGATGAGTATGCTGCCAACCTTCTGGGCCTTGCCGACTGCCTACCTCAGCGGTGCCGCCGCGGCCGGCGGGATTGCGTTGATCAATTCGGTCGCGAACATCGGCGGCTTCCTCGGCCCGAGAATTCTTGGTAAATTTGGCAGTTGGGCCATGGTCGGTATACTGGTGGCCGGCGCCGTGCTGGTGTGTTTTGTGCAGAAGCCCAACGAATCTAGGCGGAAGGACTGAGCCATGCCTGATCCACTCTTCGATCTATCTGGCCGTGTTGCACTCGTCTCCGGTTCCGCCAGCGGCCTGGGCCGGGCGATGGCGCTCGCCTTTGCCCAATACGGGGCCGACATCGTGCTCGCCGACCGCAACACGGCCGGCCTGGAGAGTACGGCCACAGCGATTACTGCCCTCGGCAGGCGGGCGGTTCCGGTCACGTGCAACGTGTCCGACGAGGCTTCGATTCGTTCACTGTTCGCCCAACTCGACCGCGAGTTTGGCCGCATCGATGTGCTGGGCAACGTGGCGGGCGATGGCATCATGGGCCCTCGGCCGGAGGACATTTCGACCGATGTGGTGAAGCAAGTGCTGCAAAATCTCGTCGTCGGCCGGTTCGTGATGTGCCAGGAGGCCGGCAAGCGCATGCTCGCGGCCGGACGAGGCAGCATCATCAATATCGGTTCGTTGGCGAGTATCTCGGGCCTGGGGCGTGGCCACGTCGCGTACAGCATGGCGATGGGTGCGGTCGCACAGATGACCCGCGAACTCAGCATTGAATGGGCCCGTCGCGGCGTACGGGTGAACGCGATTCTGCCTGCCCAGGTGACGAACCCGAATCTCGTCGAACGGATTGCAGCCAATCCGGCCATGAAAGACAAATGGCTCAGCGGCATCCCGCTGGGCCGCCTGGGTGAGCCGAACGATATTCAGGGCCTGGCGGTCTTTCTCGCCTCGGATGCGTCGTCGTGGATCACCGGCGCTCTGATTCCAATGGACGGCGGCAACCTGGCGATGAACGCCGGCGGAACGATCGGGACGTGAAAAAACTCGAACACGGATCTTCACTGATCTTCGCTATTCCATGAACGGAGATCCCGTCTCTACCGGCATCATTAGCGTAGATTAGTGAAGATCCGTGTTCGCTCTTAAAGGCAGATCCGACTGCGAACGTCACCTCCATGATCGATACCCACGCCCATCTCAACGACGAGAAATTTGCCGACGATATCGCGGAAGTGGTTGCCCGCGCTGAAGCGGCCGGGCTGGAACGGATCATCACCATCGGCATCGACGCTCAAACGAGCCGAGAGAATGTAGAACTTGCCAGGCGATTCCCCCTATTGCGTTCCGCGGTCGGCATTCAACCGAACCACGTCTCGGAAACCAAGCCCGGCGACTGGGACGCAATTTTGGAACTCGTGAACGATCCCACTTGCGTCGCCGTGGGCGAGACCGGACTGGATCGTTATTGGGATCGTGCCCCGTTCCCACTTCAGGAAGACTATTTCGCTCGCCACCTGGCACTTGGCCGCGAAACCAAGAAGCCGGTGATCATTCACTGTCGCGAGGCGGAAGCGGACGTGGTGCGCATGCTGCGTGCCGAGTTCGAGGCACATGGTCCGATTGCGGCAGTGATGCACTCGTTCACGGCCGACGCGGCCACCGCGAAGGCTTGTGTGGCGATGGGCCTGTCCATCTCGTTTGCAGGAATGGTGACGTACAAGAACGCGGAGAACTTGCGTTTGGTGGCAAAGACAGTTCCGCTCGATCGATTGCTGGTTGAGACGGACAGCCCTTACCTGGCACCGATGCCACATCGGGGCAAACGAAATGAACCGGCGTACGTGGTACACACGGCGGAATGCCTGGCGGGCGTGCTGGGGATTCCTTCGAAGCAGATCGATGACGTGACGACGCGGAACGCCCGGGACTTGTTTTCTGGTTCCCCCTCTCCGCTTCGGCGAGGGGGAGAGAAGGCTAAACCGTAATCATCCGATCGCGGCTGGCGATTTCCCAACTGCCCACAACGCGATTGTTCTCGACCACATACGCCCGGCGATGCAGAGCCACCGTGGGGCACACGTGCGCGGGCATCGCATAGACCACGTCTGCAATCTTGAGTTCACTCGCTTGTGGCGTGTCGAAGCCGAAGTGTTCTTCGTTCTGCAGGATCGTCGAGTATTCCTTCACGTTGAGCAGGACCGCCCGCTTCCCGGCCGGTGGGTCGGCAGCGATGGCTTTATGCCCAAGGTCCGTGGTCACCCGCATGGGCGTCGGCTTCGAGATCACCCGCGAGACAACGAGAGCCGCCGGCTTGAAGCCCGAAAGCTCCGGGTACTTCGCACCGTAACCCGAGTCGTAGAGCACGAACGTGCCCGGCGAACATTGCAGGCCGGGCAACTCCATCTTCGCCCAGACGGGAAACGTCGGTGTGCCGCCACACACCAGGCGTGGCACGGCCAAGCCTTTTGCCTCAACCGCCTTTCGCAGTTCGAGCACGGTGCCGATGACCGCCTTCACGGCCGCCTCGCGATCGGCCAGGCTTTCCTGATGATTGTGCCCGTCGTAGACGTGGAACCCGGCCACGCTCAGGCCAGGCAACCTGGCAATCTGCTCGTACAACGCGGCGGCTTCGGGACCCGGCTTGATGCCCGTGCGATCGTGGCCGACGTTCACATCCATCAGCACATCCAGCTTGCTCGACATGCCTGCCCAACCAGCGGAGAGCCCCTTCGCTCCGTCCGGATGATCGCACAGAACGCTGAATTTCGACTTCGGATAGTTGGCGACCAGGGCTCGAACTCGACCGACGTTCGGGCCAACGATCGGATACGCGATGAGAATGTCCGGCACTTCGCATTGCGCGAGCATCTCGGCTTCCGCGACCGTGGCACATTTGTGTGTCAGGATGCCGGCGTCCATTTGCAGGCGGACGATCTCCCGACACTTGTGCGTCTTGACGTGCGGGCAGAGCCGTTTTGCGGAGCCGGCCAGTCGAACCACTTCCGCGATGTTCGAGCGGATGAGGTCCTTGTAGAAGACGAGGGCCGGGCTGAAGACGTCGTCGATATTTTGGATGATGTAAATCGGGTTCATGATGCTCCAGGATTTCAGCGGGAGTCTTCTATCCGGCGTCACTATACCCACCTTAGCGAAGAAGTCACGATTGCAGATCGATTGTCGCGTTACGATCGAGCCATCTTGTAGTGCAGGCCTCCCGGCCTGTCTCAACCTGGACAGGCCGGGAGGCCTGTCCTACGAGGAGCGGACATGCGTGTATCTCGGATCGTCCTCTTGTTCAGCGGCCTCCTGCTCCCGCTGGCCTCGGCGCAGGAACCGAAGAAAGCCGCGCCGCCGTTGCCCGGCGAAAAAATGATTCAGGCGTACTTCCAGCGTCAGGCGAAAGAGATTGGCGACACCACGCTCAAGGACTTCAAGACGAAGGAAGAGTGGGAGAAGGCGAAGCCGGAACTTCGGCGACAGTTGATGGAGATGCTCGGTCTCTGGCCCATGCCCGCTCGCACCGAGTTAAACGCGAAGGTCACTGGCAAGATTGAACGGCCGAAGTTCACGGTTGAGAAAGTCGTCTTCGAGTCGATGCCTGGTCTGTACGTCACGGGGAACCTGTACATCCCGAAGCCGGCACCCGTGAAAGCACCGACGATTCTCTACGTTTGCGGGCATGGCAACGTCGTCAAGGACGGCGTTTCGTTCGGCAGCAAGGTTCACTATCAGCACCATCCGGCCTGGTACGCGGAGCATGGCTACGTATCGCTGGTGATTGATACGTTGCAACTCTCGGAGATTCCCGGCCTGCATCATGGCACCTATCGGGACAAGATGTGGTGGTGGCACACGCTCGGCTACACGCCGGCCGGCGTCGAATGCTGGAATGCGATGCGGGCTCTCGACTATCTCGAAACCCGGCCCGAGGTCGATGCGAAACGGTTTGGTGTTTCGGGCCGATCTGGTGGCGGAGCCTACTCGTGGTGGATCTCGGCGACCGACGAACGGATTCAAAGCTCCGTACCGGTTGCGGGCATCGCCGATTTGCAGGCTCAGTTGAACGAGGGCTATGCCGGCGGCCGGCTGGAGAAGGGGGTGATCGCCGGCCATTGCGATTGCATGTTCATGACCAACACCTATCGCTGGGACTTCGCGACCGTGGCCGCGCTGGTGGCGCCTCGGCCCCTCTTGCTCGGCAACAGCGACAAGGATGACATTTTCCCGGTGCCCGGCTATCGCCGGCTGGCCGAGAAAACGCGCAAGATTTACGAGCTGTACGGGGCCGGCAACAAGTTCCAACTGCTGGAAACGCAAGGCAAGCACGAGGACACGGTCGAACTCCGTGCCGGCGAATATCGCTGGATGAACCGCTGGCTCACCAACAACGACCAGGCAGTGGCCGAGGATCAATTCGAGCGTTTTACACCACAAGAACTGAAGGTGCTGGAGAAAACTCCGGAAGGTCAGGTGAACACGACCATCCAGGATCTGTTCATCAAGCCCGCGAGCATTGACCTGCCGAAGTCGGCGGAGGTTGTCCAGAGTTGGTGGCCAGGCGAGAAAGCGAAACTGGACAAGGCACTTCAAGAAAAGGTCTTCGCGGGTTGGCCCAAGAACGTTCCCGAACTGGCTGCGAAGCCCGCTGGAGACCAGACGCATGACGGCGTTCGCCTGCGTGCCTGGGATTTCACAAGCGAGGAAGGGGTCGCTTTGCGTCTGTGGTTCATGACGGCCGGTGATGCCAAGCCGACGCTTGTGGTTCTCAACCTGCTCGATGATGCGGGCTGGACCGAGTGGTGTGCCGATCTGGGGCCGGAGTTCGCGGAAGTTCTGCAACTCCCGACGCCGGTGAAGCGCGACGAGGCGAAATTCAAGCAGAACCGGGCCGTCATGGAGAAACAAAAATGGGCGTTCGCTGCCGTCTGCCCGCGTGGCATTGGTCCAACCAGGTGGGCCGAGCCGGGATCCACGAGCGATATTCAGTATCGACGTCGCTTCGCTCTCGTCGGGCAAACGCTCGATGGGATGCGGGTCTGGGACGTTCGCCGGGCGTTTCAATCGCTCAAGGCCAACCCGGACTTGAAGGGCGTGCCGCTCTGGATGCAAGGCAAAAAAGAGATGGCCGGCATCGCTCTCTATGCGGCGATGTACGAGCCGGAAGTCGCCCGGCTGGACCTCTGGCACTTGCCGGCATCGCACCGTGACGGGCCCACGCTGCTGAATGTGCGCAAGCATCTCGATCTTCCGCAAGCGTTGGCACTCGTCCATCCGCGAAGTGTCAAGCTGTACGTGAAGGATGCCGAGGCGGCCAAAGCCTGGGCGTGGCCGTTAGATTTACAGAAGGCACTGGGCAAGGAGTCGTTGCAAGTGCGCATCGTGGGCGATTGAGAGTCGCCCGCACACTCCGAGCTTGTGCAGGAATCGATGTGGGATAGGCCTCCGGGCCTGTCCCGACGAGTTTCGTGGTACTTACTGACGTTTCGGCAGGCCTGGAGGCCTACCGCCACATTTTTTGATTGATGCACACGCTCTCCGTGTGCCGACTACTTTGGGGCAATGCTCCCGAAGATTCATAACATTCCCCCATCACCGAGGAATCTCAGCGATGTCCGAAGAGCAAGAAGCAACTGCGGGGGCAATGGTGCCCGTTCCGCCTCAACCTCAACAAATGCGGCTCGAGATTAACGCCCAGGGGATGACCACGACCTACGCGAACTTCTTTCGCGTGGCGGGCACGTTCGAGGAATTGCTTCTGGATTTTGGTTTCCACACCGGGCTGGTGGCCGGGAGTACAGCGGAGCCGGCGAAAGTCACGCACCGCATGATCATGAACTTCGCAACCGGCAAGCGCTTGCTCGGAGCCCTTCAGGCCGCGATCCTGCGACACGAGCAAACCTTCGGGACGGTCGAAACCGACCCGCAGAAGCGAGTACGGCGACCATAGGATCGGTCCTATGGGCCTTATCAGACCTGTTCCCGTCCCGTGACGAATTTCATGAGCATCGACCCTCCGAAAATTTACGTGGTAGGCATCGGCGGCGACGGGCTTGCCGGATTGACGAGTCGCGCGCGCGAATTGGTCTCTTCTTGCGAGATACTGGTCGGGTCGGACTCGGCACTACGCTTGTTGCCCGAAGTGAATGCGGAGCGCTTGAGCATCGGTTCCGATCTGAACGAAGTGACCGAGAATCTGCGGACCAATTTCGGCAAGAAGCGCATCGTCGTCGTGGCCACCGGCGACCCCCTTTTTTACGGCGTGGCTCGCTATCTCTGCGATCGGCTCGGCAAGGACCGCTTCGAGGTGCTGCCGCACGTCAGCAGCATGCAGCTTGCGTTCGCCAGGGTGAAGGAAACCTGGGAGGACGCCTACCTCACCGATCTCTCGACCCGGTCGCTAGACGACGTCCTCGATCGCATCCGGATCGCGGAAACGGTCGGGCTGTTCACCAGCGAAAATCATCATCCCGCACGCATTGCCCGGGAGTTGTTGGTTCGCGGGCTGGATTACTTTCGTGCCTATGTCTGCGAAAACCTGGGCGGCAAGGACGAGCGCATCACGCAGGGCGAGTTGACCGAAATTCAGGGGATGACGTTCGATCCACTCAACGTGATGATTCTCCGTCGCAAACCCGGCCGGCCGGATGCACCGCACTCTGCCAAACGGCTGATGCGGTTCGGTAACCCCGACGATGTCTTTGCCCAAAGCCGGCCCAAGACGGGCCTGATCACGCAGGCCGAGGTGCGAGCGATTGCGCTCGCTCAACTCGATTTGCAATCCGGCTCCGTGATGTGGGACGTCGGGGCCGGCTCCGGATCGGTCGCCTTGGAAGCGGCCCAACTGGTCGATCCCGGCCGCGTGTTCGCCATCGAACAGGACTCGGCCGACTACCACCTGATTGTTGCCAATGCCGAGACCTATGGCGTGCGCAACGTGCAGGCCGTCTTCGGCTCGGCACCGGCCGTTTTCCAAGACCTGCCAGCCCCGGATGCCATCTTCATCGGCGGCAATGGCGGAGAGATCTCGCGCTTGCTGGAAGCTGCGTTCGCCACCTTGCGAAGCGGCGGGCGACTGGTAGTGAACGTCGGCACACTCGAAATGCTTGCACTGACCTACGAGACGCTCAAGCGACTTTCGCCGAATGTGTCAGTTCTGCTGGTAAACCTCTCCCGGAGCGTTGAGCAGCTGGAGTCGATGCGATTCGAGGCGGTAAATCCCACGTTCCTACTTAGGGCCACCAAACTGGCGGTTTAGGCAGATTGGCCCGTGAAACGCGTCGAAATAATTGCCCTGGCCGCAAACAGATCCGCGACGGTCCGGAATGTTTCCTTCTGGCCAGTTCGCCCTATCATGCAGGAAGGCGTTGATGGTGAAGGCCCTTCGGTTGATACTCTCGGCGCAATGCTTTGTTGTGGTCGAAAAACGTGCAGCCTGGGATGAAGTCTCGCAAGCCTTGGTTCCGAGTTGCCGACGTATACTCAATTGTCTTCTGCGCTTTCAATGGACCTGCGTGAACGACCAGAGCGTGTAGACGTGCCGGGAGTAGCAATCGCCCGCCCATTCCACCGAACCGGCTCGACCGTGCTGGCCGAATTCAGGCGATCCCGACTGCCGCCTTTGCTGGCGGACCACTCCAGGAGGGCCTGACGTGCCAAGTCCGCAAAAGTCGTATTCGGGCTCCGAGGATTATCTTCCCCACCGATCGGGCCCGGCAATCAAAGCCGGGCGACGAGTATTTAGCGGCTTCGATTCCCTGCCGGGTGATCGCTGCCTCGAAATCTACAAAATCATGGTCCGTGCCCGTGCCGTGGAGGAACGGACCCTCAAGATGTCCAAGTCCGGAGAAGGAATTTTCTGGGTCGGCGGACCCGGGGAAGAGGCCTTCAACGTCTGCCTGGGCCTTCAAGTCCAAAAGGGTTGTGGCCCCGCATTTGACTATCTGCACCTGCACTATCGCAATCTCGGCATCATGCTCGCGATGGGCATGTCGATGGCCGATCACATCCGCCAGATGGCGATGACGGCCACGGATCGCCATTCCCGAGGCCGCAATTTCGTTTGCCACTATGCGATGCCGGAATGGAATGTCATTCCGGTTACGAGCGTGATCGCAGTCCAGTACGTGATGGCCCCGGGCACGGCACTGATGCAAAAGCGGCACGGCGGTAATGGCGTGTCGGTCGTCCTTGGCGGCGATGCGGGATCTTCCGAAGGGGATTTTTCGAGTTGCATGGTATGGTCCACTCGGCCCGGCAATGAACTTCCCGTTCTGATGATTGTGACCAACAACGGCTTCGGCATCTCGACGTCCACGAAGACCCAACATTCCGAACGTAATATCAGCGATCGCGGCGAGGCGTTCGGAATTCCCGGCGAAGTGGTCGATGGCAACGATCCCGTGGCCACGTGGTTCGCACTCGAACGAGCATTCGAACACTGCCGAACCACGCGACGGCCGTTCCTTCTCGAAGCAATGGTTTCTCGGCTGCACGGACATTCCTCCTCGAGCGGCGCGGCCCGCGTTCACAACGAAACCGACTGCATGAGGGACTTTGAACGCCGGTTGATCCAGGAGGGCGTCATCCATCGCGAGTTGGCCGAACTGGTCTGGCACGACGCTCGCGAAGAAGCCGATGCAGCCGTTGAGCAAGTGATGAGCGAACCGATGCCGACTCCGGACGACGTCGATCGCTTCACCTATGCTCCGAGCCCAGTGGATGCGGTGTATCCAGAGGATTACACGGGGTTGCCGCGATGAAGGCGGGACCAGCCATGACGAACAAGCAAGGCGTGGTGGAGACCATCCAAAATCTGCCCGATGACGCGACTCTGGTGGAGATTCGAGAAGAAGTCGAAAACATCACGGCGATTCTCGAAAGCGAAGAGGATGAGATTGCGGGACGGGTCTTCTCAAATGAACAAGTCATGGAGGAGATGCGTCCAGGCATTTCCAAATAATGTGGGCAGGCCGCGCCCGCATCGAAATGAGCGCGGCAATCGTTTAGTTGGCCGAGCAAGACCCCGATTGGGCTGATACATGTCGCGCCAAGATGTTCGAGCGTTTGGAAGCCCTCAAAACGGCCCCTTTTGTTTCATCGATCTTCAGATCGGACAGCCCTCTTGGCGAGATCCGCGAGGTGCTTGCAGAGAGCTTCAGAATCTACTTCACGGCTAATGAACAACGTAGGATCATCACCATTCATCGCATCCACCACGTTCGCCAGGCTGACCCCGACCTCGAGGAGTAACCGATGGCGACGTTGGTACAGGCCGTTCGCTTGGCCCTTCATTATGGCGAAGAACATCTCGGCGTGACCGACGTCTTCGGCGAAGATGTCGGCCCACCGCTTGGCGGCGTGTTCACGGCCACGCAGGGACTGAAGACTGCGTGGAACACTCCTCTTGACGAACGCGGCATCGTCGGCACGGCCATGGGCATCGCCTATGCCGGCGGTCGGCCCGTCTTCGAGATTCAATTCTGCGACTATGCGTTCAACGTCATCGATCTTCTGAAAGTGGCTGGCAACCAGCGTTGGGGAAGTGCCGGGGCCTATCCCATGCCGATCGTGATGATGACGCCCACCGGGGCCGGCATCCGTGGCAGCATGTACCATTCGCATAGCTACGAAAGCTGGGCGTCGCGCTTGCCGGGCTGGAAGATCGTCATGCCCAGCGACGCTCTCGATGCCTATGGCCTCATGCTCTCCGCCATCATCGACCCCAATCCGGTCATGGTGTTGTTGCCGAAGGCACTCCTGCGTGTGCGTGGCGACAAACTCATTCCCGGCGAACCCGACGATCCGGCGGAACTCAGTAAACGCATCGACGCGCCTCTGGGCGATCGCAGCAAGTGGGTGCCCGATTGGCCCGCCGTCGAAAAGTACTTGATCCCCTTCGGCGTCGGCGAACTCGTTCGCGAAGGGCAAACTGCCACCGTGATCAGCTATGGCCGCACCTTGCCGCTCTGCGTCCAGGCCGCCGACGAGCTGAAAGCGCAAGGTTTTTCGTTCGATGTCATCGATCTGCGTAGCATCTTCCCATACGACTGGCAGATGATAAGTCGGAGCGTGCTACGGACCGGACGCGTCGCGATCGTCAACGAAGATACCGAAGTGACCAATTTCGGCGAGCATCTTCTCAGGCGAATCACCGAAGAGCACTTCTACGATTTGCTCGTTCGTCCGCGATTGGTCCAGGGCCGGCACGTTCCCGGCATCGGGCTGAATCCGATCTACGAGTCGAACTCTGTGCCGCAACTGGACCAGATTCGCGATGCGCTTCGGACACTGGCAACGGATCCGGCCTAGCCTCGCCCTCCCAGCCATGGGACACGGCCTGGCTGAATCGATTCATCCTGGAGAGAGTCATTATGGATTTCGCGTTGCCCGAACTTGGCGAAGGCTTGTACGAGGCGGAATTGATCCGCTGGCTCGTGCAGCCGGGCGATGCCGTCAAGCGCGGGCAGCCGTTGCTTGAAGTCATGACCGACAAGGCGACCATGGAAGTCCCCGCCCCGTTTTCCGGAAAGCTCACCGCCATCCAGGGCGAGCCAGGAACCAAGCTGAAGATCGGCAAAATCATTCTCTCCTACCAACCGACCGCGTCCGGCGAGTCGGCCAGTCTGCCCATACCAGCGGCCTCGGCCATGCAGGCCGAGCGACCCATCGCTTCGCCGATCACGACCAACAACGGGTCCAAGGGGCCAGGTTCGAATCCGGTCGCGGCACCATCGGTTCGCCATATGGCTCGCAAGCTGGGCATCGACCTCGAACGCGTGGCCGGCTCCGGACCGGCCGGCCGCATTCTGCTGGAAGACCTGGCTCCGCTCATCGCCAGCAACGCGAAGCCGACCAAGGCGAAAGTCGCCGAGCCGATGCAGGACTACGGCCGGCCCGGCACGCGCATCAAGCATCAAGGCTTACGACGCAAAATCGCCGAGCACCTGCTGGATGCGAAACGTCGGATTCCGCACTACTCATACGTCGATGAATGCGATGTCACCGAACTGGTTCGCCTGCGTACCGGCATGCGTGACGCGTGTGCCCGTATTGGCATCAAGCTCACCTACCTGCCGTTCTTCGTGAAGGCGCTGGCCGAGGCACTCAAGGAAATCCCGCTCGTCAATAGTTCGCTCGACGAGGAAGCCGGCGAGATCATCCTGCACGATCGCTACCACATCGGCATCGCGGTGGCCACGCCGGGTGGGCTGGTCGTCCCGGTCATTCGCGATGCGGACAAGAAAGACCTGTTCACCATCGCCGGCGAGGCCGAGCGGCTGGGAACCGAAGGCAAGGCCGGCAAGGCGCGACGTGAAGACCTGCGTGGCAGCACCTTCACCGTCACGTCCATCGGCGGCATGGGCGGACTGATCTCGACGCCAATCATCAATCATCCCGAAGTCGGCATCATGGGCGTGGGCAAGGTCATCCGACGCCCGGTCTACGATAACGAAGGGCACATCAAACCGGCCGATCTGGTGTATCTGTCGTTCTCCTTCGACCATCGCGTTCTGGATGGCGCAGTCGGTGCCGCCTTCGGCAACGCCGTCAAACGCCATCTCGAACATCCCGCCGCCATGCTGGTCCCCACGCGCCGCTAGGCGGCCATTTCACAAGTCCCTGGGCAATTCTCGGGATGGCGAGGCCGACCTCGCCATCGACGAGTCCCTCCAGTCGTTTGCCCTATTTTTCCAGCCGACGAAGATCTCGCTCGGTCGCCCTCCCAACAGGACAACCTGATTGTGCTGGCTTTCGGTCGTGCCATCCATGTTGGCAGGACTCACTTTGGCCGAGGCCAGAACCGCGTTCAAGTATTTCGATCATTCCGAGAAAAATCTCCGAACTTCGCTTTACATTTGGCCGCGCAAAATTATTGCTCTAGATGGTTCTGGTATTCGTTCTTCTCTTGCCGGTTCGATTCACTTTTTGGAAGCTCGCCATGTCTCGAAAAACTCTACTCCCGCTCGTTCTTGTCGCGACCACAACGTGCCTGCCCCTGTTTGCACAGGACGCAGCGCCACCGCTGAAGGCGGCCGACGTGCGTGCCACGGTGGGCGATTGGATCGTGCTGCGAGCCGCGACGGAAGGCCGTTTTGTTCGCTGGAAATCGCTCGATCGCGGACTTCGGCTCGCACCGCCGGAATTGACCTTGCGCGATCCACACACCACGCTCGCCACCGCATCGCGGCCCGGAAAATACCGCGTGGTGTGCGTGACCGCTCGCGGCGATGTGCCGTCCGAGATCGTTGAGTTCCTGGTGATCGTGGAAGCCGAGACGCCCGAGCCGGAACCGAAACCGCCGGAGCCGGCCGATCCACTCGCCCGCAAGATCCGCGAGGCCCTTCAGGCCGACCCGGGCGACTCCGCCAAGAAACGCGAGCATGCCAACACGCTCGCCGGTTTCTATGCCGCAATGGCCAGGCACGTTGCAACGCGCCAGGTTGCCACGATCGGCGAATTGCTGAGCGACTATCGCAGCGCCATTCCTGCCTTGCTACCGGAAGATGCGATTCCCGCAACTCGCAAAGTCTGTGGCGAGGAGGTCGCCCGCATCACCGGCGCCGATCCCGCGAAGCCCATCGATGCCGACCTGCAATCGAAGCTGGTTGATCTGTTCAAGCGATTAGCGAATCTGCTCGACTTGCCTTGATGCGTCTCTTGTGTTTCCACTTTTTCACTCACTTTCTCGAAGGAGCCAATCATGTCCGACACTCCCATCACCGCTTCCCGCTGGGCCTGGCTCAAACGCTGGCTGCCCGTGAACTGGCGGGCGTTCGTCCTCTGGGCGATGACAATTCTGTGCGTCTATGTGGGCAACTGCATCCGGGCGGAACAGGGCGAATCGCCCGGGCCGCTGCCCGCACCGCCGGTGCCAATCTTCCCGGATTCGCCTTTCGGGTGGCAGCCGCCCTCCGACATCGAACGAAAGGAAACACTGGCACTCCTGGCCACGCCACGCTGGTCGGACACGGAAGCCTCGGGAATGGTGGGCGATCCGGACGACGAGGCTCCGCTCTGGCGCTTCTATGGGAAGGTAACGGGGCAGCCGTTCCCGGCTCACGACCAGGGACCAGTCGGGGCCTGTGTCGCCTTCGGTGCCTCGGCCGCTTCGGAGTTCAGCCTGGCGGCCCGCATTCACCTTCGCCGAGCGCCGCTGCAAGAGTTCGCGCCCAATGTTCGTGAAGCGGTCTATGCCGGCAGCCGGATCAACTGCGATCCACGCAATCCCATTCGGGGCGGGGACGGTTCCACGGGATCGCGGGCCAGCCGTTGGTTGCAGAAAGGGACCGGCGGCCTGCTTCCGAAGGGGTCGCATGGCGGACAGGAACTTTCGGCCTACGATCCACGCCGTTGCCGGGAATGGGGCGAGCGAGGCGTGCCGGCCGATCTGGTAACTGTGTGCAAGGACCAGCCGTGCCAAACGACGCTCGTGACCTCGGCCGCGGATGCTCGAATGGCGATTCAACAGGGATATGCCCTCTTCGTCTGCTCCGATGTCGGCTTCGGCAACGTCGGCGGCGATGCAATCCTTCGCGACGCAGAGGGATTCTTGAAGCCGCGTGGCACCTGGTACCACTGCATGTGCATTGCCGGCTATCAGGGAGGGAAACGCCCCGGCTTCCTCGTGGTGAATTCGTGGGGCTCGCGTTGGCTCGGCGGGCCGAGCGGCCGCTTCACGGACATTGCGGAAGGTTCGTTCTGGGCCGACTTCACCGTCGTCGATCACATGGTGCGTCAAGGCGATTCCTACGCGGTCGCGGGAGTTGATGGTTTCCGCAAACGCAAAATCGAACCGAAGGATTGGATCGTGTCGCAACCCCAAGCGTGGAGGAATAATCATGCGTTCCTGGCTCCCTGATTTCGCCCGTGACGATCTCGTCGTGCGGTTGGCACTGATTGCCTTCCTGATCGGCGGCGGCATGGCCCGTGGCGAGAATCTTTCTCAACCACAAGCCCGTGCCACCCTCGCACTTGCCAAAGCCAAGCGGGATCGTGAGGCAACGAGTTGCTTCACCGATCGCGCCAGCGCCGTGGCCGAATCCCGGCGAACGAGGAAGCCGCTGGTTCTCTGGGTCGGCGTGACTTGTGCGAAACATGCCGAAATTCGCCGAGATTTGTCCGATGCGATCCACTGCCACGTGCCGGAACAGCATGGCGACGGAGCGCCGAGAATTGTGATCGAAGGAGCGGACGGCACCGAATGGTTCGTGCCGGCCGAGAAGATCAACGCTCGGACGGCCGGAAGGATTCGTGCGAAGTGGAGCGGAACCCAGGCCGAATTGCTCCGCAAGGATATGGGAATCCAGGAACGTTCTGGATGAGTCAACACCCAAGAATGGAACGTGCATTCCTCAACGCGAGAGAGCCGCACAGAGGAGTGTTTGCCACGGATTACACGGATAAGAGCGAGCTGCCTTGTCATTTCTTATCCGTGTAAATCCGTGCGATCCGTGGTAAAAATGTATTTGCTCTCAGAGACGATTGCGCGTCGTCTCACTTCCAATCCGCGATCCCGAGCACGCGCCGATAATAGTGATGGCTCCGGTCCGCTTCCGGACATGGGGCCAGCTTCCACTCCCATTCCTCGCCACGCGTTGGCCACGGCAGGCCAAAGAACAAATCGCGGCGTTCGACGATGCTGCCCATCAGGTTGATCTTTAGGCGTTCCATGTCGGTGATGAGCGACACCTTTCCCGGCAAACGATTCAGATACTCGAGGTGTGCCGAGATCAGGTGCCGTGCAAATTGTTCGACCTTCACGGAGGCGTGGGCCCCTTCGCGTTTGAGATAGTCCATCGGCATGCACGGCAGTTGCGAGAGCAGATTCACCGAGGCCGTGAAATCGACTTCCGGGTCGTCGAGAAACAAGCGCGGTTCGCTCGTGGGCAATGGCTTGTCGCCATCCCAGGCAACCCGATAGGTTGCGTCGAGAGTATTCGTGATGTCCGCCTCCAGGCGCTTCACATTTCGCAGGTGCCTGGTTGCCCACCGGCTCGACCACGGATGAATCAGGTCGACCAATACGACCTCACGAAACAGGGCGGATAGTTCCGCGAGCGGCACATCGTGCAACAACCCGCCTCCAAGAATCACGGCTTTCCGCCGCTGTTCCGCCCGTTCGGCTCCCTGCAGAATGATGGAACGCGAACGTTCCAAATGATTCGCCCAGTGCTCGCGGCAACGCAGATAGCGGCCACGAATGCCGGATACTTCCTTCGGGAAGCCCATGGCCCGAATGGCACGGGGGTACGGAAGGAAGGTGCGGAGAAGAGACATAGAGAAGGGATCCGGCTGGCGATTGTCGCCTTTCGCTCCGCGAAAGTCCGGCCTGGCCTCTCGCGATTACAGACATCTTACACGGTTGGCCTGCCGCGCACTTTTGCGGAGAGCTTGTGCTGCAATCAAAAATTGTGGCGGTAGGCCTCCAGGCCTGCCGGAAGTCTTTCTTGAACTTACGCACAGGCCTGGAGGCCTATGCCACCTGGATTCCTGCACAACCTTGGAGCGAAAGGCAACAATGCCTTTGACCTACGAGCAAACTTCAAGACAATACAAAGCAATCCACTCGGATTCAGGATCATCATGACCCCTTCTCGACGAACTTTCCTCACTGCCTCCGCGCTCTCGGCCGCGAGTTATTCGCGAGTGTGGGGTGCGAACGAACGCATCGGACTCGGCTTCATTGGCTACGGTCTGATGGGCAAAGGGCACGTGGCGACGTTCGGCAAATTCGACGACGTTGCCATGGTTGCGTTGGCGGAGGTTCATCGCGGCCGGCTGGCGGAAGGCCAGAAGGCAATGGGCGAAGCAGCGCGTGGCTACGCGGATTTCCGAAAATTGCTCGACGATAAAGAGGTCGATGCGGTCGTCATTGCCACGCCGGACCACTGGCACACGCTCATGGCCATGCTGGCTTGTGCGGCCGGGAAAGACGTGTACGTCGAGAAGCCGATGACCCTGTTCGTTCGCGAAGGGCGCTGGTTGATCGACGTGGCCGCCAAGAACAAACGGATCGTGCAGGTCGGTACGCAGCAGCGTTCCGGCCTGCATTACCAACGCGCTCGCGATTTGATTCTCGGCGGGCATATCGGCCAGGTCGTTTCCGTGCGCATGTCGGCCACGCGAAACATCATGCCCGGGTTCGACAGCCCACGCGATCGGGACCCTCCGGTCGATCTCGATTGGGAGCGCTGGCTTGGCCCCGCCCCGGCCCGAAAGTTTAACCCGAATCGCGGGCTGTACCATTTCCGCTGGTTCTGGGATTATGCCGGCGGACAGATGACCAACCTCGGCGCTCATCAACTCGACATCGTCGATTGGATCCTGGGCTTGAACACCTTGAAGAATGTGGCCGGCATTGGCTCGCGTTTCGCCCTGACCGACAACGGCGAAACACCCGACACGCAGGATGTGTTGTTTGCGTGCGATCGCTACTCGGCCGCGTTCACGATGCGTGAGTGTGCTGCCGGAGTGAAGCCGGAATTCAACCTGGAGTTTGTCGGCCTCGACGGCACGCTTGGCCTGTCGCGGTCTGGATTCAACATCTCGCCCGATCCGAACATCCCGGCTGCGAATCAGGTGCCGGGTGTGAAGGAAGGGCATCCAGTCGGCGGCCCACGACCGGAACTCCTGGATCAACCGCGATTGCCACGAACCGCGGCGATGACCGATCAATCGGGACAAAGCGAGGAACAGTATCAACTGCACGCGCGCAACTTCATCGACTGTGTGCGTTCGCGAAAAACGCCGATCTCGGATGTCGAGAGCGGCCATCGCGTGGCTCTCGCCTGTCATCTCGGTAATCTCTCCACACGCCTGGGCCGTTCGCTGCAGTGGGACACGAAGACGGAAACGATTCCAGGCGATGCGGAAGCCACGAAACTGCTGACGCGGCCATATCGAGCGCCCTGGGATCAGGAACTCAAAGCTCTCGGGGTGACGAACCCATGACCAATCGCCGAGATTTCCTGGCCGCGTCCGCTGCCATGATTGCGGGAACCCTTCATGCCGACGAGCCAGCGCGTAAATCGGGCGGCTCGTTCGGCATCGTGATTCATTCGTATTCGTATCGGGCGCGCGAGAAGGGTTTCACACATCCCGCGAATTTCCTGGCATTCTGCCGGGAACGCGGTGCCGACGGCATCCAGATTTCGCTTGGCCAACTTGCGGACGAAGAGGCGAAGGCACTTCGTGCCGAGGCCGAAAAACAACACATGTACGTCGAAGGCTCGATTCGTCCGCCGAAGGACAAGGCGGATCTCGACCGCTTCGAGAAGGACCTGCTCACCTCGAAATTGTGTGGAGCGAACGTCCTGCGGACGGTTTTGTCGCCGGGCCGGCGGTATGAGGTGTTCAAGACGTCGAAGGACTATGCGACCTTCGCCGAGAACGCCCTGGTTTCCTTGCGGCTCGCGGAACCGGTGCTGGCGAAGCACAAGCGGGCGCTGGCGGTCGAGAATCACAAGGACTACCGCACCGATGAACTCGTCGCCGTGATGAAAGCCGTGAGTTCCGAATTCATCGGCGTGTGTATCGATACCGGGAACAATCTCGCCTTGCTGGAAAACCCGACGGAAACGGTGGAAGCCCTCGCACCCTGGACACGTTCGTGCCACCTGAAAGATATGGGTGTCGAAGAATCGCCGGAAGCGTTCGAACTCGCCGAGGTGCCACTGGGGACGGGCTTCCTCGACCTGAAACGAATCGTCGATGTGTTGAAGAAGGCCAGGCCCGCGATCCGCTTCAACCTGGAAATGATCACCCGCGATCCGCTGCGGATTCCCTGTTTCAGCGAGGAATACTGGAAGACGTTGGACAAGGTCCCTCTCGGCGAGTTGGTCCGCATCATCGAATTCGTGAAGAAGAATGTGCCGAAGGAACCTCTGCCACGAACGAGCAAACTGAGCCCGAAAGACCAACTCGCCGTAGAGGACGCCAACGTGCGATTGTCCCTGGAGTACGGTCGAAAGAAGCTGGGGCTATGAACATCCTCGTCACGGCCGGGAACACGCAGACGCCCATTGATCGGGTGCGCTGCATCACGAACATTTTTTCGGGGCGAACGGGAACGCGGATCGCACGGACGGCTTGCGAACGTGGCCATGGCGTCACGTTGCTCACGTCGCAGCCGGAGATCGTGAACGAGGTGCAAAATTCGCCTGCGCCAGGTGCCTCGGGCTCGTGGCAAGTTGTGACCTATCGCACGTTCGATGACCTGGAAGCTCGGATGTCCGAACTGATTCCGAGGATCAGGTTCGATGCGATCGTTCATGCGGCTGCCGTGAGCGATTATCGGTTGGCCGGGATTTTCTCGCAGACGGCGGAAGGGATGAAAGACGCGAGTGCGGGCAAGGTGAAAAGCTCACACCCTGAATTGTGGCTGCGGCTGCTACCCACGCCGAAGTTGATCGACAAGGTTCGCAAGGACTGGGGCTTTCGCGGCACTCTCGTGAAGTTCAAGCTGGAGGTCGGGGTATCCGAGGACGAGTTGCTGGCGATTGCCGAGCGTTCGCGGATTCAATCCGGAGCCGACCTGATGGCCGCGAACACGCTGGACGGGATGCACGAGTGGGCTTATGTTGGTGCGGGCGCTGGCGGCTATTTGAAGATCCAACGCGACCGACTGGCGGAGCATCTGTTGGATCAGATCGACAGAAAGCATTAGCCACGAACTCGGCTGCCCGTCTTTTTTGAGTGGTGACCGCGCACGCCACTCAATTCTTCGCGGACAATTCCTCGATCGTGATGTTCTTGTACAGCACCTTGGTTTTGCCGCCGCCATGCACCTGCAGGGCGATGATGCCGGTCGTTTCGATCTTTTCGTCCTTCTCCGTGTAGTCAACCGTCAGCGTGCCGTTCAGCCAGAGCTTGATCGAGTTGCCTTCGCAACGGATCTTGTAGTCGTTCCAGTCGTCGAACTTGGCCGTCTTGGCGATCACCTCTTTGCTCGGTCCGGCGAGAACCTTGTTTCGCCGCGATTCGTCGTAGAGAGCGCCCCAGTAACCCTGGCCGATGTCGGCCTGGAAGCCGCTGACTTCATGATGCTTAGGAATCCGCTTGGTGCGAAACTGAATCCCCGCGTTGGCCTTGTCCTTGTCGCCAAGGATCTTGAATTTCACGTTCAACTCGAAGTCCCCGTAGGTCTTCGTCGTGCAGAGGAACTCGTTGCGAGGCACGGAAACTTCGAGTGAGCCAGCAACGATGGCCCCGTCTTCGACCCGCCAGGTTTTCTCGTCGCCTTCCCAGCCGGCGAGGGTCTTGCCGTCGAACAGCGACTTGGGCTCGGCAGCGAGAATTGGCAGCGTTCCACAAAAAAGCAGGCAGAGAGAGATGGTTCGCATGGGAAACCTCGACGGTTCGGGAGAGTTCGTATTGAGACGAATCTTACAACGGCGGAATCGGACAGCCAAGCACGTCGCCGATTGCTCGATAGAGTTCGGCTTCGCGGACCGTGGCTTTGCGGTCGTGGGCGATGCACTCGACGCAGGCCAGGAGGATTCGCCGTTTGGCACCCATGGACGCTGCTGCCAGTGGACAAAATCAGTTGGCAGAACGAGACGGATCTATCCCACCAACTCCCGCACTGCCTCCCCATGCTCCACCAGATAAATCGGCCGCCCGGTCTGATCCGGAAATGAAACCTTCGGCGCATCAATCCCCAAATGATGGAACACCGTCGCCGTCACATCCTGTGGCGTGAGCGGGCGGTCAATCGGGTATTCGCCGCGCGGGTTACTCTTGCCTACGGTGATCCCCGTCTTGATCTCGCCGCCCGCGAAGGCGACGCTGAAGACGTTGCCCCAGTGGTCGCGACCGCCTTCGGGGTTCATGCGTGGCGTGCGACCGAACTCGCCCATTGCGACCACCAACACCTTCTTGTTCAAGCCGCGTTGATGCAAGTCTTCGACCAGCGATGCAAACGCCGCATCGAATGGCGGGATCAGCTTCTTGCCACCCTCGGCCGTCGGCAAGCGGCCGGCGGTGGCGTGGTGGTCCCACGGTTCCGTGTTCACCGTGACGAACGTGACGCCTGCTTCCACGAGTCGCCGGGCGAGTAACGCACTCTGCCCGAAGATGTGCCGGCCATACCGGTCGCGAACGGCGTCGGACTCCGCGTTGATATCAAAGGCCTTCGCGACCTCTCGGCTCGTCAGCAGGGAGAACGCTTGCTCGGCACTCGAATCGCGAGCGTCGTTGCCAGCATGTTTCACGCGATCGATCAGGCCCAACACTTCACGGCGATCATCCAGTCGATCGAACGTGAGCCCGGACGATAGCGACAGATTGCGAACGCGGAATTCTGGCTTGTTCGGGTCGGAATCCACAACGAACGGATTGTGAGCTGGCCCCAGGTAAGCAGAGTAATGGAAGAAGTTGTCCGTTCCGCCCCGCAAATGCGGCACCGCAGCATAGGCGGGCATGCCGGGCCGATTCGCTCCACGCAATTTGGAGGCGGCTGAGCCGAGCGAAGGCCGGCGTTGCACGCGAAAATCCGGCACGTTGAACGCCGGCCCCTCGAAGCCGGTCAGCATCCAGTGATTGCCCTTGGTGTGATCGCCGGAGCCGTGTGCGACGCTGCGAAGAATCGCCAGCTTGTCCGCGATCTTCGCCTGTCGTGGCATCAATTCGCCGAACTGAATGCCAGGCACATTCGTGGGGATGGTGCCAAACGGTCCGCGGTACTGCGAGACCGCATTCGGTTTCGGATCCCAGGTTTCCATATGTCCCGGCCCGCCACTCATCCAGAAGAGGATAACGGCCGTGTCGTTCGTGCCCGTCTTGGCCTCGGCTCGAAGGCGCAGCAAGTCGGGCAACGCCAGCCCACCAACGCCGAGTATTCCAGCCTGTACAAACGAGCGGCGTGAAAGACCGCGTTCACCAGAAACACAGAGCATGCAACCACTCCTGTTCGATACCTAATCACTGTACCATCGATTCCCGATCGAGTCACGTTGCGAAGCGCCTGTAGCTGAATTTGTGGCCGCCATTCGCGCCCTGCGACGATCGATCCATCCAAATCGCTCGAGTGCCGTTCCACGGAAGTTCTACTGCCGGAATGCACCGGCCACTCGGGTCGCATCGGTCGTGCTTCCTGGCAGCCATTAATACCGGATTCCTTCGGGAATTCCTTCCTCGCCCGCTCCCCTGCTGCCCATCCCGTCCGGTAAACTGATTCCTCCAGCGGGCAAGCCGGACTTGGGCATCCCAAAAGTCCCCGACTTGCCCCGTATTCCGCCTCCTGCTCCCGATGCGCTCCCGAAGCCGCGAACCGGATGCCCCTTGCCTGCTACCGTCGTGCTATGTGTACCCGAACGAGCCATGGTGATCGTGGAGGGGCAACCGCTGCAGAGCACGGGCCGCGAACGAACCTTCCGCACGCCGGACCTGGCTCCTGCGGAGGAGTTTGTCTACACGGTGCGAGCGACCGTGATGATCGATGGGAAGGCGGAAACGGAAACGATCAAAGTGAACGTCGTGGCGGGCGAAGTCAGCCGGGCATCATTTGAAAAACTATTTACCCGTCTTGAACGCCCCGCACCGAGCGTCGTGACCACGGGACTCAGAAAATAAAAAGGCGAGAGTGAAAAGTCAAAAGTGAACGACGATCGTGCTGGGACTTTTGACTTGTATTCTCGACGCCCCCGACGGACCATCGCCCATCGCCTGCTACTTCTTTGGCGGAGATGGTTTCAAATAGGTTGGTAAGAGCTTGTCGTCGAGTTGCACTTTCGCGCCGTCCTTGGGTACGTCGATGCCTGCCGACCAAAGGATGCCATTGACCAGAAAGCGTCGATAGCCTTCTTGGGCCAGGCTGGTGTGCAAGTGACCGCCCGTGAAGGAAAAAGCCCGGCCGCCCTCGGGTCGGTCGTAAGCCCAGCCGATGACGTCCTGCAGTCCGGCTGGCTTCGTTGTCGCTTTCGGCGACCAGGTTCGCAAGAGCGGCGTGACTCGTTTTTCATCCGACGCGAACCGGAGTTTCCACAGCCAGCCGTCGTCGATCTTGAATGGTTTCACCCCGCGAGTGATGGGATGATCGGGAAACGTGTCGAAGCTTGCGACCCAGTGGGCACGTTCCGATAGGCCTTTTTCCCAGGCTGCGCCGCCCCAGCCGCGTGCGCGATCGCCGAAGTCTTTCGGATAGTCCGCGGCCTGATGAAACTGAACCAATCCTGTTCCCGAATCCGTCAATTTCTGAATCCGGGCAGCCCGGTCGCCCTTCAGCACGGCATGTTTGTCGCCGCCATCGAAGAAGAAGACCACGGCCCTGGCACCGGCTAGAGTCTCTTCCTTCTGCGGCCAGTCGAGAGCCAGGACGGGAGAGACGCCTGGATTCTGAGAAAGCAAATCGAATAGCACAGCACAGCCGCCGACGTATTCGTGTTCGCCGGCCTTGAATGCATTCGACCCGGCGATCAGGACGATCTTGGCCGATTTGGGATCGGTGGGGAGTTTTTCAATGGGGGGATTCGCACGCGTTGGCTCCTCGGCTCGCAAGGATGAGCCCACGCACACGAATACAAGCAAGCCGACAAAGATACGCATGTCGAATCCCCTTGGAAGCACCGCAAGAGACTACTTCAACAACTTGGCCAGATCTTCTTTGATGGCCGCGGCCCAAATTTCATAGCCAGCCGAGCTCAAGTGCAGCAGATCGGGCATGACCTTCTTCTCCAGTCCACCTTCCGCGTTGAGGAATTTGGCACCGATGTCCTTGTAGAAAACCAGCTTCCCGTCGTCGAACTTGCTGATGATATCGTTGATCGCCTTGATCTTGGGATTCAGTTTGTCGGCCGGAGCGACGGTTTCTTCCTTCTTGATGCCGCCCGCTCTGGGGAACACGCCGAGGAGCAGGATCTTGAGCCCTGGCTTTTGCTTGTGCAATTCCGCGATGATGGCCTTGATGCCGCCTGCGATCTGCTCGGCCGAGTGCCCGCCGGTGTTATTCGTGCCGATCATGATGACGGCGGCCTTCGGCTTGATCGGGTCGAGTTCTTTTCCTTCGGTGATTCGCCAAATGACATGGCCGGTCTGATCGCCGCTGATGCCCAGGTTCACGGCCTTCAGCTTTTCGAAATTGTCGGCCCAGGCTTTTTTGCCGGCGCCTTCCCAGCCCTGAGTGATGCTGTCGCCGATGAAGATGACATCGGCCTCGCCCTTGGCCACGATGGTGAGGAATTGCTTGTGCCGGGGGTTGTCCCGGTTCAGCGACTTGGCGGCCGGATTCTCCTGCGCCCAAGCGGGCGAGGACAGAGCCAATACCACGAGCGAACTCAAGAACACACGGTTTCGAACAATCATGATGCGTTCCAAAAAGGGAAAGGTGGTGGAATGGTGATGTATAGACGGAAGCGGGTCGCGACGAACAACTTTCGTAGCCGCACTCGTCAGAGTGCGGGAGAACCGCGCACTCATGCGTGCGCAACGCCCTGGCAAGGCTAGCCGCGTTCTAGCGAACGCGGCTACCCGATTGCCTCCGCGCGACCGCGGCTACATTGACGCTCGCCCCCCAACGTGCGACAATCTCCCTTCACACCGGCCCGCCCTCATCGAGGCAATTCCCATGCGTTCGATTCTTCGTCTCGCTTCCGTCACCGTTGTTTCCACTACGATTTTGCTCCTCTCGATCTCGGCACAGGACGCCCCGGTCTCGCCGAAGGTCGTCTTCAAGGGTCACACGGAGGCGATTTACTCGACCGCCTTTAATAAAGATGGCACGCTGGCGGTGACGGGAAGTTTCGACAAGTCGCTGCGACTCTGGGACCCGCTAACGGGTTTGCAATTGCGGGAATTCTCCGGCCCAAACGGGCATCAGAGCTTGGTCTTGAGCGTGGCGTTCAGTCCAGCCGGGGACCAGGTGGCAAGTGGCGGTTCGGACAACTCGGCCCGGATCTGGGACATCCCTTTGAAAACGGCGGTCCGTGAACTGGCACATACCGCGGGCGCCACGGCTGTCGCCGTTTCGCCCGATGGCAAGTTCATTGCCGGGGCCGCGAAGGATGGCACGGTGAAACTTTGGTCGGCACTGGACGGCAAAGTGCTCTTCACGCTGACGGGGCACACGGGCGGAGCGACCGGAGTGGCCTTCAGTGGGAACTCACTCATCCTGGCAACGACAGGCGTGGATGGTGCCATGCGGCTTTGGAATCCGGTCGATGGCAAGCCGATCGCACTCGTGGGCGCTCATGCTTCAACAATTACGGGCGTCGCGATCAGTCCGAGCAACAACCAGGCCTACACAATCGGCGAGGACGGGCTTCTCAAATCCTGGCTATTGCCCGTGGTTCCGACGAAGCCGCTGCCGGTACACCTGGATGCAATCACAGCGCTCGCTCTCTCGGCTGATGGCAACAGCACCCTGACGGGCGGAACCGATAAGGCCGTCAAACTCTCGGCCCTGGCGACCGGCCTGCTTACGCGCGAATTTCCCGGAGCGACGGCCGCGATCTCGACGGTTGCCCTGTGGCCGAACGGGGCTGCCGTGGCGGCGGGCACCGTGGATGGCAAAGTCTTCCTGTGGACGGCCGACGGCAAACCTGCGGGCATTGTGGCTGCTCATACGGGGGCCGTCACGGGCATCTCGGTGAACGCGGGTGGAACGGGCTTCGTGACCGTGGGCGGCGATGGCGTTCTGCGTTCTTGGGTGTATCCCATCAACGCAGCGAAATCGGTTCCTCAGCCGGACCGAGTCCTCGGCATGACCCTGAGTCCCGACGCCAAGCGATTGGTTACGGCCGGTGCCGACAAGATGGTACGAACCTGGCTCTACCCGGCCGGGACCGCGGAACGGCAGTTCACGGGCCACACGATCAGCGTGAACGCAGCCGCGATTACGACCGACAACACGAGCGTTCTTTCCGTGGGCGACGACGAGGCGATTCGCGTTTGGAACGCGGCCAACGGCATGCAGACGGCAACACTCTCCGGCCATGCCGGGCCGATTCGCACGCTGGCGATTGCTCCGGCAGGCCAGTTCGCCGTTACGGGTGGAGCCGATGGCCTGGTGAAAATTTGGGGCTTGCCGGTCGTTGCTCCCAAAGTGTACCTGCATCCGGATGCCGTCACTTCCTTCACGGTAAGTCCCGATGGCAATCGCATCCTGACCGTCGCGGCCGACAAGCAGGCCCGCGTGTGGAATCTGGCTCAACCTGCTCCGGAACGGGCGTATAACCTGGGCGGCCAGGCGATCACGGCCATCGCGTATTCGCCGGACAACGTGACTGTTGCTCTCGCGGCCGCCGACAAAACGCTGTCGATTCGCAATGCGGACAAGGAAGTGAAGAAGCTGACGCTTCCGGCGGAAGCCCGGGCCATCGCGTTTGCACCGGGAGGGGCCAGCGTGGTGGTTGGGCTCGCGGACAACACGGTTCGCATCGTGACCATCGCGGATAGCAAGGAAGCCAAAACGGCGGCTGCACACACCGCACCGGTAACCGGCTTGATGTTCTCACCGAAGGGAGACCTGGTTTTCACAGCCGGAGCCGACAAAACTGTGCGAATGTGGGCACCGGCCGACCTGGCCGCGAAAGGGAAACTCGATCTGACCTTCGCCCCAGCCTCGTTCTCGATCAGCAAGGATGGCACGCGACTCGCGGCCGGGGGCGAGAAGAGCGTGACAGTCTTCACACTCGCCGACAGCAAACCTGCCGGTACGATCGTGTCACCAACCGACGTGAAAGGCGTGGCACTTTCAGCCGACGGCCAACGGGTGGCCGTGGCCTGTGCCGATAACCGCGTGCGGGTGTATGGTCCCGACCTTAAACTTCAGGAAGTGTTTTTGCACGATGGAGCCGCAGCGGGGGTCGCGTTTCATCCGGATGGAAAACGCATCGTTTCGGTTGCGGCCGACAAGTCCCTGCGGCTGTGGACGCCGGCGCTGATCGCCCAGGCGGCTCACACCGGCCCCGTCCGACGAGTGTTGATCGCCCCGGATGCGACGCGGATTTTCTCGGTCGGCGACGACAAGACACTCCGCATCTCGGACGCGAAGACGGGCAAGGAACTGAAGGCGATCCCCGCCGGCGAGGGTGCAATCGTCGGTCTATCGTTCACGACGGACGTGCTAAAAATCGCGACCGCAGGTGCCGACAAGACCGCGAAAGTCTGGACCGTGGCCGATGGCAAAGCCGTCACGAACATTCCGCTGGCAGGCCCGGCGCAGACGGTTGCGATTTCGCCGAATGGACTTCGCCTCGCAGTCGCTTTCACGGAAGCTGCCCTGAATCGCTTGAAGGTCTACGACGCGATCACCGGCCGGGAATTGCAGTCGCTGCCGGATGCGGCTGGCCCGATCAGCTCGCTCGTGTTCCTGGCCGACAATCGTACGCTGGTCGTGGCCGGAGACGACAAAACCATCACGACGCACGATGTGGCCGTCACGACGGCGCTTTCGGTCCATACCGGCGTAGTCGCAGGACTGGCTCTGCATCCCAATGCCACGCAAGCGATCACAGCCGGTGCGGACAAAACCGTCAAGCTGTGGGACCTGGCCACTGGCAAGGAAGTGAAGACGATTGCGACGTTGCCCGACGTGATCGCCGGAATCGTGGCCAGCCGGGATTTCACGGCCATCGCTGTCGCGGCAGGCAAGAACGCGAAAGTCTTTCAGGTGACCGATAACAAGGAATTGGTCTCGATTCCGCACCTGGCCGATGTGGCCAGTGTGAACTTCAGTGCGGACCGACTCCGCCTCATCACCGGCGGTGCGGACAATTTGGCACGTGTTTGGGAAGTCGCCACCGGTCGACTGATGCAAACGTTTAATCATGCCGGTGCCGTCCGTGGTGTGGCCATTCACCCGACTCAGCCGCTCGTCGTCACCGCGAGTGCCGACAAGACGGTGGTCGTGAGCCCCTTTGTTCTCACTCGAAGCGTGCCGGCGTCCCTGAAGCCGCTGCGAGCGATTTTGGCAACTCCCGATTCGGCCCGCTTGATTGTGTCGGGTGACGATGGCGTCGTGCGGATCATCAATGCCGCCAGCGGAGCCGAGGAACGCAAGATCGACGGAACCACTCCCGTTTATGCGGTTGCTCTTTCGAAGAATCTCCAGATCATCGCGGCTGCCGGGGCCGACAAGAACATCCGCGTCTTCACGTTCGCCGATGGCAAGGAGCTTGGCACCATCCCCGTGACGACGCCGATCCGTGGTCTTTCGTTAACGGCCGATGGCAAATTGCTGGCCAGCGTGGGCGACGATAAATCCGTGATCGCGTGGAGCGTTGCCTTCACTCCGGGTCAGCCGATGCCGGACGATTTCGGCAAGGTGGTGCAGCAATTCGCCCATGCGGATGCGGCCCTCGCGGCCACCTTCACGGAGAAGGGGGAACTCTTCACCACCTCCGCCGACAAGACCGTCAAGCAGTGGAAGGTCGCATCGAATGTGGCCACGCGGAACTTCCAGCATCCCAATCTGGTCGATGCGGTGGCCTGGTCCCCCGATGGCAAACTCCTGGCCACGGCGTGCCACGATGGTATTCTGCGCGTCTTCGATATCGAGAAGAATCTGGCCGCGAAGGCCATCAACGCCCACACGCTGCCGCAAGCGTCGGCCATCTATTCGGTAACGTGGACCACCGACGGCAAGCAATTGATTTCAACGTGCTTCGACAAGAACATGAAACTCTGGGACTATGCCACGGGCAACCTGGTGCGCGAGTTCAAGCCGTATGCCGACAAGACATTCGAGAAGGGCCATCAAGATCAGGTATTTTGTGCCGCGGTCACGAAGGATGGCAGGTTCATCGCCTCCGGATCGAGCGATCGGCGCATCAAGTTGTGGAACGCAGCGGATGGCAATGTCGTCCGCGAATTTCCGCATCCGACCATCAAGGGAGAGGTTGGCCAGTCGCATCCCGGCGGCATCTATCAATTACGGTTCACGCCCGATGAGAAGTACCTGGTGAGTTGCGGCCCGGCCCCGAAGAACAAGGGCTACGTGGCGATCTGGAACGTGGCGGACGGCAAACTCGTCGCTGGGATGGACGTGCCATTCGGACCCGTCTTCGGTCTGTCGATCTCACCGGACGGCAAGAATCTGTTGCTAGGCTGCGGGCCAAAGATACGGCAAATTCCGGAGACGGAGGCGATTCTGGTTCCGCTGGGCAAATAGGGTAATGGCCGATGATCAAGACGATCCTCTTCGATTTCGGCAACGTGCTCGCGTTCTTCGATCACGAACGTGCGCTCCGACAGTTACTCAAGCACACGGACCAGAAGGCCAAGCAACTTCGACAACTCATGTATCTCGACGATCTGGCCGACCGATATGAGTGCGGACAGGTGACAACCGACGAGGTGTACGCGATCGCCTGCAAGCACGGCGGCTTGAAATGCACGCAGGCCCAGTTCGTGCATGCGTTCAGCGATATCTTCCGGCTCAACGTGCCGATCGCGGAGTTGATTCCACGTTTGAAGCAGGCCGGGTATCGGCTCGTGCTTGCCAGCAACACGAATGACGCGCATTACTCGCACTATCGCGAGCAATTCAAGGATCTGCTGACCCACTTCGATGCGATCTCCGTCTCACACGAGGCCAAGGCCAGGAAGCCACACGAGCAATTCTTTGCCCACACACACAAAATGGCCGGCTGTGAGAAACACGAATGCGTGTTCATCGATGATCTGGCCGAGAACGTGGCTGCCGCGAAGGCGTTCGGGTGGCACGCGGTGCAACTGACAGATTTCGAGGAGTTGGTGCCACAGTTGCACGCACTTGGAGTGCTGGCATCGTAGTCCGCACACTCCGTGTGCGGACTTCCAGAGGCGTGCAGGCGAGACACTTCGTGAGTCCGGGTCGGCACACGGAGTGTGCCGACTACTTTCGATGTCGCGATTGCCGTTCCGAACCAACGCGGGCAATCACCCGCTCTCCGGGTTCTTCCACAAGCTCGAATTCCGCCAGAAACGACGGCTTATCGGTTCGACCATCGCGGCGATAATCTTTCCACAACTCGTGAGCGAAGTGATCGATCCACTCGGCTTGATGTTCTTTCGCAAACTTGAGCAGCAACTCGAACAAACGCATCAAGGCGATGCCATGCGTTTGCCTGGTCGTCTGCCAGAGCCATTCGCTCAGCCGCATGAAGTTCGCGAACGGCGAACCTTCGTTCAGTAGTAACGGCAACGCGTGAACAAATCGCCCGGAGTTGGCGAGCATGTCCCAGAAGCGAGCAAAGCGCCTCATGCGACACATGTCCGCGAAGTCGATCAACTTCGTACTGAGTACTTCGTATGGTGCCTGCGGACTGTAGACCATTTCCCAGGGCGCATCGTGTCGAACGATTGGCGTGCCACGCAAACGCTTCAGCATCCCGACCTGGATTTCTTGAGGGCGAATGGAATACAGCTTGTCGAAGCCCGTCGCGAAACTCGCGATGGACTCCCCCGGTAATCCGACAATCAGGTCCGCGTGAACGTGTACTTTCGTTTGCATGCGCAACCAGCGGAGGTTTTCGACCGTCTTCTCGTTGTTCTGTCGGCGGCTAATCAGGCTCTGCACTTCGGGGTTGAAGGTCTGGATGCCGACTTCAAATTGCAGCGCGCCATCCGGAAACTGCGCGATCAATTCTCGTAGCGGATCGGGCAAGCGATCCGGGATCATTTCAAAATGGACGAACAAGCCGGGCTGGATGCGTTCGAGGAAGAACTGCAAGATCGCCCGGCCAATCTGGATGTTCAGGTTGAACGTGCGATCGACAAACTTGAATTGCTTCACGCCACGATCGAGCAGTTTCTCCATCTCGGCAAGGAACGCGTCGAGCGGCGCATTGCGGACCGGCACTTCCAGTGACGACAGGCAAAATTCGCAGGTGAACGGGCAGCCGCGCGAAGCCTCGACATAGATCACGCGATGGGCGACATCATCGCTTGTGTAGTGATCGTACGGTAGCCGCATTTCGTTGAAGTGTGGTGGATCCGCCTGAATGATGTTTATCAGCGGGCGTTGCCCACGAAGCAATTGGCCACATAGTTTCGTAAACTCCAGGTCCGCCTCGCCTGTGATTGTGAAGTCCGCGAGTCGCACGATCTCTTGGGCCTCGTATTCGTGGCTAACTTCCGGCCCACCGAGCACGATCGTCATGCGTGGAGCGGCACGCTTGAGGATGCCGACCAGTTCCGTCGTCGGGGCAATGTTCCAGATGTAGACGCCGAGCCCCAGAATTCGCGGCTGGTGGGCCAGAATCTTCTCGGCAATGTCGATCGGCCGCTGCGAAATATCGAATTCGGCGATGGCGGCCCGCGGTTGCAGTTCGCCGAGATTCGCGAAAAGATAACGCAAGCCGAAGGCCGCGTGGGCGTACCGTGCGTTGAGCGTGGACAGCAGAATTTCGCTCACGGCAGCCCCGCGAATTTGCGTGTCACCCACTCCAGCGACAGGAGCACGACAAACAGGATCAGTGTCCACCACGATTGCCACAGTTTTTGTTCGACCGCATACTCGCGAGTCGCCGTGCGGCTTTGCAATAGCTCGATCAATTCGCTCGCTCGCTCGGCCGGGAAGACCTTCCCGCCGCTGCGTGTCGCGATGTCTTCCATCAGGAACCAATTCGTGCTCAGGTCGAGGGTCTCGCCGGTGTCGGCTGGTAACACCTGGAAGTGCGCTCGCAATTTCTTGCCATCCGGACCGTTGAGTTTCTCCTCAATGTCCGGGATCACCAGTTCCACGTCGTACTCGCCCGGCGGAAGGTTGGCTTGCGAGCCGTCGAATTCCTTGGGAATCAAGGGATGCGGCTTCAACGGCATCAGGCCGATGATCTCCTCCGGATCGCCGAGTTTCGGTTTGCGAATCAGGCGGGCGCCGGCCAGGGCCTCGGGTCCGAGTTTCTTGACCTTGTCGCTCATGCGGACAACGATTTCGACCTCCTGATCCGCACGATAGACCGGTTCGCGAGCGCCGAAGCGAACGAATTCGTTTCCCGCAACCAGTGCTCGATCACTAGCGGCCCAACGGATCACCTGGCTCCAGAAACGGTGGTTGAATGTGTCCCCCTTCTTGAAGCGCCAGCGCCAGGTGCTGTCGATGCCGACGTAGACGACCTTGCCGAAGCCGAAGTTCTGGCGAACAATCAGGGCGTTGTTCCGCTCGACCTCGCGTGCGGTGGCCGGGTCTTTCGGTGCGTTGGCCTGCGGCACCGAAGCGAGTGTGACTGCTCCGTCCTTCGCGCGACCGGTGATCGCCCAGAAGTGTGGCGGCAAGTACGACCAGGTTTCCGCACTCAGGCCCGCGTTCGGTTCCAGGCGTAGGAAGCCGGTTTGCTGACCCTCGGCCGTCAGTTGGACACGAAAGCCCGCATCGGCCTTCACAACCTTCGGGGCCGAGATCGGCAGCATCTTGGCGAACGGGTCGCCGTCCTTCAAAAACTCCAGCGGCATCGAGCGTTTGCCCGCGAGCAGTACCAGCGTTCCGCCGCGTTCGGAGACGTATTTTTCCAGCTTCTCACGTTCGGCTCGACCGAACTGATCGGGCGAGACGTCCCCAAGAATGATGCAGTCGTAACTCATCAATGCTTCCGGATCCTTCGGCAACGCGAGGGCCGGCAATCCCATTTTCGTTGCCCCTTCCTCGTTCACCGCGTTGATGCGTGGCTGATCGAAGACGACGCTGGTCGTTTCCATCGTCTCGTCGCGAACAAGGGCCGTGTGCAGGTAGTGGAATTCCCAGCGAATTTCGCCATCGACGAGCAGCACCTTGGCCTTGTCGGGCGAAACGTTCACGACCACCGGGCGCGTGTTGTTCTCGGGCCGGGTGTCCTTGCGAATGTCCGTCGCGTTGTCCGGTATCAGCTCGGCCGTTACGCTCAGTGTCTCGGTTCCTGGTTGATCCATGCGTGCGGTGAACGTAACGAGTCGTGGTCCGTTGGTGCCCTCGTGTACGATTTCCTCGATCAGAGGCTCGCGTCTTTTCGTGCCGGGTTTGTCGGGATAAGTCAGCGTTACTTTCACCTTGCCGGCCGGGAGATTGTTCACGAGAACGCGGGCCTCCACGGTCGTGTAGGCGTTTTTGAAGACCGTTGGCGGCGTGGCCTTCACCGAGAGCATCGCGAGATCGGGAGGCGGTTCTTTCGCTCCGATGCCGATGAAGTAAATCGGCACGCCACGTTGCCCGAGTTCACGGGCTTTGTTCAATGGCGACAGGCCCCAGTTGTGCTGGCCATCGGTCAGGATCACAACGCCGAGCACCTTACCTTCACCCGCCCCGCCCCGTTCGATGGCACGGATAAGCGGCTGCTTCAAATCGGTGAATGCGCTTCCGACCGGCTTGGAGTTTAACTCGTCGAGAACCGGTTTCAGCTTGCTCCATTCACGTGGCAGGTCGCTGGACTGTTGCGTAAAGAACGTCGCATCGAGCAGATGCTTGTCGCCGATCGCTTGTAGCACGTTCGCCCCCTCGGGGTCGAGCACGCGCTCGGCAATTCGATGGCGGGTGAACGAATCCACGCGCTCGATGACCTTGTCGTATTTTGCTTGGTCGCTGGATGTGAACGGGCCACGATTGGCTTCGCGAAGCCAGCCCTCGAGCGTGGCATCGTCGGCTAGATCTCGGACGAGCTTCAGCCCCTTGGCGAGTTCGAGCTTTTCCAGTTGCGAGCGTTGCGGGTCCGTGATCGCCATGCTATCCGAGCGATCGACAGCGATGAGTACCTTGGAAGGGACCGTCTCCGTGATGGTCCGGGCCAGAGCGGGTTTCATGCTGGTGACGATGAACAGACTCGTGACCAACGCCAAACGCAGCCCGAGCAGCAATAACGCGAATCGCCGGGGAATGAGCTTCAACTCATGGCGATAGAGGCGAAAGACCAAGAACAACAAGATCGCCAGGATGAGAACGAGAATGCCGGCTTGCGCATAGCGCGACATTCCACCTAACCGTGGCGCGAGGAGCAAATGAGCGTCGCTCAATGGGAAATCGATGCGGAACATGTAGAGATGATTGTAAGAGTAGTCATCGTTACCACGAACGGTGCGAAGGACACGAACGGGGAAAAAAGTGTCGGCTGCCCCGATTTTTCGGGGTTTGTAGTCTTTCCAAACTCCCCTCGACAGCCTGCCTGAACGTCGGTATATGCTCTCTCTTTCCCAGTCGCGCCCGAGATTGTCGCGATGCCGTCCTGTCGTTGGTTGGCACTCCTGATCGTCGTGGCCGCTAGTGCGGTCCGGGCACAGGATGCGCCTCCGTCGGCTATTCTCGGCGTTCCGCGAACCCAACCGATCATTATCGACCCGGCAATCGATCCTTTTCTGAGGCCGCTCGGCTCTCCCGACGAACCATTTCGTCCGTTCGCTCCGCTCGGCCAGCCCACGAATCCGGCCTGCGAGGGAATCGGCACCCGTTTTGGTCTTGGGCTGCTGGCTGCCCTGTATGGCATGCCTGGCTACGGTGCGACCTGGATTCCATCCCAGGCTCTCTTGAATCAACCGACGAGCATGTCCGTACTTCGCCAAGATTTGTCCATCTTCGCGCCGATCGTCCGTGAGGGACCCGATGCCGGCGTGCTCGGCCTGGGCATCCGGAGCGGCCGTTTCCGGACCGATGCGATTCTGCCGAACTCAGGCGTCCCCTTCCCAAGCCAAACCTGGGACATTCAGGCGGGGCTCGCCTACAGCCATTCCTGGGATAACGGCTGGACCACCGGGGCCGTCGTCAGTGCCGGATCGGCGAGCGACAAACCATTCGCACAGAGCAACGGGCTCGTGGCGAGTCTGGCCATGTACACCACCTTTCCAACCATCGGCCGCGATGCCTGGATCGTGGGTTTCTCTTACATTCCCACGTCGGACTCGGCGTATCCCTTGCCCATCCTCGGCTACTACTGGGAGCCGAACGAAGATTTCTCGGTGAACCTCGGTGCGCCGTTCTTTCTGAAGTGGCAGTTCACCGATCGTGCGACGCTCGACCTCGTCTATGTTCCCATTCGCAACGTATCCGCGCGCGTGACCTGGCAACCTATCAATTTTCCAAACATCCGAACCTATGGTGCAGTCAACTGGTCGAACGAGGCCGTCTTCCTGGTCGATCGGACTCAGACCGACAATCGTTTTTACAGCTATGAGAAGCGTTTCACGGGTGGACTGCAATTCGATCTGCCCTGGCGACTGTCCTTCGATCTTGCGGCGGGCTATGTGTTCGACCGGTTCTATTTCCAGGGCATGCAATACAGCGACCGCAACAACGACCGCGTCAACGTTGGCTCGGGCCTGTTCGGCACCGTGCAAGTGCGGCTGAAGTTTTAGCGTGCCGAGTACAATGATGCCATCCAACGGGGGAGGGCTGCGATGCTCGGTGATTTTGTCGGCGAAAAAGTCGTGATCGACCTGAAGAGCCCCTTCGTCTGCCTGGGGACTCTGGTCCGCTTCGACGAGCATTTTCTCGAACTGAAGAGTGCCGATCTCCACGATTTGCGCGATACCGAAACCTCTCGCGAGAACTATGTCGAAGCCAGCAAGCGCACGGGCATCAAGCGGAATCGAAAGAAAGTCACACTTTTTCGGGCCGAGGTCGTCGCGATTTCACGACTCGCCGATGTCAGCGACACGTAAGCCACAACTTTATGCGGCGGCAAGTGGCTGCATGGAAATCGCCTCGACGGGACACACGGCCAAACACGCCGCGCAGGAAATGCAATCCGCAGGGCGAACCAGCCAGGGCACGTTTCCAGCCATCGCCAGACAATCGGCCGGGCAGACCGGAACGCAATCGCCACAGGCGGTGCAGCGCGTTTCGTCCATGGCGGGGAATTCACGCATCGTCCGTCTCGATCGAGGAGCCCAGGGTTCGTCGAATGCTGGCCGTCAGAAGGCCGGAAACCAGATCTTCGATCACCGATTGTTGTAGAGGTGGAAAGAGTGTGTGCTTCGCTCCCAAGTCGAAAGCCAGTGCCGAGAGTTGTGCCCGCTGCTCGGCACCTTCCATTTTCACATCGCTGACGAGAATGACCGAACACCTCGGTGCGAGTTGTGTCACTTGAGCCAACAGGCTCAGGCCAGCGTGAAGTTCGTCTTCCAGTTTCAGGAGCAGGACCGAGGGCCGAAAATCGGCAAGAAGTTCCAGGCACGATTCGGGGCGACGTGGCTCACGAACAAGCCAGGAGTTCTCAGCGGCCAGTCGCCGCACCTGTCGTGCGAGCGAGCCATCGGATTCGTACACGACGACTTGTGGATACTTCATGTATCATTTCGATCAGCGGGATTTGCGTGGTTTCGTCGCTGGCTCCTGCCCGGCCGGGCAGTCGTTCAGGAGTGGACACTTGGAACACTTCGGGTGAGATTCCACACACGACTCGTCCGCATGTCGGGTAAGAAGTTCCACGAAGGCCGAGCCTTTCGATTTTGGCACAAAGTGCTCGATCGTGCCCCGCAGGCTTTCCAGGCTCTCGGATTCGCCATCGAGAATGCCCAGCCGGCGCAGAACGCGTAGCGACGGTTCATCGAGCGGAATCGCGTGCCCGCTCAGGCCGTGCTGCATCACCCAGGCGACGGCGAAATCGTTCGAGTGGTTCAGCCGCGAGATCTTCTTGGCACCTTCCTTCAAGCCCTTCTTCGCGACTTCCTCCATATCGAAAGTGTACGTCAATTCAAACCATTCCTGGAGGATGCCGATCAAGCGTTGTGCCCGCGTGGCCGTGTCTGGCAGTGCCCCCATCGCATCGCACAATTCCTGGACCGTAGAGACGCGGACTTCGTTCCAGTCGACGAATTTTTCCTTGATGCTCTGAAACGCCCGCTCGGCCTTTTCGTGCGTCGTTCCTTCGCGGATGACGGCATAGAGCAAGTGCTCGATCACGCTGCGCTGGGTGGGTTCCGGCACATCGTACCGCTTCTTCAACGCGGCGGTCACGTGATCGAGAATTTTCTGCTTGTTCACGGTCGTTGCCATGTGATTCCCTCCCTGGACCAACCAAGATCTGAACTCGAAACCGGCGCCCGACTAGGAAACGCTCTCGGTAGTGGCCGAGGGCTCTTCCGTGGCATCTTCCTCCACGTGCTCTTCCGCCAGTCTTTCACGAGCCTTTTCTTCGCCCAATAACCGGGCGACTTCCATGCTGTTCTTCATGCCCTCGTCTAGCACGAATTCAAGCACCGGCACGAATCGGCTCGTCATGCGGTCGCTGAGCTTCGATTGAATAAAACCGGCGGCGCTGCGAAGGCCGTGCATGGTCAGATCGCGATCGCGCTCCGAACCCATGACCGAGACGTAAACCTTGGCATGTTGGAGGTCGGCGGAGACTTCCGCTCGCGTGACCGTCGTGAACTTGATGCGCGGATCGCGGAGTTCAAAGAGGATGACCTGGCTGGCTACCTCACGAATCGCCTCTGCTACCCGCGCCAATCGATGATGCTTCATACATGCATTGTATTCAAAACATTGGACTGAGAACTTCCGACTCGGCAGAAACAAATTCCGCGACCGGATGGCCCCGAAGGGCGTTCTTCACCTGCTCCAGCACTTTCTGCACGGCCTCAACCTCGTCGGCGACTGCGGCGATGCCCAAAACGACGACTTTATGGTCGTCCTGCGACTCCACTTCGGTCGCCGCCACCAGGAACGAATTGCGAAGCCGTTCGAGGATGCTGCGAACAACCTGGCGTTTGTCCTTCAGGCTCTGAGCCTGTCGAAGCAGCAACCGGACACGTAGGGAGCCAACTTGCATAGGTAGTGTGAGTTTTAGAACTTCCTGCCCGGAGGTCGCCGAGGCCGCCGTAACATCTTTTGTTTTGCGTCCTGCTTTTGGCCCGGTTCTCGAGCCGAAACCCTTCCCCCAACCCTGGTTCGAGTCAACCGGATTGATCTTCAAGCCGGGCATGTATTCATGCCGAGAGGCGAAGTGGGTGCTGGCAAGAGCTTGAAAATGCACTCAGCACGAAACGTGGTTCATGTTCAACCGCGCCGGGCCCGTGCGGCCGCTTCTTCTTGTGGCGGGGGAACGGCTTGAATCAGTCGGCGAATCACTTCATCCGTGGTGATGCCCTCGGCATCCGCGTTGAACGTAGTCATCAAGCGATGGCGTAAAACCGGGAACGCGACTTCCCGTATGTCTTCCGTCGTGACGTGCAAACGGCCATGCAGAACGGCCTTGGCCTTGCCGCCGAGAATGAGAAACTGGCTCGCTCGCGGCCCGGCACCCCAGGCGATCAGTTCCGGGATCCACTTCGGCACGCCCGGCTCCTTGGGCCGTGTCGCCCGCACCAGGTCCGCTGCGTACGAGAAGACATGGTCGGCCACCACAACTTGCCGGACCGCTTCCTGCAGCCTGATAATTTGTTTGGCGTCGAGTACCGGCTCCACTTCGGGTTTATGATTCGAGGTCGTGGACTTCACGATCTGAATCTCTTCGCTGCGTGTGGGATACTCCACGCGAATGTTGAACATGAAGCGATCCTGCTGCGCTTCGGGCAACGGGTAGGTCCCTTCCTGCTCGATCGGGTTTTGCGTGGCCAGCACGAAAAACGGTTCCGGCAACTTGTAGGTCGTGCCGCCGGCCGTTACATGATGCTCCTGCATTGCTTCCAGCAACGCCGCCTGCGTCTTGGGCGGCGTGCGGTTGATTTCGTCCGCGAGAATCATGTTCGCGAAGATGGGCCCCGGTAGAAACGCGAACTTGCGTCGGCCCGTTTCCGGATCGTCCTGAAGAATGTCCGTGCCCGTGATGTCCGAAGGCATCAAGTCCGGCGTGAACTGGATCCGTTTGAAGGAGAGATTCAGGATCCGGGCGACCGTGCTGATGAGCAGCGTCTTCGCCAAGCCCGGCACGCCGACGAGCAGACAATGTCCCCGGCTGAACATGGCCATGATCAGCTCTTCAACAACCTGGTGCTGACCGACAATCACCTTGCCGATTTGCTCGGCCATGCGTTCGTAGGCGGCAGCGATTTCCTTCACTGCCTGAACTTCCGGGGCCGGCATCAGAGGGGGTTCCAATAAGGAGGGAGATCGAACGCAACTGTTTTATGTGGCAACGACTAACGCGACAGGGGAGGAATCAGGAAGAGCATCGGCGAAAGCATGCTTGCCGCGAAGCCGCATCAGTTTCCAACGGTCAACCTCGCCGAGTTGCAGCCACTCCGCTCGCACGGCCTCGACTGCGGGCTTGCCGATCTTGACGAGTTCAGCAATCGCCTTCCGAGTCTCTTTCCGCTGGCCTCCGGTTGCGCCGGCGTGTGCTCAGCGCGGCTTGCGCTTCCTGGCCGTGCCGCCATCGCGGACGCTCATCGTGTGGGAATACGTTTCGGCCAACATCGGCGAGTGAGAAATATCCGTCGGGTCCGGACAATTACTGAACAGAAGTCTCGACAATGGATCCGTTAGCCCAGCATCTCGCGGACGACATTCCCTCCGGGCACGAGCGGCTGGGGCCGATTCGTCTTGTCGCGGATCATGGTTTCGAGGTCGTAGCCGAGGAGATGATAGACCGTTGCGAGCAAATCTTTGGGCGAGACGGGCCGATCGGTCACGGTGCCGCCATGTTTGTCCGTCTTGCCGACAACCTTGCCGCGTGCCGTGCCGCCGCCGGCAAAGAGCGTGGAATAGGCCTGGGCCCAGTGGTCGCGGCCGCCGCCAATCGCCTTGTTGATCTGCGGCGTGCGACCGTGTTCGCTCAGCACGACGACCAGCGTATCATCCAACATGCCGCGTTGATCGAGATCGTTGATCAGGCCATAGAAGCCGCGATCGAAGCCGGGCATGAGTTCGTTCTTCATGCGTGGATAGTGTTCCCAGTGCGTGTCCCAGCCACTGCCGGCCAGACCGAATTCATCCCAAAAGACCGTTACAAATTTCGAACCCGCCTCGACCAATCGGCGGGCGGCCAAACAGCCCTGGCCGAAGACGGTCATGCCGTAACTTTCACGCAGGCCCATCGGCTCGCGGGCCATGTCGAGGGCATCGCGAACCTTGTTCGTGCCGATCAGCGAGTAGGCCATGTCGCGCTGACTGTCGAACCCGCTCGACTCACGCAATTGCCGGGCGTTATCGAACTGTTCGAGCAACGACTTGCGTGTGTTCAACCGATCGATGGTCAAGTCGGGCGTCGTTCGCGTATCGCCCAAGGTGAAATGGGCATCGGGCTTGATGCCCACATACGGCTCCTTGAAGGTCTCGTACTTGCCCGCCAGGGTCTTGGTGATCTCCTTGTTTGCATCGCCGATAAACTCGGTGAAGTGCGGGTGATATGCTCCCCCGAGAAAGGCCGCGTAGGGGCCGGCACGCGGCACCTCGCCCACGCGTCGGCTGCTGAACGGCCAGGGCATCGCGATGTTATCCGGGATCGACTTGCGTTTGCCTTTCAGCCCTTCGAGATACGCAACCACGGAACCGATGAACGGCCAGTGTCGGCCATCGTGCGGGCTCAGTTCCATGGCCACGTCGATGTCCGGCACGCTGGTGGTCGCATAAGCCACACCGTGAATCGGGTGCTTGTGCGTGACCGACCTTACGACGGTCACTTTGTCCATGATGCGGGCCGTGTGCGGCAGCAATTCGCAAACGTCGCAGCCTGGGAGCGATGAACGAATTCCCTTGAGTTCCCCGCGAATCTCGACCGGGGCGTCCGGTTTCATATCGGCCAGTTCGAGTTGGCTTGGCGAGCCATACAAGTACAGCAGGATACAGTTCTTGGCCTTGCCGAACGAGGTGTCCTTCGGCTCGGATCGTGTCTCACCTGCGCGCAAGGCGTCCGTCAGCGAGAGACCGAACAGGCTCAAGCCGCCGGCCCACAACGCATCGCGTCGGGACAGGCCATTGCAGAATCGCTTTTCGGAACCCAGCACACGCAGCATCATCAAACCACAAGTGAAGGTGAACGGGGGCAACGGCAGGAACATCGGGAGATTGAGATATTCTCACTCCTCTACCTGCCAGAAGCAAGTCGAAAGGGCGAATCTCGTTCAACGAAGCCAGCCACCCTGGTTGGGACAGCCCTCCGGCCTGTCATCAACATTTGCATTTCACTGAGTCAAAATGCGTTGCAGGTCGCGCTTTGCAACGCAATGTATTTCCGAACACCCACCGCTGCCGACTCCTTGTTCGTGTGGTAAATTGGACGTTTCCGAGAACCGTGGTTCCAGCGGCGAGAGACTTGTGCCGGGTACGTCACCGATAGCCAATTCAAGGGTCAGCGCGTAAACTGAGGTCGTTGGTCGTGCATTTTTGACTCGCGGTCGTCCGTTCAATTTCTTCTACCGAGACTACTCATGCGTTCGTTCACGCGCCTCCGTTCCCGGCGTTGTCGGCTGCACCTCGAAACGCTCGAAGGCCGCGAGACGCCAGCCGGAATCGTCCGTGCGAGCATCGTGGGGGGCGTGCTGATCTTGGTGGGAGACGATCGCTCGAACACAGTCATCATCAAACTCGAGGCCGGCCAAACGACTCTGACGCCCGATGCGACTACGGATGTTGGCGGGCTGGGTGGGGCCGGTTCCGCCCTCGTGATCCCAAGTCTGGCGACGTCGTTGAAGGCGACCATGCGGGGTGGCGACGACACGATCCAGAGCGATGTGGCAACCGACTTCTCGCTGCCAGGCGGGGCCCACATCGACATGGGGGATGGAGCGGCCGACCTCTGCTCGATCTTTACTTCCAAGAAGATCGATCTCGGCTCATTGACGGTGAAGGGGACCGATGGGTTCAACCAGGTTGATGTGAGCGGGGGCGTTGGCAAGGGGAGCCAGATTACCGGCCATGTGATGATGGACTTCGGCAAGGGCGGTTCGACCAGTTCGTTCACTGAAATCAAGTTGATCGGCCCGGCTGGCGTTTCCGTCCACGCGGCGGACGGCTTCGACCAAATCTATCTGACGAACGTGGAGGGTGGCAAGCCAGTGAGGGCGACACTCGGCAATGCGGCTGCGGTGTTGCTCTTCGACAACGCCAAAGTCGGGGCCGTGACAGTGAAGTCGGAAAACGCAACCACGACGCTCACCAGTGCATCGGAAGTCGGGGCCGTGCGGCTAGATGGTTTGATTTACTCCAAGCTCTTCTCGATGGGGAACAGCAAGATCAATGGGAACACCGTGCTGACGACTCAGTTGCCCCATGGTGAACTCTACCTCAACTTGCAAGACACCGCTTTGACCGGCAATTTATCGACTGCAACGAAGGGGTTGGCCTCGCACACCGACGCCCAGATCAACGATGTGGATGTGACCGGCTCCGTCGTCGACAAACAAAGCGGCGCGTTCTCCTACTCGTCGTTCCAAATCTCGAACGCCTCGACGATCGGCGGCAATTTCACCATGCAATCATCGGCCTCGAGCACGGACATCACCGCCTCGATTTCCGACTCCGCAGTGCTCGGCGCGATCAAGATTGCCAGTGCCGGCAAGGATGACGTGGACGTGCAACTCAACTTGAATGGGACCATCAGTCCCGCTTCCGTCACGGTCCAGGGAGGGAACAGTGCCGACTTCGATACCGAAACCGGCTCCACCGTGATGATCGACGGCGATCTGAAAGTTTCCGCGAAGGGCCTTTTTACAATCGCCGAGACCCGTGGAACGCTGCAGGCGAAGAATGTGCTGATCACAGGTCCGTCCTTGGCCAAGCTGAACGTCCTGACGGGTTCGAATGTCAACATCGCTAACAAGCTAACCATGGCAAGCGACCGGCAGGCGTTGCTCCACCTTGATCCCGGGGTACTCCTGAACGTGGCTGGCGACGTCAAGATCGATGGCAAGGTCTTTGCCAATCTGGAGTCAGAAGGCACGTTCGACGTCGGTGGCAGAGTATCCGTAAAGGGAAGCGAGGCGGACATCCAGGTTGTCGATGGCACCTTTACGGTGGACAGCGATTTCTTGGCGACGGGGAGCTACGCCTTCACTGCAAATTTCGCTCCGGCTGGTGCCAGCACGATCCAGGGTAATGCCAGCTTCAAGAGCGGGCTCGGCAATGATCGTTTCGACTCCACGCCGACGATGAAATTCGCGAAGGACTTGCTAGTCGATCTCAAGGATGGTGCCAATCAGGTGTCCATCGCAGGAGTGGGAGGCACTCCAACGGTTTCCGGAAAGCTGACGCTCAATACCGGCCACGGCGACGATGTTCTCGATCTCACCGACATCTCTGTAAACGGCACGTCGAGTTTCTCAACCGGGGCCGGTTCCGATCAACTCAGGATTTCCGGCCAATCGACCCTGACAGGTGCCGTGGCGGTGGACTTCGGTGCCGATGATGATCTCCTGGAACTCGGATTCCAGGCCGTGCTTGGCGGGCCGGTCACGATCACCGGAACTCTGAAAGCCAAAATGGGAACTGGCAACGACACGATCAAGCTGGGGAACACGCCCGGCAATCTTGGCAGCCTGGTCGTCTTTGCCGCTCCTGGCAGCACGATTGATGGTGGGCTTGGCCTGGACTTCTTCGACGACGAGGCCGGCAAGATTACCAATCCAGGCAACGTGACACTGAGTGCGGACTTTGTTGATCCAACGCCATGAACTCGGCGGAGTCCTGCACATAGAAGTCGATGCAGTCCGACGCCAGACGGGTCCGTTAGATATTCATCACGCTGAGGGCGAACGATGCTGGACGGGCACACATAGCCGAGATGCACGGCCACGACGCAGACGGACGAACCGGCCCGCAGTCATTTTTTTTGGCCCGGTTAGGATCGATCTTCTCGAGCGCTTCCAGGCAATAATGCGGGATGTAGGTTCGGTCGTGCCGCAGCCCTTCTTCGAGAGCGGGGATCGCTTCCTTGGCCTCGGGCCCAATCGCTCCCAGCCGCCAGGCCGCGTGCGAGCGTTCCGTGGAACTCTCGTGCTTGAGCAATCCGATCAATGTCGGAATCGCATTCTTGTGCTTCGAGATCTGCCACAGAGCCAGTGCGGCCTGCGACGCAACCAGCGACCCGGGATCGCGCAAAAGATGCTCAAGAGCAGGTACCGCCTCCTTGGCATCCGGTCCGATGCGGCCAAGTGAATATGCCACCGTCCCTGGGTTGTGGTACCAGGTATCCTTGAGCATCTTCATCAAGAGTGGAACCGCCTGCTTGTGCTGGTTGATGGCCCACAGGGAATACGCCGGTTCGTAGCGGTAGTTGGAGTGCATCCCTTTCTCGGCCGCCTCGAGCAAATCGGGAATGGCGTCCTTGGCGTCCGGGCCGATCTGGCCAAGTGCAACCGCCGCCGTGATGAAGTTGCTCGACACGTTCGACTTCAGAAACTTGCGGAGGGCCGGCACGGCTGCTTTGGCTCCCGGCCCGATTTTTCCGAGCGCCGAAGCCGACCAGTGGGCCACGTCGAAGCCAGTATCGTTGAGGGCCGCGATCAGCGACGGTACGGCTTCTCTGGCCTCCGGACCAATCTTGCCCAGCGAGCCCGCGGCCGCCAGGCGGACCCATGCGACCTTGTCGGTCTCCAGGCGAAAGGCAATCGCAGGGACAGCCAGCTTCGCGTTCGCGCCGAGCTTTCCCAGTTCGACGACTGCCGTGCCTCGGACTTTTGGATCCGGGTCGTGAATCTTCTCGATCCAGTGCCCCAGCGGATCGTTGATCTTCTGATCGGCCGGGAGATTCGCGACCACCGCCAACGAAATGCCGACGGCGAGGAGGGAGTATTTCATGGGAAGTCCCGGGTGGGAGCGTCGTTCTCGCCGAGCATCTGCGGATCGCAATCGCGCAAATCGCGATAGTAGATGGCCGAACCGTGTGGATGGCCCGATGGCGAAAGCGCATAACCCGGTATCACGCCAGCCCGAATGTAGCCAAGCTTCTCGTAAAGCTTACCAGCCGGATCGCCGGCTCTTGTATCAAGAAGCAGCAAGTACCGCCCGCGTGACAGGGCTGCATCCTCGGCAGCCATCATCAAGGCAGTTCCCAGGCCACACCGTCGGGCCGAAGTATGAACGAGGAGTTTCTCAACTTCGCCTCGGTGTCGGCCGTTCGGCAATTGAGCGAGCGAAAGCTGAATCGCCCCGAGCAAGTCTTCGCCTTGAATGGCCACGAGCAACAGGCGGCGGCCGAAGTCGACTTCCGCGAAGACGCGTTCCCAATACTCGATTGCCTCATCGCGGCTCATGGGATCGAGAAACCCGATCGAGGCCCCGGCCTTCACGGCATCGTCGAGCAACTCGACCAGGCCGTCGCGCAGTTGCCCACTTTGCTCCCCGCTGGGGATTTGAATGGCCACGCTCAATGGAGAACGAATCACGACCGCCTCGCATGATCCCGGGTGTGCTGGGGTGAATTGTCGCCTGCTGGAAAGGATGATTCAACAACTGAAACGCGGATTCTGCAAGAATGTTGGCGAGAAATGGGTTCCCGAGTGGAAAACCCAGCGACTGCTGTCGCTGGGCATTGCCAAATATCTCACCCACGCCGTAACCCGAGGCCCGGTCGCGCCGATGTTCGTTCTCCATCTTTCAGAACGGCTTGCCCATTCACGAACACGTGCCGCATCCCCTCGGCCAAGGCCTTGCCGCTCTCAAATGTCGAGCGATGCACAACCGTCGCGGGGTCGAAGACAATCACGTCTGCTGCCATCTTCTCCGCAAGGACGCCGCGATCCTTCAATCCATGCCGAACGGCCACTTGCCGCGAGCACTTCATCACCGCTTCTTCAAGCGACCACACTCCCGAACGCACGTAGTGCCCGAGATAGCGAGCGAAGCAGCCGGTGCCACGCGGATGGGGCCGGCCTCCAACGTAGATGCCATCGCTGCCGGCCGTCATGCGGCGATCGCGCATCAAAGCCTCAATGTCCCGATCTGTCCTTTGGGAGTGATGCGGGGCGATCGCGTTGGTGGCCGTTTCCGTTGCGAGGAGCAGGTCCACAATCAAATCGGGCAAGGTCTTGCCCGTGATGGTCATGGCCTCGCCGAGAGTGCTTCCCTCAAGGTGGCGATATTCGTCCGAGGGAACCGAACCAAGCCGCACGCGGTTCAAATCGAAGCGTGGATTCGCGACCCACTCGCGCACCTTGGCTCGCGCTCCTGGCTTGCTCAAGCGTGCAAGTGTCGCCTCGACTCCGCCTCGCATTGCCTCGGGCGGGAGGGCGATCATCCCAAGAATGGATGAGCCGTACAGGTAGCAATACAAATCGAATGAAACGTCGGCGCCGGCTCGTTCCATCGCGTCCATCAGCGGAATCACCTGGTCCGCGAGACTGTTGAAGTGCGAGATGTGTACCTTGCAGCCCGCGTTCCGTCCGATGTTTTGCACCTCGATCATTGCCGATTCGACAGTGTGTGGAGCGTAGCCACGCATGTGCGTGACATACACCCCGTCGAACGGCGCGATCTCCTGACAGAGGGCGGTCAACTCGGCCTCGTCCGCGTAGAGGCTCGGGATGTAGTCGAGACCGCTCGACAGGCCGACAGCCCCTTGCTCCATGCCCTCGCGTACCAATCGACGGATCTTCACGAGTTCCTCGGGCGTCGGCCTTCGTTCTTCAAGCCCCATCACGTCCATGCGGACGTTGCCATTGGGAACCAGCGTGGCGGCGTTGATGGCCGTGCGTCCTGCGAAAAGAGAGAGATACTCATCCACGTTCCGCCACGATAGACCCGGCGTGGGGTAGTTCCCATTGAACCCGGCGGTGTACCGGCGCATGTGATCGAGAGTTGCGGGAGAGGCCGGGGCCATCGCCACGCCGTCTTGGCCAATGATGTAGGTGGTCACCCCCTGGCGGACGGCCGGCTCGTGGGCCGGGTCGTGGAAAAGCACCAGGTCGCCGTGAACGTGCGCATCGATCATGCCGGGTGCGACGACGAGGCCGGTCGCATCCAGACGCGATTTTGCCTCGGCTCCAACGAGTTTGCCAACGGCGGTGATGCGATCGCCGGCCAGGCCTATATCCGCAAAGAACGCGGGCTTGCCGGTACCATCCAGAACCTGGCCACCGTGAATGAGCGTGTCGAACATGGTAATGTGAAGTAGGTTAAGGGCGAAGCCATCGTATCGGAGACTGGATCGTGGCGACCAGAAAAAAGCAGATGTTTACATATCCGTACCCGCGGCCGAGCCTGACAGTCGATGTTGCACTTGTCACTTTGGAAGCGAAACCGCGTATTTTGTTGATCCGGCGAAAGGCCGAGCCGTTCGCGGGTTGCTGGGCACTTCCAGGGGGATTCGTCGAGGAGAACGAACGACCACTCGATGCGGCACGACGTGAGTTGCTGGAAGAAACCGGGCTAACTCAAACGGATCTTGAACAGCTGCACGCTTTCGGCGATTCAGGCCGCGATCCTCGGGGTTGGACGGTCAGCATTGTTTATACTGCCCGCGTGATCCCCGAACTCTTAAAACCTTTCGCCGGCGACGATGCCGCCGCCGTCCGTTGGTTTTCGCTAACCAAGCCGCCAGAATTGGCTTTCGACCACGGCATCATTCTTTCGAGAGTTCGAATTCGGCTGGCCGACCGCCATGGTTAGATATGTGCGCAACGTGAAGATTCCTGGAAGCTCGAACTGTGCGTCTGAACAGCTTGAGTTCGCACCCTAAAGATACCTTATCGCTATTCTCTCCGCGAATTGGTGGTCGGCCAACCTCTCTCTATCTTTGTCTATTCCAGTATTCGTTGACGACGGCTGACAGCGGTCTTTAATCCTTTGCAGAGTGAACTGTCCCATGAAAACTCGACGCAGTGGTTTTACCCTGATCGAACTGCTGGTGGTCATCGCCATCATCGCGATCTTGATCGGCCTACTATTGCCGGCCGTGCAAAAGGTGCGCGAGGCCGCCAACCGCATGAAGTGCACGAATCAACTGAAGCAACTCGGACTGGCCACCATGAACTACGAGGGGTCCTATCAGTATTTTCCGCCTGCCTGGAGAAACCCGACCCCCTCTACCAGCTTTACCGGGGTCGTTCAGGACCCGCCCCTTTCCGATACTCCAAGATTCACCAACATCTTCATCGAGTTGCTGCCGTTCTTCGAGCAAGACAACCTGCAAAAGATGTGGGACTTCACAAATATCAACAACAATCGAGGTGGGCCGACCTCGACAAGTGCCCAGGTCGTCAAGATTCTCATTTGCCCGTCGAGCATTTTGAACGGCACTCCCACGGCTGTCGTTTCGGGAAATACCTACGGGCTGAATAGCTATGGTGGCTGTGCGGGGCGATATTCGTTCCGAGCGTTCACGGGAAGTTCGTTCACAATCAGCAACGACGGGATCTTCTACATCAACAGCCGAACGACGATGTCCGGCATCGCTGATGGGACGAGCAACACGATCATGTTTGGCGAACGCCATCACAAGGACAAGAACTTCGATCGCATGTACACCAGCTTCCCACTCAACGGTTGGAGCGGTTGGGCCTGGTGCGACCAGGGCAATGCCATCGGCGATTTCTTGCTTGGTGCCGCCCAACCGATTAACTGGCTCATTCCAGATACGGCAACGGGCGCGAATAGTTCGGCCAACCCCTGGGTGCAACAGCGGCTGTCCACCATGGGAAGCAACCATTCCGGTGGGGCAAATGTCGGTCTGGCGGATGGATCGGTGCGCTACATGCGGGACTCGGTCAGTCTGCCCGTCCTGCAAGCCATGACGACACGGGCTGGTTCTGAAGTAGCCACGGATTAGCCGTTGACGAGCCTGAAGCGTAAGCGAAGGCAGCGGTTGCTGATGGACTTCACGCGATTATTGGTCGAAGTGAGCCGCCTTCGCTTACGCCTCAGGCTCCACGGCACACTTCAAACCCCTTGAATCCAGCACATTGGGCATTGTGAATTCTTCACGCTGCACTCACCGGCGTGAACCGTAAGAATGCGACTCATGCCCACGCACGCCTGCTTGCAATCGCAGTGCAAGTGATGGGATGAGATTCGATCGATACGTACGCTTCGGCCTGCGATCGTCTTGCGAGCGAGACTAGTATTCCGCGTTCCGGAACTCCCAGGCCGCGACACCGAACATGGCGGCGGCAAAAAGCAAAGACGCGAGCGTCGAGAGTGGCAGGTTCACTTGGCCCTTTTGGCGAGCCGAATCGATTTCGGGAACGCTGGCCGCGAATCCTTGCGTTTCGATCGCATCGTCGAAGAGTACGTTCATATCCGCAGGCTTGGGCAGCACCCAGTACCCCACCTCCAGAAAGAAGCGCGAACCATCGGTCATGCCAACGGGATCGTGAGCCACCACGGCATGTCGTCCGAAGTTCATGCCCCAGGTCAGCACCCAGAAAAGCAATGTGCCGAACACGCAGACGACCGTACTCTTGGTCCAAACGGCGAGCATCGCCGAGAAGCTATAGAACACTGCGAAATGCAGAAGCAGCACGGGAATCGCCAGCAGATAGCGGGCATCGAACTCGCCTGTTACCACGCCGAGAGCCATCCAGGTTCCGAAAACAAAGATGGTCGTGTGAATCGCGACGAAGGTGAGTACGCCGAGCATTTTGCCCAGGAGCAGGCTCCAGCGCGGCACCGGTTTCGCGAGCAACACCGTCGCGTGATTCGGATCGAG
>SIAJ01000034.1 GCA_009691845.1 Gemmataceae bacterium
GGCGTGGCGGTGAGGCCGATCTGCGTGGCGGAGGAAAAGTACTCCAGCACCTTTCGCCACGCTGCATCGTCGGCCGCACTCCCCCTGTGACATTCGTCTATGACGATCAGGTCGAAGAAGTCGGGCGAGAACTGCTTGTAGATGTTCTGCTCTTCCTCAGTCCCGGTAACGGCCTGATATAGGCAGAGGTAGATCTCGAATGCCTTATCGACGGTGCGGTTCGTGATCTTCGTCATCGCCTGGCCGAACGGCTTGAAGTCGTTGGTTTTGGTTTGGTCGGCCAGAATGTTGCGATCGACCAGGAAGAGAATGCGCTTCTTCTTGCCGGACTTCCAGAGCCGCCAGATGATTTGGAACGCGGTATAGGTCTTGCCGGTGCCGGTCGCCATCACGAGCAGAATGCGATTCTCGCCACGAGCGATGGCATCCACCGTGCGATTGATGGCAATTACCTGATAGTATCGAGGCAGCTTGCGGGAACCGTCGTCGTAGTAGTCCTGCGTGGCGATTGCTTCCTGATCGGCGGTGTAGCCCTTGGAAATGCGGTAGCGAGCCCAGAGTTCTTCGGGCAAAGGGAACTGATCGAGCGGAATCTCGCGCGTGACCGTTCCCGTGGTAACGGTGCGGTCGTGTTCCAGAAACGCATCCCCGTTGGAACTGTAGGCGAACGGAATGTCGAGAATCTCGGCATATTCGAGGGCTTGCTGCATGCCGTCGCCGAGGGAGTGATTGTTGTCCTTGGCTTCAATGACGGCAATGGGCAGATTCGGCTTGAAGTAGAGAATGTAGTCGGCTTTTTTGGCTTCCCCTCGCTGGACCGTCTTGCCGCGAACGATGACGCGGCCCTTGGTGAAAAAAGTCTCTTCGCGGATTTGCGTCATCAAGTTCCAGCGTTCGCCATTCGGCCCGACCAGTGCCGGCGTGATGAACTTGCTGCGAATGTCCGCTTCGGTGAGTTCTTTCTTGTTCACGAGGCGGGGCTCCAAGATCATTTCTCGTGGGCTCGCCTCGAGAAATTCAACACTGGCAGTATGCGTGGATTGTCCTCGAAAAGCCATGGTTAAGCAATCGATTGGGTTCGCAAAGGGGTCGCAGCCAGTTTTTCTTCGAGCATCCGGTTTTCACGGTCAGTTGGTGAATTTGTAATGCCAGTCGCACAGTACGATCGAACGAGAAGCAAAAAAAACTCACCTCTTATCTCGCGTGGTTGCCTGACTTTGGCTCGAAGACTTTGCACTTTTTTCATTTTGTTCGCATTTCTATCCGCAATGCGCTTAGATTAACTCCTTGAACTAGCAAGTGGCGCTAGCTCATAGCGATTGGATTGCTTCTCCGTTCTGCCTGTCTTGGCTTTACCAACCGAGGATGACTCGGTGGTCGCTCCAGGATTGAACGACTGGTGACGCCTTCTGGCGGGGCTTGACCCTTCCCTGCACGTTCGCATGTTCGATCTTTATTAGGGGGAGATGTCCGTGAGCAAGAATTTGTATGTTGGAAACCTGGCCTTCGGCACTACGTCTGCCGATCTCGAACAACTGTTCAGCCAGTTCGGCAAAGTGGGCAAGGCCCAAGTCGTTACCGATCGCGAGACGGGTCAATCCCGTGGTTTCGCCTTCGTTGAAATGGCTGCTGGCGGGGACGAGGCCATCAAGGGCCTGAACCTCACCGAGTTCCAAGGTCGTAGCATCACCGTGAACGAAGCGCGTCCTCGCGAAGATCGTCCTCGCGGCGGCAGCGGCGGCGGCGGTGGCGGCGGCGGCGGCCGTGGCGGGTACGGCGGCGGCGGTGGTGGCGGCGGCGGAAAGCGCTACTAACGTTTCGCCGAGATTTCTTGAAGGCAAACCAAACTCTCGCTTCGTATTTATTGGGGATTCGACATGACGAATGCGTCCGAACCGTTGTCCGAGGACCAACGCCGCGAAATTTTCGCGGCGTTGGTCGAGGAACAGGATAAAGGAACGGGCGTTGCTAAGTCCCTCAAGGACATAGTGACGCGTTTTAACATTACCAAGCAGGACCTGACCAAGATCGAACGCGAGGGAATGGACAACGAATGGCCTCCCTTGTAACGAACGCATGGATGGCGACGCGGAAGAGAGTTTGTTTCGCACCCGAGATTCACGTCCAACGGACTTCCGAGAACTCCCATGCTGATTCAGGACATCGAGGCACTCCGCCGTGATGAAGGGATCGAGGATCCCGAGCTGCGGGATCAGATTTCGCATCTCAAGCGTGGCGATTACGTCAAGATCACACTCGTAGCCGCGGGATCGGCTGTTGGTGGTGAAACCGTCAAGGTTCGCATCACCAGCATCCGGGGGGAAGTTTTGCGAGGCCAACTCGTCAGTCAGACGAGTTCGCCTTCGCTATCCGACCTCACGATCGGCTACCCAATCGTCTTCAGGCCGGGACACATTCATTCGTTGTCTAGCCGGCCGGCCCGAAAATAGCCGTCAATCGGCAAGGCCCAGGTTCAACACGAAGCATCAGTGCTTCGTGTTGAACCTGTTTTTTTGACTCAGACCAGCAATTTTTGAGTGTCTCTATCGACTTGTGGCTGGTTTCAGCCTTTGCACAATCTGATCCGAAGCAAACGACCCGCGGCCCAGGGATCGAAGAGATTCCGTCTGGTGCGTAACGTCTGGACTTGAGGAAGGAACGACCGCTGAAGTCGGCATCCTGATTTCGGTTACTTGCTCGGGGAGCGGTCGCGGCACTCCTTCTGGTGCTAGCCTGGCGGGAAGCCCAAGTTTTGCTTGTGGCTCTGGCGGTTTCGGGCCTTGCCATGCTGGAGCGGGACCAGCTTCCACGACTCGTCCAGTCGCGGATAGGCTCTTCCAAAGCGGTATGGCGGCGTGCCAGCCCGACTCTTCAGCCGCCACCGTGCCCGCGACAATTCCACTGCCAAATATCGCAAGCACTCGATTCACGGCCGTTCTCCAAGAGCAAACACTCCTCCGAAATGTTGTTTCGGCAATGGGGGTTCTTAGGGTGCAGAACTTCCTAAAAACGCACAATCGGTCAAGCCGGCCCGGTCGGATTTTCTTCCCACCTTAGCCAGCTTTCCAGTTGCTGCAGTATGGGATGAGCTGGGCTGGATAAGTCGAACAGCCGATTACAAGTGAATCCGTTCATCGCTGGCCCGTGACTCGCTGGCCTTGGTCCCCTACTTTAGTTGGACAGTCCAAATGCACGCACTTAAGTTCCCGACTCCGATGCCGACCAACTCAGACTTCCAAGCCCAACTCACCGAAGCCGCCCGCGATCCGGAACGGCGGATCGAGATCCTGCACACGCTGCTGGGCGAAGGGGCCTGCCGGCAGATTGGTATCTATCCGATCCCCGAAGGCTTTCGCCTCTCGGTCGTGATTCCCGTCTACAACGAGGAACGCTGGATCCGTGAGATCGTCCGGCGAGTGCGTGCCGTGCCGATTCCGATGGAGATCATCCTGGTCGACGATTGCTCGCAAGACGGCACGCGGAAGATTTTGGAAGAAGAGATTAGCAAGCTTCCCGATTGCAAGGTCGTCTACCACGAGAAAAACCAAGGCAAGGGAGCGGGCTTACGAACGGGCTTTCAACACGCGACCGGCGACGTGGTGATCGTGCAGGATGCCGATCTGGAATACGATCCGGCCGAGTTTCCCCGACTCATCCAGCCCATTATCGAAGGCAAGGCGGACGTCGTGTTCGGTTCCCGCTTCATCGGCGACAATCATCGCGTGCTGTACTACTGGCACTCGATTGCGAATAAAGGGCTGACGATGCTGTCGAACATCTTCACGAACCTGAACCTAACCGACATGGAGACCTGCTACAAGGTCTTTCGACGAGAAGTGATTCAGGGGATCAACCTCAAATCGAATCGCTTCGGCTTCGAACCCGAGGTGACGGCCAAGATCGCGAAGAAAAAAAACCCCGGCTGGCGTATTTACGAGATCCCAATCAGCTACTCGGGTCGCACGTACGAGGAAGGCAAGAAGATCGGCCTCAAGGATGCGTTCAACGCGCTGTACTGTATTATTCGGTATTGGCTGCGGGATTAGCCGCGGTTTTCTCCCCCCTCTCCGCTTCGGAGAGGGGGGCTGGGGGGGAGAGGTTTCTTCGCAACGCCACTGCCCAAACCCCTCCCTCCGGCCCCCTCCCCGAAACAGAGAGGGGGAGCGAGACTCACTTCTGCTTCAGCATCTCCAGCAACTGCCCATCCAAGGCCTCGCCCTCTTTCTTGCCTTCGTAAGTCTTCACTTTCTTGCCGGCGCGGTCGAAGACGTGAAGTACAGGCGGGATCGAGTGATAGAGTTTATCATCGCCCTTGATCTCGTTCTTCAGGGGGTCGTCGAGCAGAAAGTTCTGGAAGGTGGCCTTTTGCTTCTTCAGGAACTCAAGTGCCTTGTCCTTGTTTTCCGGGTCGTCCAATGCGACCGAGATAAAGACAACGCCATCTTTCTTGTGCTTGTTCGCGAGTGCCACCATGTGCGGGAATTTTTCCTTGCACGGTATGCAGAATGTTGCCCAGACATCGATGACGACGATCTTGCCTTTGTGGGCCTCGACGGCCTTGAGCAAGCCATCGATCGTGACGGGTTCGATCTTGACCTCATCGGCCGCCATGGCCGGCAGGGGGATCGCAAGCACGAAACAGGAGAGAACGAAAGAACGCATGTGCAACGTCCATTGAGGGGCGACGAAGAGATTATAGGCAGACGACCTGGTGATACAAAACACGCAAACGTAGCATACGCGGCTCGCGTGTCGGGATCAGGCTCGACCTCGCTTCCCCGAAGTGCTACAATTCCGTTTCAATGTATCCGTCTCCCGCTTTGACCCGACGCGAGATCCAATGCCCGCGCCGAGCCTGATTCGAAACTTCTCGATCATCGCCCATATCGATCACGGGAAGTCCACCCTTGCCGACCAGTTCTTGTTGCAAACCGGAACCATCACGCGACGTGATTTTCGGGATCAACTTCTGGACGACATGGACCTGGAACGCGAACGGGGCATCACTATCCAGATGCACCCGGTCACGATCTACCACAAACACACCGATGGTCAGACCTACGAACTGAACCTGATCGACACGCCTGGCCACGTCGATTTCAGTTACGAAGTCTCGCGTTCGCTTGCCGCGTGCGAAGGGGCCATTCTCCTCGTCGATGCCTTCCAGGGCGTCCAGGCCCAGACGGTCGCGAACGCATTCCTGGCCCTCGAGAACAACCTGGCCATCGTGCCCGTGTTGAACAAGATCGACATTGCAACTGCCCGTCCCGATGCCGTCATGGCCGAGATGGAAACGGCGCTTGGCATCAAGCCGGAGCAGTGCCTGCGGGCCAGCGGTAAGACGGGGCTGGGCGTTCCGGACGTTCTTGGAGCCATCATCGAGCGAATTCCGGCACCGCCGGGCGATCCGATCGCACCACTCAAGGCCCTGATCTACAATTGTCACTTCGACACTTACAAAGGCGTGGTCGTCTATATCCGCGTGATGGAAGGCTCGGTCAAGCTCGGCTCGAAGATCAAGCTGATGCGAGGTAATCAAGAGTTTTCCGTTATCGAGATCGGTCAGTTTCGGCCTGGCATGGTCCCATGCCAGGAACTCACGACCGGCCAGGTGGGCTACTTCACAGCACAGATCAAGATCATCCAGGATGTGCATATTGGCGACACGGTCACCGATTTGGTGAACCCGGCAACAACTCCCCTGCCCGGCTACAAAGAGCCGCAGCCGATGGTCTATTCGGGCCTATTTCCCACGGATAACGAGGACTTCGAGGATCTGCGCGAGGCGTTGGGAAAGCTGAGACTCAACGATAGCAGTTTCACTTTCATCCCCGAAGTTTCCGATGGCCTGGGCTTTGGGTTCCGTTGCGGCTTCCTTGGCATGTTGCACCGAGAGATCATCGGCCAGCGGCTCGAGCGGGACTGCGATCTCGACCTGGTCCATACGGCACCGAATGTGACTTACCAGATCCTCAAAACGGATGGCACGGTTATCGTGGTTAACAGCCCGGCCGACGTGCCCGACGGCGGGCAGGTCGATGAGTTCCGCGAGCCGATTGTTCGGATCAGTTTCCTCGTGCCTTCCAAGCACATTGGCGACATCATGTCGCTCGCGGCCGAGAGGCGTGGGGAATATATCCGCACGGAATATCTGAGTCCCGAGCGGGCGATTATCGTGTACGACCTCCCCCTCGCGGACATGATTTTCGACATGTACGACAAGCTGAAGTCGTTCACGCACGGCTACGGGACTATGGATTATGAACTCAAAGAGTTCCGCCCCGCAGATCTCGTCCGGCTGGATGTTCTCGTGCATCACAACCGTGTTGACGCCCTGTCGGTGATTGTGCATCGAAGCCAGGCCGATCGACGAGGGCGAAGCCTTATTGCCAAGCTCCGCAAGGAAATCGGCCGGCATATGTTCGAGGTCGCCTTGCAGGCGGCCATCGGCTCGCGCGTGATTGCTCGGGAAACGATTGCCGCCAAGAAGAAGGACGTGACGGCGAAGTGCTATGGTGGCGACATCACGCGAAAGCGAAAGCTTTGGGCCAAGCAGGCGGCCGGCAAGAAACGGATGAAACAGGTCGGTCAAGTGGAAATACCGCAGGAAGCATTCTTGGCGGTCTTGCAGTCGGACGATTGAAAACCAGTGATGAATCATGAGTGATGAGTGATGAATCTTAAGTTCATCATTCATCACTTATCATTCATTGCTTTCCTTCACTGGATTGTTGGAATTGACTGAGAGCCCTGCTCCCGCCGTGATCGTTGTCAGCGGTGCCGGCGTGTTGTCCGAGCAGCCGGTGATTCAGGAAACACCCGCGCCAACCGTCGAGATCCCAGTTACGCAGAAACGCCGACTAGTTGAGAGCGGCGTGCTTTTTGTGAGCGCGATTTTACTCTTGCGAACGGTGGCCGTCGAACCTTTTGGCGTCCCGACTGGGAGCATGGCCCCTTCTCTGTGTGGAAATCACCGGGCACTTTCCTGTCCGCGATGTGCCTATCCAATCCGCGGCGGGGAGCCGACCAACAAGCAAAACGGCTACCCGGATACTCACTGTCCCAACTGTGGTGCCGAGAGCATGGAAGTCTCAGCGGCGGCCGAGATTGCAGGCGATCGACTGTTGGTCGATAAGAACGTGTTCCGTCTCCGCTCTCCGCGTCGCTGGGAAGTGGCCGTGTTCGTCTGCCCGTCCGACAAATCGAAGCCGTACGTCAAGCGAATCGTCGCGTTGCCGGGCGAAGAGGTTCTCCTGCAACATGGCGACGTCTGGATCAACGGCGAAATCGCGCGCAAGAATCTGTCGCAAGTTCGCGAATGCAAGATTCCCGTGTTCGAGTCGGATTACGCGCCGCCCACCGGCTGGGGAATGCGCTGGTATCCGGATGGAACTCAGGCACCGATTGTGGCTTCTGAGATGCCAAAGCTTCCGGACTGGATGTCGCTCGATGGCAATGCTGTGGTTGTGAACGCCGAGAGTGCTGCCGCACCCCGGCTCGCCGCGTACTGGCAGGTATCCCACGACAGTCGTTCTCCGGAAGTGATCCGCGATGGGTTCGAGTACAACGGCCACGGCTCCCCTGCACACGACGATGCCGTTCGCGATTTCATTCTGGAATGCGAAGTCGAGATACTTGGTGGCGTGGGCTCGGTATTCATGAAGCTCACGGACGGAGTCGAGACCGCGACCGCACACATGGCGGCCGGTGGCGAATTCGGCGAGAGCAAGCTGCTCGCTGGAGCAATTCTCGCCAAGACTGCGAACCGGCCCCCGTTTCAAGCCGGCAGGAAGTACCGCGTTGAGATGGCTTTCGTGGATCGCCGCATTTCCGTGGCGGTCGAGGGCAAGGAATACTTCTCACACGACTTGCCGGCTGGAATGAAACGCGAGGACGTCGTATCGCCGTTCCGTCTCGGCGCGCAAGGGGTTTCGGTCCGGTTCGACCACATTCGTCTGTATCGCGATATCTTCTACCGAGCAGGCGAAAAAAGTGCGGCACACACACCGCTGCGGCTTGGTGAGGACGAGTTCTTTCTCCTTGGCGACAACTCGGCAAATTCCGACGATAGCCGATCCTGGAAAATCCCAGGCGTTCCGGAACGAAACTTCCTTGGTAAGCCGTTCTTGCTGCACCAACCGAGCCGGCCGGGGCTCCTTACGGTTGGCGGCAAAACTATGCACAGCCAGTCGATCGACTGGGGCAGAATCCGCTGGCTCCGATAAGCTGAAAGAACCATGTCAAACACGACAACTTCGAAAGTCCTCGGCACCGCGTTCAACGTCATCGTTGGGCGAGACAAAAAGCGTCACGCCCACGGCGATCCGACCCGCGAAGTCTTCGAGACTGTCGTGTTCGTCGTGGTTCTCGTGTTGATGCTGAAGCTCTTCGTGGCGGAGGCGTTCGTGATCCCAACTGGCTCGATGGCGAACACGTTGTGGGGCGACCAAGTGAAAGTGGAATGTCCGGAGTGTGGCGAGAGTTTTCCCGTTTCGGCCGCAGTCCGTTCGGGAAGACGAACGGTCCCCGGACGCACGAGTTGCCAGAATTGCGGCAACAGCTTTTCCCCAGCTAATGCAACCGATTGGAGCAGCGGTGATCGCGTTCTTGTCGGAAAATATGAGTACCACGTTCGTGGCCCGCAGCGGTTCGATATTCCGGTTTTTCGGTTCCCGGAGTACCCTTACTCGGAAACTGAACTCAGTGCCATGAATTACATCAAGCGTCTCGTCGGGCTGCCGGGTGAAACGATCGCCATCTACAAAGGCGATCTGTATCGCACCAAGGAACTGACGTATTCCGATCGCAAACCGGTTGATCGGCCAGAGGATTTGTGGAGGCTGCGCTGGCCCGGTCCCCTCTCTCCCACAGACAACGATCCAGGGATCAGGCAACTCGGCGACCCGAACATGTTCTATATTCCCTCACGCGATTACACGTATACGAATGCCCCAGAAGCGGTTGACCTCTTTCAAAAAGGCGGATTCGAACCCATCCGGAAAAACCCGGCTGAAATACTCGCAATGCGACGGTTGGTCTTCGATCTCGAGAAACTGCCAAGTTCCTTGAAGGGGGCACTCCGAACACGCTGGTATCCCGCTCCCGATGCAGGTGCCGGATGGGAGGATGCCGAACGTGGTTTTAAGCATTCCGGCGAGGCCACTGGCTGGCTTCGGTATCAGCACCTTGAGCCCGGCTGGGATACCGCACGGAACCCACCGAAGCAGCCTGCCGAGATCACCGACCACTTGGCCTACAACTCACCCCAGGGAGGATCGTACTGGGTGCCCGATCTGATCGTGGAATGCAAGGCCGAGTTTGGTTCGACAACGGATCGCCTAACGCTCGAACTCACAAAAGCGGGGGATAGGTTTCAGGCCGTGTTCGATGCGGGCGTTTGTCGGCTCTACCTCGCGAACGAGCACGAACTGGACAAGCCGAAGCTTCTCGCCGAGCAGCCAACCAAGATCACGACCGGCCGATTCGATCTCCGATTTGCGAACGTCGATTCACGCCTGACCGTTTGGGTCGATGGCAAGCCATTGCAGTTTGGCACGGCAAGCGATTACCCGTCACCCGATCGAGAGAATTTTGACAAAAAACCTGGCGATACCAACGAGCCTGCTCGCATCGGCGCAGTCGGGTCAATCACGATCTCGAAGCTCTCGCTTTGGCGGGATCTCTATTACACACCGGGCGAACTTCAGACTGGTAATCTCGAGACGCACTACGTTCAGCCCGGCCACTATTTTTGTCTCGGCGACAATAGTGCGTCATCGGCCGACGGTCGCAGCTGGGGCCTTGTGCCCGATCGGCTGATGCTGGGCCGAGCCGTGGTGGTTTACTGGCCGCTCTCGCGAGTGCGGGTGATTAAGTAAAGTAGCCCGCACACTCCGTGTGCGGGCTACTATCGAGGATCTCGAATAATGACCGGCGAAACCCAAATCCGCGTCCGCTACGCCGAGACGGATCGCATGGGCTTGCTTCACCATGCGAATTACCTGGTCTATTTCGAGCAAGCTCGCACCGACTTGCTGCGTGGACAAGGCCTGACGTACAAGGACATGGAAGATCAGGGTTTCTTCCTGGTCATCACGAACGTTGAAGTGAAATTCAAAAGTCCCGCTCGTTACGACGACGTGCTGACCATCCGCACCACGGTTTCGAGAACGACGCCGGTTCGGATCGAGCATGCCTATCACGTTTCGTGTGATGGGCGGGCTGTTGCCGAAGGAAAGACCACTCTGGCGTGCGTGGATCGTGCCGGGAAATTGCAGGCGTTGCCGCAATGGTTTCAGGATAGTCGCGCCGCTGCACGCTCCGCTTCGTAGAACCTCTCGGGTCGAGATCACTCTCACCCCGGTCACTCGTGCGTCGTTATCTCATCCAGACTCTGTTGCCGACATTCTTCTGCCTCGTGCCGGTGGCCGGTGCGACGCTCGTGGCCGCCGCGATTCCGGAAGAGGCGATGCGAGATTATCTTCGCCGCGTTCGCAACCACCCCATCGATTGGCTGATTCTTGGGCTTGGCAGCGTGCTGTTTTTCTTCCAGATCATCTTGAGCTGGAAGGCAATGCGATGGAAAGGGGAAGATTTCGACGAGGGAAGCGATCGCTGGCTAAATCACCTGGCAACGGCGGCCGAGTGGTTCCCGTTACTCGGGCTAATCGGCACCGTCGCGGCGATCTTGCAAACATTCAGTTCAATCGGGGCACCCGGTGCGACCCCGGAAGATACAGTTCCAAAAGAGATCATTCGCAAGTACGCCCCGGCCATCACGGCCACGGGCAGCGGGCTCTTCATGGCACTCATGAACATTTTGCCGACATGGGTGGTTGGACTTGGCCGTGATATGATCCGCTCCCTCGCGGGCGGGGCACCCCCGAAAAAAGGAGAAGCAAAGTCGTAGGCACACCCCGTGTGCCGTCGAAGCCTAAATCAGCACATCTCGAATCACATCGCCCCACGGAACGAGTTGAAATGGTCGTTCCAGGTTATCACGCAATTCCAGGTCTTTCGATACACCCATGCAATGGTAAATCGTTGAGACGATGTCCGCCGGCGTGACCGGGTTGCTGGATGGCCGTCCGCCGATCTTGTCGCTGGCACCAAAAACGTGCCCGTTGCGGATGCCGCCGCCTGCCATCATCAGGCCGTAGCAAAAGTTCCAGTGATCCCGACCCGCGGCCGCGTTGACCTTTGGCGAGCGGCCGAATTCGCCCATCACGACGACCAGCGTTCTTTCGAACATTCCGCGTGCGATTAGGTCGTCGAGAAGGCTGGACACGGCCGCATCCAGTTGCGGCAAGAGTCGCGTCTTCAGCGAAACGAAGTTATTCCCGTGGGTGTCCCAGGTAGCGTTGGCATCGGGGGCCCAAGAAATGCAAGCCACCCGTGTGCCGGCTTCGATTAATCGGCGAGCGAGCAGCACGCTTTGCCCGTAAATATTGCGGCCATAAGCGTCGCGCGTTTTGGCCGATTCTTGTTCAAGTTGAAAGGCCCGCTGGGTGGCCGGTGCGGTCAGCAGATCGAAGGCTTTTTGCTGAATGGCATCGAGTTCACCGGTTGAGTTTCCTGTCACTTCACGCAGCAAGTCGCGTCGATCGCCAAGGCGAGTGACGGGCACATCCGAGGCCGGCGTGAGTTCCGGGACGCCAAAGTCCACCGCGTTCGGATCCTTGAGCACCCAAAGCGGATCACGCGTTCGTCCGAGTAGCCCGCCGAAAAAACCCGGTTGCGGCGGCCCCCCTGCCCCTTCCTTCGTGATGAACGGCAAGGAAGCATAAGGAACCACCGAAGCCTTCGGAGGCCTCTGTTGTCCAACCACCGAACCGATGGCGGGGTAATCCGTCGGTTTGGTTCCGCCGCCGTTCTCGCCGCGATCGTGGCCGGTCAGCGCGGCATACACTGCGGCGGCATGGGCGTTATTGACACTGTGGTGGGCCGACCGGATGATCGTGCTGCGATGCACCAGCTTGGCCATGCGTGGCAAGTGTTCGGAAAACTGCACGCCCGGCAACGACGAGGCAATTGGCTTGAATTCGCCACGCACCTCGGCCGGCGCACCGGGCTTCATGTCCCACATGTCAAGGTGGCTAGGTCCGCCGTTTAAGAAGATGAGGATGCAAGAATCGGCAGTCGCTGGCGTGGCCAATGGCTCCGCACGCAGGAGTTGGGGTAATGAAAGCCCCATGCAGCCGATCGAACCCACCTGCAGGAAATGGCGGCGACGTAGCATTCTCGAAATAGGATGATCCATATTCTCCCCGCTCGAACCCTGGCTGGTTCCGAATCGTAACACGGCTAGTTCGCTATTATACACCCTGTACCTGTTTTTTACTTCGCGAAGTTTTTTTCTCTACCTGGGGGCCCGCCCGTGTCGCGAGTTCGCATTGGCCGGTGGGCTCTATTGGTTCTCGTTCTGCTGATGCTGACGGCCTCGTTCGCCTATCCACAACCGGCCAAGAACTCGGCCGCCTCCGCGACGACTACGAAATCCGCGACAGCCACGGCCAAACCGGCAGAGGTTGTCGATGAGGGGGAGAAACTCGAATCCAAACTGGCCACGGTCATCACCGTCATCCTCGCCGTGGTTTGGGAAGCATTTCCGTTCGTGGTCCTCGGTGCCCTGGTCGCGGGCATGCTGGAGGAATTCGTACCTCAGCAGTGGATCACGAAGGTGATGCCGAAGAATAAATTTCTCGGCATCGCCATGGGTTGCTTGCTGGGCCTCTTGTTTCCGATGTGCGAGTGCGGCATCGTGCCAGTCATGCGCCGACTGCTTCGCAAGGGTGTTCCTCTGGGCACGTGCGTGGCCTACATGCTGGCGGGTCCGATCATCAACCCGATTGTCATCGCCAGCACCTGGATGGCCTTCAAGAATTACGGTCCCGAAGGGCACTCGATCATCTTTTTGCGCATTGGCCTCGGGTTTGTAGTCGCCTTCCTGACCGCCGTAGCGGTGCAAGTTCAGTTTGCTCGCCGAGGTTACTCACTGCTGACCCCGTTGGCCGTTCCGCCATCAGAGAAAGCATCACAGGCCGAGGGAAAAGAACAGGGGCAAGTTCATCCCGCCGAATTCCGGGCCGGAGAATCCAGGCCGCTCGGTCGCCGTATTGCGAACGTTGCGGAAACCTCGCTCCACGATTTCATCGACATCATGGTCTTTCTGTCTCTTGGTTCGTGCATGGCTGGAATCGCCCGAGCCTGGCTGATCCCCGACGACGCCCAGATGGCGAGTTTGTCGACGAACTATCCCGCAGCAGCGATTCTCATGCTGATGTTCACGGCCGTCGTCATGTGCCTGTGTAGCGAGGCCGACGCATTCGTTGCGGCCAGCTTCACGAAGCTGCACATGTCGGCGAAGATCGCTTTTCTGGTCATGGGTCCGATGTTCGACCTGAAACTGCTCTTAATGTTTACCCGCGTGTTTCGCAAGCGTGTGATTATCACGATTTTTCTGGGCGTTTCGATTCAAGTGTTTGTCTATTCGCTGCTCACGTACTTCGTTTGGCAAGCATTGAATAAGTCCTAGTGCAACGGTAGCCGCGCCCCATAGTAGTCGGCACGCGGAGTGTGCGGACTACTTTGGGACTCTTCTACAAATCAAAGGGGTCACACATGGCTCACGAACATTCCCATGGCGAAGGCGGCGGCAGTTACTTTGTCGATCAACTTTTCACGATCCTCAGTTGTGCCTCGTTCGGCGTCGTCGGCATTCTGCTTTACCAGATGCGAGACAAGGTTTTCTCGGTTCTGGTGGAAGGAGCACGCATTCGGATTGTGCTCTCCGAAGACTTGCTCTCGCCAGAGTTTTGGCCCTGGGTGGTGAGCGCCTGCGTGGGCGTGCTCGCTCTGACGCTGATCCGTGCCGTGGACGTTTGGCGAGCCGCCGGTGCCCTCGCACACAAACATGCGGAAAGCGAGAGCGCTCAGACCGGTCTGAATCTCGCTCCGCACGTTCACGACGAGAATTGCGGCCACGATCACTCGCATGGCCATGCTCACAGTCATGGTCACGATCACGCACATGCCCATACAGATGATTGTGGCCACGATCATTCACACGACCACGCTCCCAGTCATGCCGCCCATGCGGAAGCAGAGGCAGAGGTGCACGATCATGGTTGGTCCCCCTGGAAATACATGGTGCTGGCCGGTCCAATCTTCCTCTCGCTGTTCCTGTGCTACGGTGGGATCATCACGTTGCTCGCCCAGTTCAAGTACGACAAAATGCGTCAGGAAGGACTCGCGATGGATCGGGAGAGTGCAGGAAGCCTGAGTAACCCGAAACGCGATGGCCTCGCACTCCTGGCCGGCGGAATGGTCAAGTCGCATGTTCTCAGGAAGCAGACTTCAACAGGGATGAACTTGCGGTTCAAGGAACTTTCGGACATTGCGGCCGTCCCGATGCGGCACGACGAATTCGAGGGCGAAATCGGCATCATTCGTGGGCAATACTGGCCTCTCGGTCGCGGCACCGGCAACGAGTTCCAACTGTTTCGTCAGAACATCACCTGCTGCGGTGCGGATGCCGTCATTCTGCAGATTCGCATCGTTGCCCCCGAGCCAGTCCAGGGGATCAAGCAGGGTCAATGGGTTCAGGTGAAAGGCGTGATCTCATTCGCGCGTGGCTCGAGCGGCTGGGTCGGCGTGATTACGCTCGATAGCAATTCGGACATCAATCAGGATGTCGAGCCCACCAACGACGTGGAGGGGACATGAACGATTCGGTCGATCAATTGCTCGCGGCCGCAAGCTTCGCGGCCCGAGCCCATCGCCATCAAATACGCAAAGACGGACAGACGCCTTACGTTGCCCACCCGTTTCGTGTCTGCCTGATCGTTCGCCACGTCTTTGGCATCGACGACCCAGAATTCCTGATGGCCGCGTTGTTACACGATACGATCGAAGATACAACCACCGACTTCGATGACCTGAGCGAGGCCTTCGGCGAGCGAGTTGCAGGCTACGTCGCGGCCCTTTCCAAAGATACGCGTTTGCCCGACGAAGCCCGCGAAGCGGCTTATATGGCCAACCTTGCCGTTGCCCCCGCACCCGTAAAAGTGTCAAAATTGGCGGACATTTACGACAATCTCCGCGATAGCAAGAGCCTCTCCGTCGGGCATCGAGAGCGAACAATCGGGCGTTCGCAACAATACCTCCAGGCTTTGGAGAAGGACCTGCCGGAGGTGGCCCGGCACCCGATGAGCCTGGTGCGGAAATTGATCGAAGAGATGCGAACAGCGGCTACAACCGCCAGGATTGCGTAATACGACTTCATACCTACGGCTCATTATTCTGATTGTTTTGAAACTCTTTGCTTGCCGGAATGAGACCCGTTCTGAGATAATGACTGGATCGTAGGACAGGCTTCTCGGCCTGTCTCACCGACGACAGGCCGAGAAGCCTGTCCTACATCGAGGCACACATATGTTGCGAGTCGGCCAACTTTGTTTGATGCTGTCTGCATTGGCGATTTCCCTGTTGCCAGCCGATAGTTCCGCGTGTCCGTTCTGCCCATCGGCGGGACAGACGTTGCTCGGCGAATCCAAGCAGGCTCACTTCATCGTCTTCGGCACCATGACCAACGCCGTTCGCGACAAGGACGACTTTGGCAAGGGCACGACCGATTTCGAGATCGACGTGGTTGTGAAGGACCACGAGTTCCTGAAGGGGAAAAAGAAAATCGTCCTCCAGCGGTACATTCCGCCGGATCCCAAGAACAAGACCAAGCATCTGGTGTTTTTCGAAATCTACAAAGGTGAGCCCGACCCGTATCGCGGCGAGGCTGTTGCTCCCGATAGCAAGATCGCCGAGTATCTGAAGGGCGCGATCGCCATCAAGGACAAGGACGTTCCGACGCGATTGTACTACTACCTCAAGAATTTTGATTCGGCCGACTGGGCGATCTCCGCAGATGCCTTTCAGGAATTCAGCAACGCGGACTACAAGGACGTTCGCGAAGCGACCAAGAAAATGGACCCGGACCATCTCCTCAAGATGCTCAAGGATCCGAACACTTCAATTGCTCGCTACGGACTCATCGGCATGTTGCTGGGGCATTGCGGTAAGGCCGAGGTTCATGGCAAAGCACTGCTCGAATTCGTGAACGATCCGAAAGTGAAGCAGGCCACCGGCCTCGACGGCTTGCTCGCAGGTTGCATCATGCTCGACCTCAAGAAGGGGATGGAGTTTGTCACTGGCCTCATCAACGACAAGAACGAGGATTTTTTGATTCGCTATGCCTCACTACGATGCATGCGATTCTTTTTCGAATACCGCGACGATGTGGTCAAAAAAACCGACATCGTCAATGCGATGAAGCCCTTGCTCGATCAATCCGACATCGTTGACCTCGCCGTCGAGGATTTACGGAAGTGGCATCAGTGGGACCTGGCTCCGAAGTTGATCGCATTGTTCGACAAGCCGGCGTTCGACATTCCCATCGTCCAGAGGAGCATCATCAAGTTCGCCCTGGACGCGCCAGCCACCGACAAGAACGCTGCCGCCTTCCTGGAGCGAATGCGTTCCGACCAGAAGCAATCCGATCGCGTGAAAGACCTGGAGCAGCTTTTGGAACTGGAGAAGCCTCGCCCGCCGGAGCCGAAGAATCCCGCCAAGGATAAATAATGCAGATGGGACGAATTCCGCCGTCCCATCTGCCCCTTGAGTCCTCTTTCACCTCGCGTGGAAATGAGTTACCATCTCCTCTCCTGAAGCCAGGGGAGGAATTCAAATGCTACGCTGTGCCACACTGCTGACGTTGCTCGCCTTTTCTGGGGCTCAGGCCTGCACGTACTGCGATCCTGCCAATCTCAAGCTGCAAACCCTTCGGCAGGAAGCACGCACTTCGAAGTTCGTGTTCGTTGGCACGCTGAATAACCCCCGGCTCGTCGGTGATTCTGGGGTAACCGACATTCTGGTCGAGCAGGTCGTGAAGAACGACCCCGCCCTCGGCAAGAAGAAGGCCATCACCCTGCCCCGCTGGATGCCGGTCGATCCCAAGAAGCCACCACGAATGCTGCTGTTCGTCGATGTCTACGAAGGGAAGATCGATCCGTTTCGCGGCATAATGCTGCGTGGCTCCGGCATGACCGACTATTTGAAGGCCGCAATTGAGCTGGACGATCGCGAGCGCACGGCTTCGCTACTTTTCTACTTCCGTCATCTCGACAGTGCCGATCCGGAAGTCGCGGCCGACGCGTTTCTGGAGTTCGCCAAGGCCAGCGATGCCGAGGTCGCAGTTGTCGGCCCAAAACTCGACCCAAAGAAGTTGCGGGCGCTTCTCGCAGACACCAAAGTCCCGGCCGAGCGACTGGGCCTCTTTGCCTTCCTGCTCGGCTCCTGTGGCACGCCGGCGGATATCGATTTTCTCACTGGACTGCTCGACAAGGGGGATAATCGTTCCACTGCCGCGCTCAGCGGTGTGCTAGGCGGCTTGATCGAGCGACAGCCAGAGGCCGGTTGGAAGCGGGCGATTGCCATCCTCGACGATCCGAAGCGACAGTATCAGGACAAGCTGGCCGTGCTGGGAACAATCCGTTTCTTCCAGTCTTGTCAGCCCAAAGAGCACCGCCAGTCGATTCTTCTGGCAACATCGTCGGTCGTTGCACAAGGTGACATGGCCGACATGGGCATCGAAGACCTGCGCCGCTGGAAATGGTTCGACCTGACCAAGCACGTTCTCTCCCAATATGGCAAGCCGACGCATGCGGCACCGCTGGTGAAGAATGCCATCATCCGTTACGCCCTCTGTGCACCCGACGCCCAGGCGGCCACATTCATTAAATCCATGCGAACGACGGACATTGAACTCGTTCGCGAAATAGAACAATCTCTCGAACTCGATCGACCCATCCCCCCGAAGCCCAAGCCATGACGCCACTCTCCACGAAACTGAGTTCCCGTTCGAGCCACCTGTCGTCGTACCCAGCCGACTGGCTAGTTGCGGGCGTTTTTCAGGATTCACCGGTTGATGCCGAACTCGATGGCATGCTCGGTGGTGCCCTGACGAAACTGCGCGAATCGGGCGATCTGACCGGCAAGCACCTTGAACTTGTCCCGATGTTGAACGTCGCGGGCATCGGTGCCAAGCGACTGCTGCTCGTGGGCCTTGGAAATCGATCGAACACATCGCGGTCCACACTGCACGACGCCTTTGCGGCTGCTCTGCGTTCGATTACGGGCAAGAGAATTTCTCGCGTGATTGTCGCACTTCCCGAACGCTTGCCCCTGGATCGCCTGGCCACTACGCTGGCAGTCGGCGTCGGGACCATCCAGGGCTGTTACGGGCCGGGAATTCGCAAGAGCGAGCCATCTCGTTTCGCTCCGGAGGAAATCGTTTTCTACGCTGCGTTTGAGGACGAATTCTTGGACCGCATTCGTGCGGAAGGGACCGCCCTCACGTTTGCGAAGGAACTCGTGAATGCACCGCCCTGCGATCTGTACCCCGAAACGTTTGCTGCACGAATTGCTGAGAATCCGAACGTAGAGTGCGAGATATGGGACGAAAAACGCCTACGGGATGAGCGCATGGGCGCGATCCTGGGAGTTGCCGAGGCCGCGTCCCGTCCGGCTCGGCTCGCAATTCTGCGTTATCGAAATGCCGGCAATGCCCCTACTCTCGCCCTGGTCGGCAAGGGCGTCACCTTCGACAGCGGAGGTCTGTCGCTGAAGACGAACGATCAGATGGCCGACATGAAATGCGACATGGCCGGTGCGGCCGCCGTCGCCGCCGCGATCCATGCTGCCGCCGACTTGGGCCTGAAGGTGAATCTGTTGGGCATTATGCCTCTCGTCGAGAACATGCCGGGCGGCCGTGCACTCAAACTGGGCGATGTTCTGAAGGCCCGAAACGGCAAGACAATCGAGGTACTAAACACGGACGCGGAAGGCCGGCTGATCCTGGCCGATGCCCTCGCCTATGCGGCCGAGCAGAAGCCCGGGCACATCGTCGATCTAGCCACGCTGACCGGTTCGTGCATGATGGCGCTCGGCACGCAGATTGCCGGAGTTATGTCGAACAACGAGGAATGGAGCAATCGCTTGATCGCTACAGCCAAGCGGGCCGGCGAGCGATTGTGGCCACTGCCGATGGACGCGGACTTCGCGGAGAATCTGAAGAGCAACGTCGCGGACATCAAGAATGTCGGTGCCAATCGTTACGGCGGGGCGATCCTGGGCGGCAAGTTCCTGGAGCAATTTGTGGCCGGCATTCCCTGGGCCCATCTCGACATTGCTGGGCCCGCCTGGGCCGACCACGATTCCGCAACAAAAGACGCAGGGGGGACCGGGGCCTATGTGCGAACGTTGATTGAGCTGGCCGCGAGTTACTCAGTTTGATGCAAAATCGCTGGTCTGAAGCGTGAAAACCGAACGCGTCTCCTGTCCGGCTTGAACGCGAATGGACTGCTTCTTTTCAAGCGGCTGGGCATAATCGAGGCTGGCTTGCATCTGCCATTCCGGGTCTCGCTCGATGCGGGCGATGTGCCAGTTCGCTTTCCAACTGATGAGTTCGTAGGTTCCTTCCGGAACCTGGTCGAATCGTACTTCGCCACCCTCGTTCGAGACGCCAACATAAGGATGATCGCTCACAGCCAAATAGCCGCGCATCCAGAAGTAGCCGGAACCGCTGGTGAGTTCAACGGTGCCGGCGTTCGAGAACATCCGTGAGACCGGCTGATCTTTGACAAATAGCATCTGCGTGAAAAACGAGGCTCCCCGTGCTCGAGCGGACTGCGTTGAGTCATCGCGGGCCACGAACTCGGCTTCGTTCCCGCGCCGAACGATCCCTATCCGGCTACGGCGATCTCCTTGTTGAATCAGGAAGTCCTGCTCGGTCAGCTCAACGCGAACGGAGTGCAAGTCCCACGGACGAGATTGCTTTAGATCGACGCCTCGCAGTAGCACGATTGCGTCGGTGAGCCCGCCGTTCTTGGCAACCTTCGGGGCATTTGGGTTCGGCACTTCGACCTTTCCACCCGGTCTGAGCTTGGCCTGATACATTGAGAGGGACTTCACTGCCGGCACTTCGCCCGACCAGGCTACCTGACAGATCAGCGTTCCACATCTTGCCGGGTCGTGGCTTTGCCCGAGTACACTATTCTGCGGAATCGGCGATTGAATTTCGTGAAGTGGTTGCGGGTGCGAAGGGGTGCGCATCAACCAGAGCAACCCGATGGTCACGACCGCCAAAAAAAAGAACCACTTGCCGCGCATTCATCGCCTCCTGCGATTGCCATATCTTTCCTATGCTGACGTAATGACGCCAACATCTCTCTCACAAGGATATAGTATTCGCCGGGCGGAAGATGCCCCAACTGTCCCCTGCCCTTGCGGACAGAGTACGCGGATCGTGTCAGCCGCGGATTCGCTCGGATGCTCGTTTCACATCACGCAAATCTCGGATTCCCTGCGTCACTATCACCAAAACTCGTCCGAGGTTTACTACATTCTGGAGGGGACCGGAATGATGGAGTTGAACGACGAGACACTCGCAATCCGGCCCGGCGACGTGATTACCATCGCAGCCGGCACCCGGCACCGGCTATTTTCTGCTGAAAGCGTAAAGACAATCGTTGTTGCCGTGCCGGCTTTCGACGCTGCGGATGAATACTTCGATTGATTCACGTGCCATATTGTCCCAACGCACACGAGCCTGGTTGAAGCGATTTTCCGGCAACCGTCCAGAGCGCCACGCTCACGTTCGCCATAGGGCCGATGTCGAGACCACGTTCTATTTCTTGGCCGACGGAGGCGAGATTCACGCCGTCCCTTCTGCGACGGCGGAACAGTCGGGCTGATCGTCAGGTGCTCGCCTGTGTCGCCCACATGGCCGAGCGATCCGACAGTAGGCTGGCCGTAGCCAGCAATTTTTTAAATGAATTGAGCGAGCGGGAGTTGAACGAGTTGGTCTGGGGGCACTCAGGCTGAACCGGGCACTTGCGGCAATCCAATTCTCCCCGGCACTGGCGGCACTTCGACCGAGCCGCACTTGCCGCACTTCGGACCGCAGCCGCCCCTGCTCTTGCCGTGAATCGAGTTGACGATCGCGCGAACCACAAAGATCGCGGCCGCGATGACAATTAGCCCGGTGATGGTCAGTTCCCAGTTCATTGCGGTCATCCCACAATCAGCTTACCGATCTGAAAGGTAACCAATGCACCGATGTAGGCGAGAACGGTCATGTACGTGAACGTGAATGCGGGCCAAGCCCACGAACGTGTTTCCCGGCGAATGACGGCCAACGTCGAGGCACACTGACAGCAGAGAGCAAAGAACACTAGAAGGCTGAGTGCCGTTGGGATGCGATACTTGCCCCGATGCTCGTCCTTGGACCATTCTTCCTGAATCGTCTTGCCGAGCGGAGTGTCCGCGACCTTCTTCTCCCCGTCCTCTTCCTCATCTTTCTCGCCTTGATCGTAGACGATACCAAGGGTGCCGACGATGACTTCGCGTGCCGGGAACGAGGCCAGTGCGGACATGCCGATCTTCCAATCCCAGCCGAGAGGCGTGAATGTCGGCTCCAGCCAGCGGCCAAGCCGGCCCAGATAACTCTGACGTTTCCACTCGCCGTGCAGCGCATTGGCTTCCTGCTGCTTGGACTCTTTTTCTTCGCCTTCCAGCGATTTCGCTTCATCCCGACGCTCTTCGGTGGCTACGTCGTAGGAGCGGCCATCCGGCATGGTGACCGGAAAATACAGGCAGGCCCAAACGAGGATCATGGAAGCGAGAATCATGGTGCCCGCCCGATAGACAAAGGCCCAGCCGGCACCAACCATGCGGCGAATGACGGCCCGCACTTGCGGTACTTTGAAGGCTGGCATTTCCATCACAAAAATCGGCGTCTCCCCGCGAAGCAGCGTGCGCTTCAGAACGAGTGCAACCAGCGGGGCAGTGATCAGGCCGATCATGTACAGTCCGAACAGCGTGACGCCGGGCAGCCACCACGGATCGCTCAGGAACACGCCGATCAGCAGCGTGTACAGTGGTAATCGCGCGGAACAACTCATCAGAGGGGCGACCAGGATGGTGGCCAAGCGATCGCGGCGATTCTCAATCACGCGCGTGGCCATGATTCCGGGGATCGCACAGGCCACCGACGAAAGCAGTGGGATGAACGACTTGCCGTTCAGCCCGCATTTGGCCATCAGCTTGTCCATCAAGAATGCAGCCCGGGCCATGTAGCCGCAATCTTCGAGAACTGCGATGACCGCGAACAGGATTATGATTTGCGGCAGAAACACGAGCACGCCGCCGACGCCATTGATGATGCCGTCCGCGATCAGGCTTCGCAGTGGGCCGGGTGATAGCCCCTCCTTCACGAGTTCGGCTAGCCAGTCTTTGGCGGCGGAAATCAATTTCATCAAGGGTTCAGCACCGATGAAGATGGCCTCGAACACGGCGAACATCAACAAGAGGAAGATCAGCGTGCCCCAAATCCTGTGCGTGAAGACGCGGTCGAGCTTGTCGCTCCAGGTGACGGGGCGAGTTGCGGGCCGAGTGATGCAGTCGCTGACAGCCTGGCGAATCCAGCTGAAGCGAGTGCGGGCTTCGACTGCAGGAACCGGGCAACCCGCGGTCGCAAGTCGTGCACGAGCATCACCGACTCGGCTTGCCAGTGTCGGCCCAAGTTTTTCGGAGAGCTGTCGTTCCGTGTGCCCACCGACATCGAGGAGCAATCGCTCGATGAGATAGGGCTCGACTCCCGGGCCAATGGCAGCCGAGAGAGCTTGCAGTTCTTTCTGGAACGGCTCTGGAAATGGCACGGGCTTGGGAAGAACACCACTGTTGCCGGCCGAGAGTATTGCCTGTTTCAGTGCATCGAGACCAACGCCGCGATTGGCTTGAATCGGCACGACCGGCAGGCCAAGTCGTTCGCTGAGTCGCGCGAAATCGATCTGGATACCCAGGTTCTTGGCACGGTCGATAAGATTCACGGCGAGCACGACTGGTTGGCCAAGGTCGAGCAACTGTGTCGTGAGATACAGATGCCGTTCCAGGTTAGTCGCATCGACGATACTTACGATAACGTCGGGTCGTGGTTCGTCCTTGAGATGCCCGAGAAGATGATCGACCGAAACCATTTCGTCCGGGCTGCGTGGAGCCAGGCTATATGTCCCAGGAAGATCGATGATCTGAAGCTTAATCTCGCCATCTCGACAGGTGCCGATCTTTTTTTCGACCGTCACCCCGGGATAGTTGCCAACGTGTTGCCGCAGGCACGTGAGTGCGTTGAAGAGAGTGGATTTCCCTGTGTTAGGGTTTCCTACGAGAGCCACAGTGAGGGTTGGCAGCGACATTTATGTTTGCTTGTGAAGATTGAGAACAAGTCTCAATCGATCAGGACTACGTGAATGTGAGAGGCTTCCGCTTTTCGAAGGCTCAGCCGGGTCAAGGAGGATTCAACTTCGATCGGGTCGCCAAGAGGGGCATGGGTGACAACGCGGACTTCTTCACCTTCCATCAGCCCAAGTTCGAGAAGACGTTGCAACAAGCCCGGCGGAGCCGACATGGAATCGATTCGCCCCTTGCGGCCAAGCGGAATCTCGTCCAGAGTCGGCATCAAACGACCTTTGCCGAATGAAGCGGGCGTACGAGAATTTGGGACGTATCGTCACTACGCAGGCAGAGTTTGCAGTCGGCGACACGCAACAAGCACGGCGTGCCATCCTGAATCATCTGAATCCGGCAGCCCTCACGAAGCCCGAGTTCGGCCATTCGGCAGACCCATCCAGCATCGCCGCTGACATCCGCGACGTCCGCCCATTCGCCGGGCTTCAGCATGTCGAGTGGGAATATGGGACTTAGTGGCATGAACGACCGAGGCGGGAGCTATTGAGACTTAATCTCAACTACTTTCTACACGCTTTGTCCCGCGAGGTCAAGCGCGTTTGCCGGAATCCGAAGATACCGACATCTCAAGGCTTTTCGATCAAGAGATTAGTTGTGTGGAAAATGGTCGAAGCAACGTGTTTACTCGGAAAGTAGGACTTCGCCAGAATTGGGACTTACCATTCCCCAGAAAATGTGGGCTGCCATATTTGGAGAAAGAAGCCGAGCACTGCCATCGGCGAGAGCGACTTGGGGCCCACGAGTTGAACTCGAGTTTGGTAGCCGAGGGTCACACTCATTAATCCGCGGCCTCACCTGGAAAGTCTTGTTCCCTTCAGCCATGCTTACAGGAGGGTTGCCCGATGCAATCGGGTAGTAGTCGCCAGGCGAAGGGCGGCCGACTATCGCACCTCCATGTGCGAAGGTCGCTGGTTGCCACGGGGACCACCGGCTCGAAAGTCCTAGGACATAGGAGAAAGTCGTCTGCTTGCAGTTCCAGCCGTAATGCTCGCTCATCCAGATCGTTTGGGACAATCCATCCTTGATGTGGCTGAGTTCTGGGAAAGAAGAAAAAACCTGGGCGTTGAGGGCGTAGCTCGACACTGACAGCCGATTGATGTCAACGGCTTGGCCGTAGTACTCGGTGACCGCTGGATTTGGCGTGGATTTAGAGGGGTCCAAAGGATTCATAAACACTCGGACCGGTTTCCGAAACTCGTCGAAGAAAGGCGGTCGCTGTGATTGAACGGTCAATTGGTTAAAGATCGCCGCCTGCTCAAGATAGGGCAAGAGCGTGACGAAAGCATCATGCTTGTACATTGATTCGAATATCACGCTTGGCAGCTTTCCATCATGGTTGGCGGACAGATGATGAAGTCCGAGACCAATCTGTTTGAGATTGTTCTGGCTTTGGGCCATCAAAGCGGCTTCGCGAATTTTCTGAACTGCTGGCAGCAACAATCCGAGTAGAATCGCCATGATGGCAATTACCACGAGCAACTCGATCAGTGTAATGGCCTTTCGCATTCGTTTATCCGCTGCTCGACGTCACTACAACGGTTCTTCTTACCCACCGCGTAGAAAAGACGGCCAGCGGTATTGGTCGCCTTTTCTGCGCTATCAGCCTCCGTCGACAAAACAGGCCTATCAACTCTCAGGCGGGTACGGCGGAGGCGGGGGCAGGCACAGCGGCGGGCACATCTCCATCTCCAAGAGTTTCTGGAATTCAACCTTTTTCCCCCTGAGGTTGTCTGCACTCAGAAGCTTGCCAAAGAAAACATTTAGCTTTCATTGCCGCGTCTCTCCAGGTAGGCCCTTATTGCCTCGCTCCAGGGCCTGAGACGCGCTACCCCAAGAGCCACAACTTTTAAAGTGGACAGCACACTGTATGCTGGCCGACGTGCAATCGAATTGAATTCCATCGAAGAAATCGGCGCTAGCTGTGGGTTCACCCCAGCAAGGCGAAATATCTCTTTCGCTAACTCGTACCACGAGCAGTCGCCGGCATTCGTGATGTGGAACAATCCTTGTGCCCCAGTCTCGATCAGCTTTGCCGTCGCCTCTGCCACGTCGGCGGTGTAGCTGGGCGTACAACGTTGATCGTCCACCACGCGGAGCGGCTTGCCCTGGGCTGCGAGCTTCAACATGGTCTCGACGAAGTTGCCACCTTTTCCTCCCGTGCCCCACACGCCATATAGGCCACAGGTCCGGATCACGAGATGGTCGGGGCAAATACTTCGAACCAGATATTCGCCGGCAAGTTTGCTCAGTCCGTACACGCTCACCGGCCCAGGCGAATCGGTCTCCGTCCACGGTTCCTGTCGCGTCTCATCCAGACCAAAGACATAGTCTGTGCTGAAGTGGACGAACTTGATCCCAAGACTTTGACAGGCCTGGGCCAACGTCCGCGTTGCCCATACATTCACGGCAAACGCATTTTGCGGCTCGCTCTCGGCCTTATCGACGAAGTTGTAGGCCGCACAATTTACCACGAGGTTTGGCTTCAAACTCGCGAGTCTATCGGCAATTGCCTTGGAGTCCGTTAGGTCTACATCGACGCGGGCAAGCGGAATGACCTCGCCCGGAAGGACGGGGCACAGGTCGCGGCCTAGCTGGCCTTGAGAACCGAAGACGACGGTTCGCATGACGGGTCTCTCAACGAAATCGCCGCCGGGGATTCCGGCGGCGAGCGATGTTCAAACTCCAACCTACGATTACTTCTTCTCGACGATTGGGCTCTTGTCAAAAGTCTTGACTTCCGTCGACTGATCCTGCGTCAGCGTGACTTCGGTGGTTGTTCCGCCGATGTCCAGCGTGAGAGCCCCGGTCATTTTCACCGAGATATTGGACGATTCAATCCGGCCGAGCTTGGTGTTGAAGAGCACCTTGCCCTTGTTGGACTTGTCGTCTTTCACTTGATCGATCTTGCCAGCCTTGATCTTGAAGGGAAGCGTCTCGCCACCCTGATCGGCCGCCGGCGGGGTGTACTTCAGTTCCACCGCCACGTCGATTTCGGCATTATCGCCGGTCTGCTTGGCGTATGTGAAGTTGTAAGTGTTGTCATAGCTGCCCAACGGCCCGAGTCCGAGCTTGACCGTCTTCGACCACTTCTCGCCGACTTTCTTGACTTCCTTGGGCACCACACCGAAGCTGGGATCTGCCATCTGCTTGAGAGCCTCTTCGCTCAGGATTCGGTTCAGCAGTTGTTCGAGCTGCTTGTTCGCGGCCACCAACTTCTTCAAGAACTCATCGCGGCCATCGACTTTCTCGACGGTCATGTCCTTGGCGATGGTCAGGGTGAACTGCGATCCCTTGAGAGCCTTGAAAAACTCGCTGAGGGCCGTGTTCGAACCACCGCCTGCTGCCTCGTTGGTCGAATCGTAAGAAACCGGGCTGCCGGCGATGTCGATCTTCATCTTCACGCCTTCGATCGTCTGCTTGACGATCCACTTGTCCCCTTCTTGTTTCACCGGCTCGAACTTGAAGAAGAAAGTTTGCTCCTGGTTCTGGCCAACGTCGAGGCCCTGAACCTTGATGTTCTGAATGGTCTTTGTGGTCATTTCCTGCCAGAAGGATTGATCCTTGACGAACTTCCAGGCCAGAGGATTATCTCCAGCCGGCAGCGCGACCTTGGGTGGCTCCACCTTCGAAGGCTCAACCTTGGCCGGCTCCTTCTTGGGTTCGTCTACCTTTTTTGGTTCTACCTTTTTGGGCTCGACTTTACCCTCTTCCTTCTTGGCTGGCGGAACAGGATCTTTCTTTTCCTGAGCAACGACAGCGGTCAACAAGGCAAAAGCAAGGCTGCAAGCAGTCAGTAGACGGAGTCGCGACACGATGAATACCCTCCGGGGTTTGCAATTCTTTGTTGAATGCGTTTTAGGGAACGGAAAGCGTAAAAGGAAGGGGCGATAGGGTTGTTACGAGCGGTTATCCGGCTTGGTTCGGGAATTAAAAATGGGACGCATCGGTCTTGTATGACCCATACGTCCCTCGAAATCTTTCTGAATTACTTTGCCCCAACTGCGACCGGCGCGACAGCAGCAGGCTCTTCAACCGGCGTCACGGGCTTCTCCGACTTCACGCCCTCCATGATGAGCTTGGCATCATCGCCTTCGCCATCGGCTTTGACGATAATCGTATCCGCTCCGACGAACGTCCCGCGGAGCAAGTCCTCCGAGAGCGGATCTTCGAGCAGGTTCTCGATGGCCCGGCGTAAGGGACGGGCACCGTACTCGACGTTGGTACCCTTCTCGATCATCAGCGCCTTGGCCGGCTCCGTGACGTCCAGGGTAAAGCCCTTGTCTTTCAATCGCTTGGACACCTTCTTCAATTCCATGTTGACGATGTGCTTGAGGTCTGCTTCCGTCAGGCCGCGGAAGACGATGGTATCGTCCACGCGATTCAAGAACTCCGGCCGGAAGTTCTTCTCCATCTCCACCTTCAGCCGCTTCTTCATGTCCTGATAGCTGGCTTCCGTGTCCTTCTTCGTGTACTGATCGAGGCCGAATCGATCCTTCGAGATGACTTCGCTCGCACCAATGTTGGTGGTCATGATGATGATCGCGTTCTTGAAGTCGATCTGCCGACCAAAGCTGTCTGTCAGCCGGCCTTCTTCCATGATCTGGAGTAGCGAATTCCAGACGTCTGGGTGGGCCTTTTCGATCTCGTCGAGCAGGACCACGCTATACGGACGGCGACGAATCTTCTCCGTGAGTTGGCCGCCTTCTTCGTAACCCACGTAGCCGGGAGGGGCACCCCACAGGCGGCTGACGTTGTGCTTCTCCTGGTACTCGCTCATGTCGAGTTGGACCAGTGCGTTCTCGTCTCCAAACATGAACTTGGCCAGCTGCTTAGCGAGCAGAGTCTTTCCAACGCCCGTCGGCCCGGCAAAAATGAAAGAGCCCATCGGTCGCTTCGGATCCTTCAGCCCAGCCCGGCTCTTGCGGACTGCCCTGGATATTGCCTGGATGGCTTCGTGCTGGCTGACGACCGCCGTGTGCAATTCGTCTTCCATCTTGAGCAAACGGGCGGTTTCGTCGTCGCCGAGTCGTTTCAGCGGAACGCCGGTCATCTTGCTCACGACTTCCGCGATCACTTCATCGTCGACCACGCCATCGGCTTCCTTGGATTTCTCCCGCCATTCCTTGGTGATGGTGTCCTTCTTTTTCTTGAGCTTGTCGGCTTGATCGCGCAGGCTGGCAGCCTTCTCGAAATCCTGCTCGGCTACTGCCGCTTCCTTGTCGTGATTGAGCTTTTCGATTTGCTCGTCAATGTCCTTGAGATTCGGTGGCCGGGTCATGGCCTTCAGGCGAATGCGGGCGCCGGCCTCGTCGATTACATCGATGGCCTTGTCTGGCAGGCATCGCCCCGTGATGTATCGATCGGAGAGTTCCACCGCAGAGGCCAGGGCCGAATCGGTGATCTGCACGCGGTGATGGGACTCGTAACGGTCGCGAAGACCCTTGAGAATCTCGATTGTCTCTTCTTTCGAAGGGGGATTGACCAGAATGTCCTGGAAGCGGCGGGCGAGAGCGGCATCCTTCTCGATGTACTTGCGGTACTCGTCGAGTGTGGTCGCACCAATGCACTGGATCTCGCCACGGGCGAGAGCAGGCTTCAGAACGTTGGAAGCGTCAATGGCCCCTTCCGCGCCGCCCGCCCCGACGAGCGTGTGCAACTCGTCGATAAACAAAATCGTATTCTTGGCCCGGCGTACCTCGTTCATGACCGCCTTGATGCGTTCCTCGAACTGGCCTCGATACTTGGTTCCCGCAACCATCATGGCCAGATCGAGAACGACCAATCGCTTCTCGCGAAGAAGTTCCGGGATGTTCCCCTCAATGATCATTTGAGCGAGGCCTTCGACGATGGCCGTCTTGCCCACGCCTGCTTCACCGAGCAGAACCGGATTGTTTTTCTGACGCCGCGACAAGATTTGGATGACGCGCTCGATCTCGTTGGCCCGGCCGATGACGGGATCGAGCTTGTTCTGTCGAGCAAGTTCGGTCAAATCGCGTCCGAAACTATCGAGAGCAGGCGTCTTCGACTTCCCCTTGGAAGGTCGTTCACGCGTGCCGCCGTTGCCTTCGCTTGGCCCTTCACTGGACTCTGGCATATTGTGACCCAAAAGATTCAGAACCTCTTCTCGAACGTCTTCGAGCTTCAAGCCCAAGTTCATGAGAACCTGAGCCGCTACGCCTTCCTGCTCGCGCAACAGGCCGAGCAAGAGGTGTTCCGTGCCAACGTAGTTGTGATTCAGATTGCGTGCCTCTTCGACCGAATATTCGATCACTTTCTTGGCACGCGGAGTGTGCGGAAGCTTGCCGAGAACAACCTGGTCGCCGCCCGGACCGGTTTGCACGATCTTTTCGACTTCGAGCCGAATCTTGCGTAGGTCCACGTCCAGGTTCTTCAAAACATTGGCCGCGACTCCCGATCCTTCCTTCACCAGGCCGAGGAGGATGTGTTCGGTCCCGATGTACTCGTGGTTGAATCGCTGTGCCTCTTGATTGGCAAGCTGCATCACCTTGCGAGCCCGGTCCGTGAATCGTTCGTACATCTGAGGAAATCTCCGGCGTGCCGACAACCCGGTCGGCGAATCTGCGGTCGCTGGTCAAAGGCTCCTATGTATTCGGAGCACCATTATCGCTAATCGGTTCGGCGAGGTCGCCTCCCGGTATCTTATACCCGCCAAAGCCCATCGGGCAATCGTCTGGTTGACTCACGCACATGTTAAGAAATACGCTTCAGGTAAAGTTGAGAGATTCTAGGTTCGGGCGAATCTTAAATCAAGGCGAGCATTTGCGACACCTTGTGGACGTTCGCTCCGCGAACGTGAGGCGAGTGCCCAGAATGCACTTCATTCTCCCTCCTTAGGCTGCTTTGCCGTTCGCGGAGCGAACGTCCACTAGGCTCGGCCACAACCCATCCCGCATCGCACGGGCCACTACGTTCCGCTCGCCTGATGTTAGCTCGGTTCGTAGGACAAAGGTAAATGAACACCGAATCCACTCATCGCACGTCCGCTCGCCACAAGGTGGTCATCATCGGTGGCGGCTTCGGGGGCCTGAACGCTGCTCAAGCGTTGCGTGGCTCCGATGTCGAACTGACGCTGATCGACCGGCGAAACTTTCACCTGTTTCAACCTCTCCTTTATCAGGTCGCCACGGGTGCGCTGTCGCCGGCCAACATTGCCGCCCCATTGCGATCGGTCTTGAAGCATCAAAGTAACTGCCGCGTTCTGCTTGGCGAAGTCGCTGGCATCGATGTCGCCGGGAAATCCGTTCTCGTGGGCGGAGAACGACTTCCGTTTGATAGCCTGATCGTCGCGGCAGGAGCCGTCAACAACTATTTCGGCAACGCCAAGTGGGAGCAACATGCTCCGGGCCTGAAAAGTGTGGAGGAAGCAACCGAGATTCGACGCCGCGTATTGACCGCCTTCGAGGAGGCCGAGCGTTCGGCAGCAGGCGGGCACCGCGAGCGCTACCTCACCTTCGTGATCGTTGGGGGCGGACCAACAGGGGTGGAGATGTCTGGGGCCATCAGCGAGTTGGCCCGGCACACCATGCGGCACGATTTTCGCTCGCTTGATCCTGCAACCGCCCGCATCATTCTTGTCGAAGGAAACTGCCGGTTACTGCCACCGTTCGCCGAGAAATCGTCTCGCAACGCGGAGAAAGTGCTCAAACGCATGGGTGTCGAGGTCTGGACGTCCGCCAAGGTGAAGGACATTCAAGCCGATCATGTGCTGGTCGAACGGGGCAGCACCATCCACCGCATTGAAACGGCCACGGTCGTGTGGGCGGCCGGCGTCAAGGCTTCGTCGCTCGGCAAAATGCTCGCGGATGCGACCGGTGCCCCGATTGATCGAGGCGGCCGTCCAATCGTGCAGCCGGATTTGACGATCCCCGGTCACCCCAATATTTACGTGATCGGCGATATGGCGGCGGCGACATCGAATGGCAAGCCAGTCCCTGGCGTCGCTCAGGGGGCTATTCAGGGTGGAAAGTTTGCCGCGAAGGCCATCCTCAAGCGGGTGGGGGGGACGGCCGATGTTGGCCAGTTTTCGTTCTGGGACAAGGGAAGCATGGCCACGATCGGGCGAAATTCGGCCGTGGCCGAAGTCGGCTGGTTAAAGCTGTCCGGCTTCCTTGCCTGGCTGGCCTGGCTCTTCGTGCACATTGTGTACTTGATTAACTTCTCGAATCGGGCCATGGTGTTGTTCCAGTGGTTCTGGAACTATCTCACGCGGAACCGCTCGGCCCGGCTCATTACGGGTGAGCGAGCCACCCACGAACGACTTTGAGTTCAGGATGAAAAGCTTGGACGATCAGGATCCATTCCGCGAACGACTCGAACCATTGCGGTGGGGGTTATCTGTCTATCTGCGAGCGCTCCTTCCGAAGGCCGAGGAAGCCGACGCTGCGTTTCAAGAAACAGCGTCACGGCTCGATCAATCTCAAGGGTACGCTCCGAAGACCAAGTTTGCGGCATGGTGCAACGACATTGCATCGCGGGCGTCCAGGGATCTTCGCGGGTCTTCGCATCCTAAGCCCTTTGGGGATGCTTTGTTTGGTCAGCTCATCGATTCTCTTGGCCCAATTATTGAGCGACTTGACCGATATCCCGTGCGATTATCCGCGCTCTTGGGCCGATTGCCGCCGCCCGAACAAGAACTGCTGCGTCGAAAATATGCGATTGGGCTGACGGCGGAGCAGATTGCCTTGGCCGAGGAGCGACCGGCCAGCATGGTTTCACGAGACTTGACGCTTCTGAATGCGACCATTGTTTCTTCGCTCGATGAGGAAGTTCGGCTCGGCCCACCGTTACCAGGCGGCGCAATGGATCTGGGCCGACTTTCGGATCAACTCCTCGATGGCACGATCAATGAGGACGGCCGGCTTGTGCTGGAGACCTTGCTGCTCGCCGATTCGACGGCGCAAGCCCACTACTTGCGACACGTCGCTCTTGCTTGTGGATTGCATTGGAAGTATCGTGGCGAACCCGACCTGCCTGCTCCGTCACCCAAGCGTGGGCTTTCCCAGCGGGAAAAATTGGTTACGTTAGGATTTGCCGTGACCTGCCTGGCGGTACTGGCCTTCGTGGCCTTCGTCGTGGGGAGTAGACTAAATGCGTGGTAGAACTCAGCGGAAGCCGAGATGATCAAGAGGCGTAGCCAAACTCTCTCCGCCTGGATTTGCCTGTGCGACGTGCTTTCGGTTGGCGTCGCCTGGATCGGCGCGTACTATCTACGTTTTTCCGGGCTGTTTCCGATTCCGAAAGAACAACCCCCTCTCGAGTGGTGCCTCGACGCGATTCCCCTGGTGATGGCGCTTGCCGCTCTTGCGTTTTGGCTAACCAAGAATTACGAGATTCAGCGCCTTCGCCGTTTGCGTGAGGAACTCTGGGCGGTCTTGAAGGGTGTGCCGTTGCTGGTCCTGATGACCTCGGGGGCTGCGTTCTTCTTGCAGGACGATTACGTCTCTCGCGGTGCGATGGCCGCTTTTGCAGTCTTGTCGATCGTGATCGTTTTGATCTCGCGTCGATTGACCTGGTGGGGCATCCATTTTCTGCGCCGCAGGGGCTACAACCCGTCCTTTACGGTCATCATCGGCACCGGGCGCACAGCACGTAAGACAGCGACGGCGCTGCGTTCGGCAACCTGGATGGGATTTCGCAACGTCGGCTTCATCGAAGACAACCCCACGCGTTGGTCGAGCGATCTGGATATTATTGGAACGACCCACGATCTGCCCGCCTTGATCGACAAGTACACCATCGATCACGTATTCATCTGCCTGCCGATGAACCGATTTCATGAATCACGCAAGGTGTTTGACGTACTATCGCAGAAGATGGTCGATGTGCGTTTGGTCGCCGATGTTCCCAATCTCGCGGGTATCACGCTGACCACGACGTTTTTCGAAGGCATGCCGATCGTTGGCCTGCGGGAAAGTCCGCATTATGGCGTGAACATCTGGGTCAAGCGTGTCATGGATATCTTGCTGGTGAGCCTGGCTTTGGTCATCCTTTCTCCGCTCTTGCTCTTGATCGCAATCCTCGTGAAACTGACCAGTAAGGGCCCGGTTTTCTTTCGCCAAGAACGATGCGGCCTGAACGGTGAGTCGTTCCAGATGCTCAAGTTCCGATCCATGCGGGTCGATGCGGAGGCCGCTACCGGACCCGTGTGGGCGGCCAAGGGGGACGATCGCAAAACCCGCATCGGAGGTTTCTTGCGCAAGACGAGCCTCGATGAGCTACCGCAGTTCTGGAATGTTCTCCGAGGCGACATGTCGATCGTCGGCCCTCGACCGGAACGGCCAGTGTTCATCGAAGAATTCCGCACGACGATCCCGAACTACATGGCTCGCCACGCGGTGAAATGTGGGATCACGGGTTGGGCGCAGGTGAACGGCTGGCGAGGAAACACTTCGCTGCGAAAACGCATTCAGTACGACTTGTACTACATCGTCCACTGGAACCCGTGGTTCGATCTCAAGATCATGTGGATGACCGTCTGGAACGGGCTGGTGCATCGGAACGCGTATTAGGGCATCGTTGTGCATCGACTGCTGCCATTGCCATTGAAATTCGACCCGTGCGGGGAACGGCTGAGCTTCGCGGCGCGACGGCTTCGTTTCCGTATTATTTGATCCATGGCCTCCCGGAGGCCCCGTGTTGGTGCCAAAATCAGAGCCAACGCATCGCACTTACAGGAACAGTTCGATGGCCGATGCTTTCAGACTGACGATTGCCGATCGGGTCGCAAAACTCGTCATCGATCAGCCCGACAGCCGGGCCAACGTGCTCTCGACAACCATCTGGACGGAGTTCGGCAAGGTACTCGACGGACTCATCCCCCGTACCGACCTTCAAGGGCTCGTCATCGAAAGTGCCAAGCCAGGCATCTTCATTGCCGGGGCGGATCTCAAGGAATTGGCCGGCGGCGAATCCGCCTCGATTCGCACACTTATGGGACTCGGCCACTGCGTACTCGATACGCTCGAAGCCCTGCCGTTTCCGACCGTCGCCATCATCGACGGTGCGGCGCTCGGTGGGGGCCTGGAAGTCGCCCTGGCTTGCGATTTCCGTGTCTGCGGTACGAACCCACGTGTGCAACTGGGGTTGCCCGAGATCAAACTCGGACTGCTGCCCGGATGGGGTGGCTCTCAACGACTTACCCGGCTAGTCGGTGTCGAAGAGGCTCTTGAGCGAATGCTCACGGGCGAGAGCTACGATGCCAGCGATCCCGCACCCGACGATCTCGTGGATGAAACGGTTGACTCGGGGCAACTAGAAGCGGCGGCACATCGCTGGCTGCAAAGCGGCGCTTGGCGGGAAGTGCGCAAGGTCAAACGAGGGCCGGTCCTGGCAGACATGCTCCCCTCGGCCGAGTTTCTTGCGGACGTTCCCCACACGCTCGAAGAGATAGAATTGCCGATGCGGCCTGCGGCGGGAGAGATTCTCAAAGTCGCAATTCAAGGGGCGATCGGCGACTTGACCACCGGGATTCACCTGGAAACCGAAGCATTCTTGCGGTTGGCCTGCTCGGAAAACGCGAAGCAACTGATTGCTGAGTTCTTCGCCAAGCGAAAGCGGTAAGCCATGAGTCTGGGTGTCACGCACATCGATCACGTCTCCGTCCTGATCACCGATCTGGATCGGGGCCGGCACTTCTATCGCGATGTGCTTGGCTTAAAGGAGATCGCGAAGCCACGCACCTTCGACTTCAAGGCTCTTTGGTTCGAGTTCGGCAACCAGCAGTTGCATCTCTTGTTGAAGCCACAGGCCGATCTGCCCAGCCCGCGACATTTTGCGCTACGGGTTGCCGACATCCGGATGGCCCGCGTACATTTTCACAAACACCGCGTCGAGACTCGGGAAACCACGCTCATACCGAATTGCGACCGCTTCTTTGTTCTTGATCCGGACGATAACCGCATCGAGATCATCCAATGGATTGAGCCGTACGATCCGGCGAAGATCGGTTCCGGTCAGTTTGATTAATCGCTGCACGTCAAGTCGCTACTTCTTTGGTGGGGCTGCGACTTTCTCCGCGTCCGTCAACTTTCGCAACTTGATGTCTCTGATTGCACCAACAGTGTCGTAGGTCGCCAGGCCGAAAGGCTGGCATTCCTCGCACTCGATTCGCGTCGAGAATTTTCGGCCCTTGCGTTCAACCTCCACGACCTTTTCTTCCCCGATCCAGGCTTCCACTTTCTTTTCGGTCACGCGAATGCGCACCTGATACCACTTGTTGTCCTTGAATTCGGTCGACGAAGTTGTTTCGTTCTCGGAAGCATCCGCCCCGTTGATGCTGGAAATCCCAGTCAACATGCCGCCCCAGCCGCCGACGACCAGCGAGCAGAAACCATCGCCCACGGGAAATGTCGTCGTGCAGAAGAAATCCTTGCCCTCGACGCGTTTGCCTTCGAGAACCACTTCGTAATCGCTCTTCGGAAAGTCCTTGCCGGCATAGGTCACGCCGGTCATCTTCATGCCTTTTTGCAAGACGATTGCCCCGTCTTTCACCTCGGCCTTGCCGCTGAACTCCTTGAAGGAGGGCTTCCAGCCATCGAGCGTTTTACCGTCGAAAAGCTTGGTCCAGGCAACCTCCGCCTTTTTCTCTTCGGCCCAGGACGGAGCGCCAATCAGGGCAATCGCAATGATCGAACGTGCGATGAGTTTCATGTCGGATTCTCCTGAGGTGTCAGAACTTCCCTCGTTGCTGCATTCGCATTCTTCTCGGGCGGCGCCTGGCTCTTCCAGCGTCGATGCATCCAAAAATATTGCTCGGGATAGCGGCGAACCATCTCTTCGATGGCCGTCGTGAATCGCTCGGTGATCGCCTTCACTGCCGTGCCACGCTTGCCGGCATAGTCGCGGGGATCGATTGAATCGACGATCTCCCAGCGATGCTTCATCGGACTGCCGATCCGGGGAATGCCCGCGATCACCATCACCGCATCGTACTGCAAGCCGAGAAGGGCGACGGCCTTGTGCGTCGACGCCGGCCGATTGAAGAAGTTCACGAACAACCCCTTCGGGCCCGCGTCCTGATCGCCCAGGGTAGCAATCGCTCCACCGGCTTCCAGCACCCCCACGATCTTTTCGAAGTCGCCGGTCTTTGACAAAATCGTCTGCCCGGTTCGTTCGCGAAACTTCATCATGAAGCGATGCAGATACGGGTTGTCCAGAACGCGAGCGATGGCGTAGGTTTGCAAGCCAACAACGCCGGTCACATAGCCCGCGATTTCCCAGTTACCGAAATGGGCGGTGATGACCAGCACGGGCCGATCGCCCAGGATTGGCATGACAACCTTTTCGTACTGATACACATCGATCCATGATCGCCAGTTGTGCAAATGAATTCGCCGAGGAATACAGGCGATTTCGATCAGCACCGTGAGGAAGTGCCGATAGCTCGCACGGACGAGTCGATCGCACTCTTTCGGATCGGCACAACGCACGGGGAATGCGTTGCGCAGGTTTTCACGAGCCACCTCGCGGTGCCGTTTGTCTACATGGTAAGCCAGCCATGCGAGTGCGTGCCCATATCCAAGGGCCATGCGGATCGGGAACATCTGCACCCAGCAGACGATAATCCGGACGAGGAGATAAACAGCGTAATCGACTTTGGCATTTCGAGGTTTCTTGGCCATTGGGATTAGTTTCGGGTCTTGAGGCGAAGTTTCAAGCAGCCAGGCGATACTTCTTACCGCCTTGAGCGTCGCCGGTAGAATGCTGGCATGGGAGCTACCCGCGTCCAGCACGCCACTACTCACATAGATGAATTGCTTTCGGTGAATGTCGTCGCCGTTGGCGGCGAGGTCTGCACGGAGAATCTCGATCAACTTGCGGTAGAAGAACCACTAGCCATTCGCATCGCGTTCGGCCCGATTCGCGAACGTCAGCTCGCGACCATCTCTATCACCATGCGGACGCCGGGCCACGACGCGGAACTGGCTGCGGGCTTTCTCTTCGTCGAAGGGGTTTTGACTCACCCCGACCAAATTGTTGGCATACATTCCAGTCGTTCGACGAATTGCGTCCAGGTCGATCTTCACCCTGACCTTGAAGTCGATCTGACTCGTCTCGATCGGCGAGGTTACACGACGTCCAGTTGCGGCGTCTGCGGAAAAACATCGATCGAAGCGATCGAGGCCAACTGCGATGGGCCACGAGCCGGTGGGAAGCCCATTCCCCCGAGTCTCGTCCATTCGCTCCCGGCTCGACTTCACGCAGCCCAGCCGACGTTTTCGCGAACGGGTGGGCTGCATGCCGCTGCACTCTTTGATCATTCAGGAAGCCTTCTCGGCGTGTTCGAAGATGTTGGTCGGCACAATGCAGTCGACAAACTCGTGGGCGCGGAATTTCGGGCCGGGCGATTACCCTTGGATGACCATATCCTGCTCGTCAGCGGCCGCGCGGGCTTCGAGTTGGTTCAGAAATCAGCGATCGCCGGCGTACCGATTTTCGCGGCAGTCGGAGCCCCGACGAGCCTGGCAGTTGAGTTGGCTCGAAGACTGGGAGTGACGTTGCTCGGCTTCGTTCGCGATGGGCGATTCAATATCTACGCGGGGCCGGAACGGATTGCCTTGTAGCTCAGGTTGGAAACTGAACTACAAGACCGGAGAAACACATGGAACCGCAAGCGACCGCCGACGGCCTCTGCCCCGAGGAGTTTACAGGTCTCAAATTGTCGAAGCCTAAAGACGTCGCGGCTGGTGCGGCTGCGGTGCTAAAATCTCTCGCGCACGTGTTCGGTACGTCCGGCGTCGTTCGCGGGATGCGAACGCTGAGTGTTCTCAATCAACCCGGAGGCATCGATTGTCCGAGTTGTGCCTGGCCCGAGCCGGACAAACACCGCTCGACTACCGAATTTTGCGAGAACGGGGCCAAAGCGATTGCTTGGGAGACGGACACTCGCCGACTGACGGCTGAGTTCTTTCAGAAGCATTCTGTCGATGAACTTGCGAAGGAATCCGACTACTGGCACGGGCAACAAGGTCGGCTAACCGAGCCGCTGGTTCTCCGTCCTGGTAGTCGGCATTATGAGCCGATAGCGTGGAGCGCTGCGTTCGCGTTAATTGCGGAAGAGTTAAACGGCTTGACATCTCCCGACGAGGCCGTCTTCTACACCTCTGGCCGCACATCCAATGAGGCCGCGTTCCTCTACCAGTTGTTCGTCCGTCAGTTCGGCACCAACAATCTTCCCGACTGCTCGAACATGTGCCACGAGTCGAGCGGATCCGCGCTCGTTCCCACGACTGGGATCGGCAAGGGAACGGTGAAGCTCGAAGACTTCGAGAAAGCGCAACTCATCTTGATACTGGGGCAAAACCCGGGCACGAATCATCCGCGTATGTTGACGGCCCTTCAGGGTGCCAAACGAGCAGGTGCCAAGATCGTGGCCATCAACCCGCTGAAGGAAGCGGGGTTGCTGGGCTTCCGCAATCCGCAGGAGATTCGCGGCTGGCTCGGACGTGGTACGCCCCTCGCGGACTTGTATCTGCAAGTTCGCATCGGCGGCGATCAGGCATTGCTCAAGGGTGCGATGAAATCGTTGCTGGCACGAAACGCACTCGATCGGGCATTCGTTCAGGAAAAGACGGACGGGATCGAGGCACTCGCGGACTCCCTGACGAATTTGCCCTGGGAAAAACTCGTTCAACAGAGTGGAATCTCTCGCGATCAAATCGAACAACTCACGGGACTGGTTGCGACGCACGAGCGGATCATCGCATGTTGGGCAATGGGCCTGACCCAGCACAAACATGCCGTGGCGACGATTCAGGAAGTCGTGAATCTGCTCCTGATGCGAGGCAGCATCGGTAAACCCGGTGCGGGTTTGTGTCCGGTTCGCGGACATTCCAACGTGCAGGGCGATCGGACGATGGGGATTTACGAGAAGCCTGCCGAGTCGTTTCTTGACGCCTTGAGCAAGGAGTTTGACTTCGATCCCCCACGTCGACATGGCTTCGATACGGTCGAATCCATTCATGCCATGCGGGATGGCCGGGCCAAGGTGTTCTTCGCAATGGGGGGCAACTTTCTCTCGGCCACGCCGGACACGTCGGCGACCGCGGCAGCGCTCAAGAATTGCAGGTTGACGGCCCACGTGTCGATCAAATTAAACCGTTCGCACTTGGTAACGGGACGTACCGCCCTCATTCTGCCCTGCATGGGACGGACGGAGCATGACGTTCAGAACGGCAAGGAACAGTTCGTTACAACCGAGAACTCGATGGGAGTCGTGCAAAAATCACAGGGCTCACTGAGTCCGGCCTCGCCGCATTTGTTGAGCGAGGTCGCCATTGTTGCAAGGTTAGCGGAGGCAACACTCGGTTCTCGCTCCGCGATTCCGTGGGCAAAATTCACGGCCGATTATGGCCTGATTCGCGATCGCATCGAACGCGTGATCCCGGGCTTCGAGAATTACAACGAACGAGTGACCAAGCCCGGCGGCTTCTATTTGCCGAACAAACCTCGTGAGGGGACTTTTCCGACGGAAACCGGCAAGGCACGCTTCACGGCCCACCCGCTGCACGAGCTGTCGGTGGAACCCGGCCAACTGGTGATGATGACCATTCGCACGCACGATCAGTTCAACACGACGGTGTACGGACTGGACGATCGCTATCGCGGCATCAAGAACGAGCGGCGAGTAGTGCTGATGAATGTGGCCGACATTCGCGAACGGGGCCTGGCTGCCGGCGATGTGGTTGATTTGACTGGCCACTTCCGCGGCGAGATTCGACTCGCGCCGAAGTTCATCGTGGTCGAGTACGACATACCCGTTGGCTGCTGTGCGACCTATTTTCCTGAAACCAACGTGCTCGTGCCGCTCGGAAGTACGGCAGACGGCAGCAATACGCCGACTTCGAAGTACGTGACGATCACCGTTGCTCGTCACAACTCGACGACTCGCCCGGTTCGCATCGATTCGTAAATGGCACAAATCAGTGCCACGGCCTTGCGACCTTCACGGCCATCGACCCTCGGGGCCGTGTTCGTCTGAATGGCGTTCACGAAATCGGCGAGTTGCCGGGCGTGCCCTTCATACGAGATGGATTTCGGATCGCTCGCGCCGCCCGAAGCACCAATTCGCTGGGCGAAACGGGAACGGACTTCCGCGTCGGATGGGGTTTCTGCGAGAAAATCCCATTTCAGAACATCTTCCTGCTCGATGACCACGGTGCCACGGTTGCCATGAATGCCGATGGTCTTCGGCAAACCAGAATGCACGCTCGTGGTGGCTTGAATGACCCCGAGAGCGCCATTCTTGAAGCGAAGGCAAGCGACGGCCGTATCCTCGACCTCGATGCGTTCGTGAGCGAGCGTGGCCGTGAATCCGGTGACATGCGTGGCATCACCCATCATCCACAAAAGCAGATCGACGTTGTGGATGGCCTGGTTCATCAAGGCCCCCCCGCCATCGAGGGCCTGCGTCCCTTTCCAACCACCTTCGTCGTAGTAGGCTTGACTTCGCCACCACTTGCATGTGGTTTCGCCGAGCGTCAGCTTGCCGAATCGACCGGCTTCCACGGCTGCTTTCAACGTCGTGTTCGCGTCGTGAAACCTCGACGGGAAGATTGTGCAAAGCTTCACGCCGTACGTGTCGCAAGCTTCGATGATGCGGTCGCAACGATCGGGTGTGATTTCCAGCGGCTTCTCGACGACGACGTGCTTGCCAGCCTTTGCGGCCAACACGGAGGGTTCGAGGTGATTGCCGCTCGGTGTCGTGACGATCACGACGTGAACGTCCGGGCGTTTCAAAGCTTCAGCCAAATCGGTATAGATCGGCACGGCGGGAATGCCGGTCTCGGCCATCAGTTTTTCGGCACTCGCCGGATTGCGAGTGACGAGTGCCGCGACGCGAGTGCCCGGCACATCACCGAGGGCGCGAACATGAAATCGGGCGATCATGCCGCAGCCGACGATGGCGAAACCGAGTGGAGTAGTCATGGAGAGAATCTTATTTCCGCGTAGCCGCGTTCGCCAGAACGCGGGAGAACTTGCCTGAGCGAGGCACCCGCACTCTGGCGAGTGCGGCTACGATGCTCACTCAGTCAGCATCTTCACAGCTTTCACGCAATATTGCAATCCGCTCAGCATCGTGGCCGCGAGCATCGCATAGAGCAATCCGTAATGCAGTATCTCGACCAGTGGGACCAGGGGTTCCGCCCAGACCTGATTGTGAATCGTCAAATATGCGAGCACCGCCACTAGCCAGCCACATTGCAGGATGGTCTTCAACTTGCCGAACCAATCCGCCGCAAATTTCTTGCCGAGGGATTCGAGGTAGCCCCGGACTCCCGTGATCAGCAACTCGCGGCCAATCACCACGGCCACCATCCACGTTTCCATGGCCGACTTCGGGACGGTCACCAGGAAGATAAATGCCGAGCCGATCAGGATCTTGTCGGTCAGGGGATCGAAAAGCCGGCCGAACGTCGAAAGTTGGTTGAACTTTCTCGCCCACCAACCATCGATCCAATCGGTGATTGCGGCAACGACGAACGTGATGAGTGCGAGCAGCCAAAGGCGTTGATCGATGAAAACGCAAAGCAGCACGGTCAGCGGAATCCGGCTGATCGTAAGGATGTTCGGGACGTTGCAGAGCTTTTCGTTCATACGTTACATCCACAGCTTAAGCGGATTTCACGGAGGAGAACCTACCAGTATTATCAGTGCAATCTACGCAATCTATGGAGCACTATCTGGGATTTCCGATGGCTCGTGCTGCGAGATCGTACCCGTCGGCTCCCGTGACTTTTGCCTTCACGATGTCGCCGGGCCGTAAGTTCTTGCCCTTGATTCGGACCAGGCCGTCGATATCCGGGGCGTCTGCGTGGCCACGGGCGTGATAGTGGTTCGGCACCTCGGGGTCGTTGCCGTCTATGATCGCCTCGATTTCGCGGCCCACTTGCCGGTTGCTCCACGCGAAAGCGACCTCCTGCTGAACCTTCATGAGCCGGTCGAGTCGCTCTTGCTTGATCTCGTTTGGCATGTGTCCATCGAGCTTTGCGGCTGGGGTATCGGGTTCGAGGGAGTAAGTGAACACGCCCGCCCGGTCGAAGGCCGTGTCGCGTACGAATCCGCACAGTTCATCGAACTCCGCGTCCGTTTCGCCGGGAAAGCCGACGATGAACGTCGTGCGAAAGGTCAGATCGGGAACGGCGGTCCGCCAGCGGGCGATCAGGTCTTCCGTCTTCGCCCGATCCACGCGACGTTGCATTCGTTTCAGCACGCGGTCGTTGATGTGCTGCAAGGGCATGTCGACATACGGAACGATCTTCTTCGCGGAACCGAGCACGTCGAGCAACTCGTCAGTCACATGTTCCGGATAGGCATAAAGCAGTCGAATCCACTGGAGGCCATCGACTTTATCCAGTTCCTGCAGAAGCTCGGCAAGCCGCACCCGGCCATAAAGATCCATGCCGTAGTACGTGCTATCCTGGGCGACGACGATCAACTCGCGGACGCCGTCGGCCGCCAGTTCCTTCGCTTCCTTGATCACTTCCTCAATCGGCTTCGTGGCGTGCTTGCCGCGCATCTTCGGAATCGCACAGAACGTGCAAAGTCGATCGCAGCCTTCGGAGATCTTGAGATAGGCGTAATGCCTTGGTGTAATCCGCAGACGCGATGTATCCTCCAAAGCTCGCACGGGGGCCGGGCGGAAGATGCTGCGTTGCTCGCGTTGTTGCGAGACCGCCCGATCAACCGCCCCGACGATCTCCTCGCGGCCAAAGACGCCGACGATCTGATCGACCTCGGGGACTTCTTCGAGCAACATGCCCTGTTGACGCTCCGCCAAACAGCCGGCAACGACGACGGAACCGACCTTGCCCTGCTGCTTGAGTTCGAGCATCTCGCGGATAACCCCGAGCGATTCTTGCCGGGCCGACTCGATGAAGCCGCAGGTGTTGACGACGACCACATCGGCTCCCGAAGCATCGGCGACGAGCCTGTAGCCATCCTGGGCCAGCTTGCCCAACATGCGTTCGCTATCAACGGTGTTCTTGGGACAGCCGAGCGAGACGAAAGCGTAAGTGCCTTTACTGGCGGTGGTCATGCGAAGATGGATTAAGTTGTGTTCGAGGCCAAAAGTTGATTATACAGAACTGTGCAAAAAATGCCTCACCCTCGCATCCGCTCCCCAAACAGAGTGCGGGCATTCTCGGTAAACACCATCTCGTGGAATTGGATCGGAATCATTTCGTGGATCAACTCGGAGTACGCCGGCATTGGGGCCAGCGGCCAATCGCTGCCGTAGATGAAGCGGTTGGGGCGTTCCGCGTAGCGAAACGCGGCACGAATTCGTTCGATCAGGTCGCGGCGATTCTGGCTGTTCGCCTCCGCGTCGATTTCTTCTTCCGAACCCACGACCAGACCCGAGAGGTCGGCCCAGACGTTCATGTTCTTGTAGATCACCTCGGCCGCATCGAGCGTCCACGGGTTGCCGACATGGCAGAGCACGAAGTTCACTTTGGGGAAATCGACCGCCACCTCATCGACGGTGAGTGGATGTGCGTATTTCAGCTTGCCGTAGGGAGAGTAAGTATCCCCCGTGTGGAAGAAGAAAGGCAGCTTGTACTTCGCGGCCAATTCGTAATAGGGAACGTAGCCGCGATCGCTGGCAAAGTAATGGGTGTAGCCAAGATACGCCTTCAGCGCGACAACTCGGCCGGTCCGGATTTGCGCTTCAGTTCGTTCGAGATGTTCTTCGTCGTGCCGGGTCGGGTCTGCAATGCCAATGGCAAAGAGGCCTTTTACTTCCCTGCAGATCTGCAAAGTCCGTTGAACGCCCAGGGGGTCGTCCGGTCCGCCATCCAGGCAGCCCATAGCGGCGGCATGAGTCATGCCGGCCGCGTGCATTTGTTCGCGAACCACGCGGCCGACGTTCTCAATGCTCGCCCGCAGGCCGGGGCTCAAGGGCCCCACGCCTGGCAAGTTCGGCGGCACGACATGGATGTGAGCGTCGATCATATGAGTTGATAATTGATATCCGCTGAACAGGCTTTGTATCAATTATCACTTCGGTCAAATGCCCATCACGTTGTAGCCGCAATCGACAAATAGCGTGTGACCGCTCACCGCGCTTGCTAGCGGACTGCACAAAAACAGCGTGGCGTCCGCGACTTCCTTGGCCTCGATGCCGCGAGGCAGGGGTGAGCGCTTGGCGGCGTAGTCGATGGATTGCTGAATATCGCCTATCCCCTTGGCCGCTCGCGAGGCGTAAGGGCCTGCAGATATCAGGTTGACGCGAATGTTCTTCGTGCCCAGGTTGTGTGCCAATTGTGCCGCGTCGATCTGCAAGGCCGCCTTCGCTGTGGACATGCCGCCGCCGTAGTATGGCACCACGCGGGAGCCGCCAAGATACGTCAGGCCGACGGCGCTGGCTCCGCCCGGCCGGTTCGCCATGTACGGCTCGGCTGCCCGCAACATGCTCGTCAGCGAATAGGCGCTGATGCCAATTGCTTCGTAATAGCCGGCCCGTGTGGTTTCGAGCTGCCGGCTTTTGATCTCTTTGGCGAACGCCATCGAGTGGATGAGAATGTCGATCCCACCGTATTCTGTGCCGACCGCGTCAATCACCTCCTTGATGCCGTAGAACGGGTATTTGTTCCATCGCTTGTCGTTCTTGGTCGCTTCGTCGACGTCGGCCATCGAATCGAATCGGGCGTCCATGGGGTAGACTTTTTCGACTTTCAACTCGCCATCGACATAAGGCAGCTTGCGCGAAGCCTTGTCCATGTCGCGGGTGAGAAAGCTCTCGACGATGCCGACCATGCGAGGATGCGAAGCCAGGACGATCTTGGCCCCAGCCGCGTTGAGCGTCTTGGAGATGTACCAAGCGAAGCTATCGTCGTCGCCGACGCCGGTCACCAGGGCCACCTTGCCGGATAGATCAATCGGAACCATGCGAACGGCCTTTGCAAAGAGAGGAATGGACGTAGGTGTTTTACTCCCGCCCTGAAATTCGGGGAGGGGGAAGGGATTCGGACTCGAGCATGCCCCAGAAGTCTGGTTTCGAGGAATCTTCCGAATTTTTCAAAAGTCCTGTTACCTTTTGGAAGCCTCCGAATTACTGTGATGTTGGCGGTCGGGAAGCCCGGCACGTGCCGGGCAGTATTACACCGTTTTGCACCAGATGTGCAAAGATGTTCGCCCCCCAGGCCCTCGGACAGTCAAATCAACATGCGACACTTCATGCTGATTCTCGTTCTTGCCACGGCTCTTCGGGCCCAAGAGAAACCGATCGCCCAGGATTGGGATTTCATCAAGCCGATGCAGAAGGTCGGAGCCCTCTTCAAGGATCGGCCCGGCGTCGTGCTGCACATTGGCGATTCGATCACCTACTCGAACGGCTACGGCCAGTGGGCCCGCTACGGCGAGGGCCGCACGCCGGGTGACAAGAAGATCCTGGAATGGATGCACACAGGCAAGGACAACGACCGCGATGGCTGGTGGCTGGCCCGATTCGATCATCCGCAGGGGAATCGCTCGTACACCGCCGCCAGTGGAATGCGTCTCGATGAAATCCTTATCGGTGGCCGGCGCGAGATGCCGTCGTTCGAAAAACTGCTCGAAATGTACAAGCCCCAGGTCGTCGTTTTCATGCTCGGCACGAACGACGTTAGCGCCAAGCGAGCGGCAGCCGATTTTCGAAAAAATTACATCATCGCCATGGACATGATGCTTGAACGCGGGATCGTGCCGATCATTTCGACCATTCCGCCGCACATCAACTCCGCGCGTGCCGGTAAGCTGTTCAACGACGAGATTCGCGAGATCGCGAAAGAGAAGGGTCTGCCGCTCATCGACTTCGAGAAGGAGATACTCGCTCGCCGACCGGACGACTGGAACGGCACGCTGATGAACAAGAACGACGTCCATCCTTCCAGCGAGTTCGGCGGCACCAAGGCTTCCAGCGAGCCGACCGCGGCCAATCTCAAGAACAGCGGCTACCTGCTACGCGGCTGGTTGTCCGTCAAAAAGCTCACCGAGGTGAAGTCCCAGGTACTCGATCATTTGCCGAAGTCCGGGCCGAAAGCATTGCCGATACCGAAGGGGAAGCCGATCCGGGTGGACATTACGCGGGATACCTGGCTCTCAATCGTCGGTGAAGAAGCGGATACGACCAATGGCGGATCGCCTCGACTCAAGCTGAAGGCGTATCAGGAAATGTCGCTGTTCGATATCGACATCGAGCCGCTCAAAAAGCGGATCATTAACGGGGCCACGTTGCACGTGAACCTGGCCGGGCCGGAGAAACTCTTGCGAATTGGCGTGGGAACACTCGGAGCAGAATGGGTCGAAGGCAAAGGCAGTCCTTACGCGAAAGAGGTTGGTGCTTCGACTTTCAAGCACCGCAAGCACCCGGATGTTCCGTGGACCATCCCGGGAAGCGATCTTTGTTCCGTGATGTTCGGCGAGGGGGGGACAACCTGGAGCCACGATGACGCGAGCGAGCCCAACAGCGAGGGTTGGCAGACGATCCCGGTCGACCCCGAAGTGCTCAAGGCGAGAATTGCCGGCAACGGGCATGGCTTCGTGATGTTCGACGACACGGGTTCCGAGTGGCTGCGCGATGGGGAAAAGTTCACGAGCAAACATTTTCCGAATCGCTTCATCCATAGCCGGGAGGCCGGTGCGAAGAAGGCCCCGTATCTGACCGTGTATCTGGGCGACGCAGACGAGTCGGTTCCGGAACGCGTGACCAAAATCGAATCGGACCCAACCGGATTGCCGGCCGGGGAAACTCGCGTTCGTTGGATCACGCCGAGCGATACCGGTTCCGGAGTTTGGTCGTTTCAGGTGAAGGTGGATGATGTCGAGGTGCCACGCTACCTGATCCCGATTCCGCGAAAAGGAGGCGATTTGGCCACGATGCACCTGCGTGATCTGAAGCTGAAGCCGGGTGCGGAAGCGACGATCGTGATCCGTGCCGTGGATGGTGCGGGAAACATTGGCGCGGCCGTTGCTGGCGTTGCGCGTCTATCGGGCTTCGAGCCGAAACCGCTTCCCGGTAAGGCCCCTGCCCTGCCCGTGGCCGGTGGCGACCTGCCCAAACTCGGCACGGCAACCGCGGCCATCGTCGATGAACTCGACAAGTTCAATCCGCTCAGTGGTGAGATGATTCCCAAGCAGGCGGCAGGCTACACCTCCGCGAATCACCTTTGGACCGCGAAGGATCGCACGGTTCGATTGCACGCGGCCAAGGGCGAGATTATCGGGTTTCAGGTCGTGTTCACGGGCACGGTGAAGGATGTGAATCCCACGCTGGCATTTCTCACGCTTCCCAAGCTGGCCGCGAATTTTGGGCGTTACGTCCACGTTCCCGCTGGCGATCGGCCTCTACCCGATCCGATAGTTCGTCTGGATTGTGGCCTATCCGTGCCTTCCGCAGACGAAGGAATCGACGGCCAAAAAGTCGGTAGTCTGCACGTGGAAGTCATCGTGCCGAAAGAAACACCCGCAGGCGATCATTCGGGTACTCTCACTTTGCAAGCAGGGACCGAGAAACTGGAGCTGCCAGTCACTCTTCACATTTGGGACTTCACGTTGCCGGATCGGTTGAGCTTTCTGGCCGAGATGAACGCCTACGGTCTTGGTGGCCCGGAGCGTGGCTATTATCGTCTGGCCCATCGACATCGGACTGTGATGAACGCGGTCCCTTATTCCCAGAGGGGCGAAGTCAGATCTGGCTGGGGGCCTGGCTGGAATGGCACGCATCTTGATTTCCTGAAGTGGGATCAACGGTTTGGACCCTACTTTGACGGCACGGCTTTCGACGATCTGCCACGCAAGGGCGTGCCTCTCGACGCTTTCTATCTTCCCCTTCATGAGAATTGGCCAACCACTGTCGAAGGACATTACAACGGCAGCTACTGGGCGGACCAAGCCTTCGACGACAAATATCGCAAGAACTTCGTCGCGGCTTCCAAGCAGTTCGCGGAACATGTCAATGAACGCGGCTGGAACGACACGCTATTCCAGGGTTTTTTGAACAACAAGATCGATTTCAAACGCAACGGCTGGTCGCGAGCGTCCGCACCCTGGCTCCTCGACGAGCCGGCCAACTTCCAGGATTTCTGGGCCTTGCGATACTACGCTCAGGCGTTCCACGAAGGCGTGTCTTCTGTCCCAGGAAAGGCAAAGGTCGTCTTCCGGGCCGACATCTCCCGGCCCATGTGGCAACGCGATTCGCTCGATGGCCTGCTCGATTACAACGTGGTCAACAACGATTGGCGGCGTTATCGCCGAATGGTCTTGGATCGACAACGCGTACATGGCGACATCATTATCGAGTACGGCAGCGCCAACGAGATTGGCCGCTCGAACACGCAAGCAGTCGGCTGGTGCATCGACGCCTGGTCGCTGGGTGCCGACGGCATCGTCCCGTGGTTGGCCGTCGGTTCGGGAGCAGCGTGGAAGAAAGCCGAATCAACTTCGCTGCTCTACCCGCCAAGGTTCGTGAGTAGTGTCGAGCCTGTGCCCTCGGTTCGTTTGAAGGCGTACTTGCGTGGCCAACAGGACGTGGAATACCTCACGCTGCTTTCCCAGGCCACGGGCGAACCTCGATGGTCCGTCGGCCAGCAAGTCCGCGAACATCTCAAACTGACAGGAAAACGCGAAGGAACCGGCGCGGCCGGCGAGGATGCAGGCGTGCTGTCCTACGACACGTTGCTGCCGCAATACGCTTGGGCTCTCAGAGTGCAAATTGGCGAGGCGCTGTCGAAGCTGAAGCCGCCGGCGAAGGATCGGCTGGTCGAGTTGCGGACGCCGAAACGTAAGTGATGAATTCGATAGTAGTAGGCACACTCCGTGTGCCTACTACTATCGGGTTGGAGGAATGGTCAAAATGTTGCCAAGGTCACCATCGACTGCTGGAACTCTTCCCAGGTGACAAACACGAAACCGTCATACTTGTTGCCACTGGTGAGTGCTCCGCCGTCGATGCCCCAGGGATTGCGAAGGGTCAGCCAGATTTGGCCGCGATATTCCTGGACGTCTTGCACGGTGTAGGAGTGGCTGGCGATCAGGATGTCGGTTGCCAGGTATTGTTCGTTGCCGGTCGCGGCGACGACCATGCCGCCCTGGTTCAAGGTGTCGATGATCACATCCAACTCGGCGTCGGCCATCATCGTGTCCGTGTAATCCGCACTGGACGCTTCCGTTCCCGTTAACGCGTAGATTGCTTCTTCTGGAAGTGCCGTCCCATCGTCGTCGCGCCAGGCCATCCAGGCCCGGTTCATGAGCACTACCCAGGATTCACCTTCAACGCGTGGGTCGGCATCGCTGTCGAACAGCGTGCCATCGAATTCGATCGTCTGTTCGGCCCAGTCGCTGCCGTCCCAAAACGCAACGGAGTAAACCGGCACGCCCTCTTCGTTCACGCCGTCGTAAGTGATCCATTCGCGGAAGTCGTAGCCAATATCGCACAGACCCGAGAGGCTGGCCAGGAACGAACAGGTAGGCGAGTCGCCTTGCTGAACGTCCTTGGTCCGCGTGCCGCCGATGGCCACCACGTCCGCGTTCCAGTCCCAGCCAAGTCCGCCAGCGACGATCTCGGAATTCAGGCGATCGCCATCATCCAGGAAGTCGTGGCCGTCGTTCCCGTAGAGGGCGTCGGTTCCGAGATTGCCGAAGATCGAGTCGTGGCCCGCGCCGCCCTTGATAGTGTCCGTGCCGATGCCGCCATAGACCCAATCGTTGCCGATGCCGCCGTAGATGTTGGTCTTTACGACCACTTCCTGATTGGCGGCACCGAGGAAGATGGTGTCGTCTCCCGCGTAGCCCCAGATGTCGATCCGTTTCACGGAGGCCACCGGAACCGAAGCCACGGTCGAAGACGCGTATTGAATCGTTGTGTTGTCAATCGAGATCACGCCGGCTACCTGTCGGACGGTGATCTCGTCGTCGGCCGGAGTTCCGAGGATCTTGAGCACGCCCGTCGAACTCAACGTTGCCGTCGATGGCACGTCGCGGGCTTCGAGGGTTTCGCAATTCAGGCGGGAATATCGTGAACGGGACATGTGTGTGTTCCGTGGGAGATCGAGTTCCTTACGCTCCACGTCCATTAAACTCGGTTTGAGTTGGGACTTGCGCCAGCGGAATCGCCCAGGTTGGGCCAAAATTCGAAAGCTAGGCCGGTCGTTCCAAACTCGCGGGCTGTATGATGATGGTTCGTTCCTGAATCAAGGCCGTTTCCAGGAATGCAGATCGCTTCGAGCGACGAACTATAAATATGTCCACTTCTGAACGTTTTCTTCGTCCGAATGTCATCGCCCAGGTTGCTCGGCTCGACCTGCGGGCCAAGTTCATCGTCGAAGGGTTTCTCGCCGGCCTGCATTCCAGCCCCTTCCAGGGCTTTTCGGTCGAGTTCTCGGAACATCGCAAGTACTCGCCCGGCGACGATCTGAAGGACCTCGACTGGAACGTTTATGCCAAGACCGATCGCTACTACGTCAAGAAATTCCAGGCGGAGACGAACGTCACCGGCTATCTGGTGATGGACCTGTCGGCCTCGATGGATTGGTGTGGTGTTCGAGAGATGGAAAAGGCCAAAGTTTCCGGCTCGCAGCATTTGCTTTCGGCGGCCAGCACGGAACAAGAGCGACTCACGAAGTTCGAGTATTCGATCTGCCTGGCGGCAGCCCTTGGCTACTTGATGATCTACCAGCAAGATCCGGTCGGCCTCGTGACCTGTGCCGACAAACTCCGCGACGTGATTCCGCCGAAGAGCAAGCGAACGCAGCTTGGTAATATTCTCGCGTTGCTTGCGAACTTGAAACCGGCCGGGCAAACGGACCTGGCACACGGGCTCCATCAACTGGCCGCGCTGATTCGCAGCAAGAGCCTGATCATGATTTTCAGCGACTTGCTCACCGACCCGGACGAACTGCTGAAATCGCTCTATCATTTACGTCACCGTGGCAACGAGATCATCCTGTTCCACGTACTCGATGAAGCAGAAGTCGAGTTCCCGTTCGAAGGCCTGGTCGAATTCGTTGATGTTGAGAGTGCAGAGGAGATGCAACTTGATGCCAAGGGAATGCGAGAAGACTATCGCCGAAGCGTGGACGAGTTCCGCAATCGCTTCAAGGAAGAATCGTTCAAGGCAAACATCGACTATGTTCCGTTGCACACGGGCATTAGCTTTGACAAAGCGTTGATAGAGTATTTGCTTTCCCGCCAGCGCCGGTTTTGATCATGTCGTTCCTTTACACAATTCGGTTCTGGGAGGTGTGCGGCTCGCTCTCGGTCGCTGCGGCGGCGTGTGCGGTGCTGGGTTCGTTTCTCGTGCTGCGACGGATGGCATTGCTGACGGATGCGATTGGGCATGTGTTATTGCTCGGTATCGTCCTCGCGTTTTTGATCACGCACGATCTCAAGTCTCCTCTGTTGATGCTCGGAGCGGCCGCGACGGGGTTGATCACGGTTGCACTGGTGGAAGCGGTTTCCAAATCCCGGTTCGTGAAGGAAGATGCGGCCATCGGCCTGGTTTTTCCTGCTCTGTTCGCACTGGG
>SIAJ01000114.1 GCA_009691845.1 Gemmataceae bacterium
CGAGCACACGGTTGCCGACATGGTCCGCATCTTCGGCATCCGCGCAAACGACCACGACACCCTGCGTACCGAACCGGCCTGCAAACGGATCGCCAATCGGCCGCCCAACGACACGTACCTGGCCAGCTAGCCGACGTTGTCCCCTTTCGTTCGCCAAGCCGCCGAGGATGCTAACGGCAAGGCCGGCCGAGGGCATGGATTCTCCAAGTACGAAACGCGTGCTCGTTCGATAAACTATGGGTTCAAAACGATCTACTGTTCAGGATTAGCGTCATGAACTGGGCCGACCGCTACCGCCGCACGCAAGACGAGTCCCCCGAAGTCCCGGCAACTCCCGAGGCTGCCGAACGGTCGCTACTGGAGGGCAACGCTCGTTTCATCAAGGAGACGGTCCCCAATCTTCCGGCCCCGAGCACGGTTCCTTCGGCGGATCCGGCGGCCCTATCGTCCGTGCCTGTCGTGCCAGCAGCCAAGCAGGCCCCGTTTTGTGTCGTGCTGGGTTGTTCGGATGCACGGGTCCCGGCGGAACTTGTCTTTGACGCGAAGCCCAACCAGTTGTTCGTTGTTCGAGTGGCGGGCAATGTGCTGGGGGAAGAGTGTCTCGGGAGCATTGACTACGCTTTGCATAGTTTCAAGGACTCGGTACATCTGCTCGTCGTCCTGGGGCACACGCGTTGCGGTGCGGTCGCTGCGGCCGTGGATGCTTATCTGAGTCCGAATTTGCACAACAGCATTGCCTTCACGCGATCCCTGCGCTCCATCGTGAACCATGTGCTGATTGCCGTTCGCAGTGCGGCCGTATCGCTCGAAGAATTTTGGGGCGCCAGGGTAGTCTCCGATCCGGGCTATCGCGATGCTTTGATCGAAGTCAGCGTCTATCTCAATGCCGGAATGACTGCCCACCATTTACAAGAAGAGATGAAGCCGAATGAGGCGATCGGAACCAAGGTTGTCTACGGCGTCTTCGATCTCGACACCTGCCGAGTGATCGGCCCCGATCTGAATCCACAGACAGACGACACCTCAAAGCTGGCGGATGCACCGAACCACCCGGATGAACTGATCGCGCTCGGCCAACAAATCGCCGGCTCACCGATGGCGGCCCGGCATCTTTCCGAGGACTATCGCAAGGCTCATTATCCCTCGAGAAATATTGAGTAGAGTCATCAGAGCCGCCAATCAGGAGATTGGCGTTCCGTGGGACCAACAATTCGCGGAATCAACCAGCGAGTTCGGTATCACACTTGATACAGTTCCTCTCCCGTCGCTCCGGTACACACAATGGACGCCTGCACGCTGGTTAGCGTCTTGATCGTGCTTGGTGTACTGCTCGTCTTGGGCTTGGCGGTATTCGGCGGCCTGCGGACATCTTCTCCGCGGCGTCGGTTCGAGTACTGCCCCTCCTGCGATGCAACTCTGCCAGATCGCGACGACCAATGTCCCGAGTGTGGACTTGACCTGCTTGGCAAGCTTGCAGACCGCCTCGAACGCATACGTCTGGCCCGCCTTGAAATTCGTCAACTCGAGGATGAGGGGAACTCGACGCGGAAACTGCAGGCCGTGTGACGGAGCAGCTTCGACTTCGCAAACGATCGCTGACTCGCGGGCGTCGGCCGTCTGTCGAGTTCGCTAGCCCAACCCGCGAGCAAGAGGAGGCCCCGGCATTCCCGCCTCCGTCGCCACCACCGCTGCCCCAGTCGCCGCGTCCGCGATATGCCGAGATTCTGGCTCCAGACCAGCAAGCATTTCCTCCTGAAGCTCCGGCGGCAATGTTGCCGCCCGTCGTTCAACCACCACGTCGATCGTTCGGCCAGGTTTTGCACGAACGCAATATTCTCTGGGGCGAACTGGCGGGCGGGTTACTCATTGTTGGCTGCTCCATCGCTCTCGTGCTCTCGTTGTGGCAAACGCTCGAAGAACTGCCTTACTTCACGTTCTTGCTCTCGGCCGGCATTACATCGGCCGTGTTCGGGGCCGGCTATTACACGTTTCATCACTGGAAACTGGCTGGCACAAGCCGCGGCTTGCTGGTCATCTCTCTCTTGCTGACGCCGCTGAACTTGCTCCTGCTGGCTGATCCGGGAGCACGTGGAACCACGGACGTTTTGGATTTCGGCGTGAAGATTGTGGCCATGCTCGTCTTTGCGTGGATCGTGAGGACCGGTGGCCGCGATCTGTTGGAAGCCGATGAAAAACCACGTCGCTGGTGGTTGGCCCTCGCGGTGGTCGGTGCGCCGGCCAGCCAGATGATTCCAACGAGTGTATTCAGTCAGCAGCCGGTCTGGTTGCCCGTCGTTTGCTTTGCCCTGGCATGCGCCTTCACGGTTGGACGATTGAGTCGAGATCGGCGAAAGCCGGACGTGCAAGCCTTGCATGAAGACTCCGCGGCGAGCATCCTGATGTTTGTTGGCATCGCGGTTTTTGGCTTGTTCGCTGCGTGGGGATTTGTGGTAAGCCGGGCCGACGATCTCCCAGCCACGCAATGCGCACTACGGCCCCAACGCGATCCATTCGGTCCGTCGTCCACGGGCCGTACCGGCTATGTGTATCTTGCGGAAATCTTGTTGGTGCTATTATTCGCCCACGTGCGATTGAACGTGCCACAAGCATTCACCGGCCAAGCGGTGAAGTACTGGACCTTCATCGTGATGCTGCTCGCGTTCGTGGGCGTTGGGCTGGCGGAGTTATTCGCCCGTCGCGGACTTCGGGTGTTGGCCCAGCCTCTTCTGAAGACAGGCGTTCTTTTGCCGCTAATTCCGTTGTTAGTCTTTTGGGCGAAGCCGCCGGACCTGGTGTTCGAGTTTGCGGAGACCAAGGCTCCGGGTCTCGTGCCGCTGCTCGGCTATCTCCAGAAGGTTCCGCAGCACTTCGACGTGTATGCCTTGCTCTGGTTCCTGGCGGGAATGTTGTACGGGCTGATCGCGCTCTCACGACAATCGTTCGGCTGGGCGCTGTTGGGGGCTCTCGCGACGAATGCCGGGCTGTGGGCCTTGTTATCTCACAACGGCGTGCAGGCCATCGTTCATCCGCAAGCGTGGGCCATTCCGCTTGCACTGATCGTGCTCGTTTCGGAGCACGTGAATCGTCATCGACTGAAAGCGAGCGTCGCTTCGGGCCTGCGTTATCTCGGCATCAGCATGATTTACGTGGCCTCTGCGTCGGACTTGTTCATCGCCGGCGTGGGTCAATCGTTGTGGATGCCGGTCATCCTTGCTGTGTTCTGTGTGGCCGGTGTGCTGGCGGGCGTATACTTCCGCGTTCGAGCATTCCTCTACCTTGGACTTGGATTCCTGTTGCTCGATGTATTCTCGATGATCTGGCACGCTGCCGTGAATCGGGAACAGACATGGGTCTGGTACGCATCGGGGATTGTGCTGGGGGCAATCATCCTCGCACTCTTCGCGGTGCTGGAAAAGCGGCGAAACGATGTGCGCGATCTGATAAGCAAGTTGCGTGAGTGGCAGTGATTTTCCTCTCCCTCTCCGCAGCGGAGAGAGAGAGAGCGAGAAATGCTACTGCTTCGGCGTTAGACGTTTGATTTCCACCTTGCGAAAGTCAATCGGGTGGCTCTCCGCCTGAAGCGAAATGTACCCCTCTTCGATCAAGAGCTTCTTGTCCTTGACCAGCTTCTTCGCATCGGCATCGCGTTCATCCAGTTGTGGTTGCTCGTATTCCAGAACCAGTTCGCCGTTGATGAAGTGCTTAACCTTGCCGCTGCCGTTCACTTCAAACTCGGCCGTCACCCATTGGTCGCCGTGGAAGGACTTCGACTTCGAAGAGTTGCAATGCTGCATGATGAGCTTGCCGCCCATGACGATGTTCGTGCCCGGCGAACAGACGTTGCCGGTCGTTCGCGGGTCCTTACCGTTGCCGCCGAGTAGTTGGGCTTCGATCGAAACCGGAAATTCTTGGTCCTTACGCATGGTCGCGGGGTCCTGGCAATGCAGCATGGCCCCGCTATTGCGAATCGCCCAGCCGGGTCCACCTTTGCATTGATCGCCGACAAAACGATATTCAAGACGAAGCACGTAGTGCGAGAATTTTTCTTTGTGGAACAGATGCCCGAACTTGGTTTCGAAGGCACCGTACTTGTCGTACTTGACCTTCAACAATCCATCCTCGACGCGAAAAGTGTCGTTGTGATTAACGCCGAGATCGTAACCTTTGATCTTCGGTGTCCAGCCATCCAGGTTCTTGCCGTTGAAGAGGGGGATCCACTCGTCTTTCTTGTCCTGGGCGATTGAAGTGGAACTCAATACGGCCAGTACGATGAGGGCTGGCAGACGGGTATGCACGAGATTCTCCTTGCAAGCCAGCCGGATAACGTGGGCGTACGTATCAGGCTACCAATGGCGATGGAATTTGAACGGGCCTATCGATGACTAAATTTAGTAATCAATCGTCGAATAGTCCAAGCTTGCACAAGCTGAGGCCACCAGGCCAGGGGCTGGAACCGGATGGTTGAAACACGCCCACACGCCCAAGGTTATCTTCCGATTACTGCGAGTTCACGCTATGAAAGCGTTCTATAAGTTGTCATAATGACTCTTCGGTCCCGCCGACCTGCCTCCTCTCGCCTTGGAATTCGGTTCCATGAAATCCGTCCTGCTCGCGATTTCTGTCGTTCTTTTTGCGATTCCCGGCTTGCTCCTCGGGGCGGAGACACCAGCCTTCTCGAAGGGCGATGAACACGTCCGCACCTTACTGAACAAGCATTGCCAAGAGTGCCATTCCGGGGAGAAACCGAAAGGAGACTTCAGCGTCGATAAACTCGCGGCGGACTTCGACAACCCGGCCAGTCGAGATCGCTGGCTGGCCGTCCTGAAGCGAGTGCAAGCGGGCGAGATGCCCCCCAAGTCGAAGGCGCGACCTGCGGAGAAGGAAACACAGATGCTCGCCGGGTGGATCGAAGCCAAGGCCGGTGCTGCCCGACTGGCACACGGCCGAACGGTCCTGCGTCGCCTCAACCGCGTCGAGTATCAGAACACCGTCCGCGATCTGCTCGGCATCGACGTGGATTTTCAGGACATGCTACCAGCCGATTCGTCCGCGGACGGATTCGACAATATTGGTGAGGCACTGCATGTTTCCTCGTTTCTTATGGACAAGTACCTGGAGGCAGCCGACACTGCCCTCGGACTTGCCATCGCGAACGGTCCGCAACCGCCTGTGATCAAGAAACGCTATAGCCTCAAAGATCAGCATCATGTGAAGTCGACGACCGAGAATGTCTACCGCATTCAGGACGACACAGTCGCCCTCTTCAGCTCGTCTGCCTGGAATGCGGTTCACATTTACCAGTTCTACCCGTCTGACCGCGGCCGCTATCGCTTTCGCATCTCTGCCTCCGCGATTCAGAGTTCCGAGAAACCGGTAACATATTGCGTTTCGGTGGGCGGCAGGAGAATGGCCGGGAAGAGCGGCCTCGTCGGCTACTTCGATGTGCCGGCGAACAAGCCAAATGTCGTCGAGTTTGTCGAGTTTATGGAGCCTCGGACGACAATCACGATACTCCCGTACGGTCTGACAAACGCACAAACCGTGAACAAGATCGGTGCCGACAAGTACGAAGGACCAGGGCTGGTTGTACAATTCGTCGAGATCGAGGGGCCACTGCACGACAACTGGCCGCCGGTAAGCCACCGCCACATCTTCGGCGACCTGGAGCAGAAGCCCTCGCCGATTTACAACAACAGCAAGCGGGTTGAGGTCGCATCGAACAACCCCGAGCCCGATGCCGGGAAGATTCTTCGCAACTTCGCCCGTCGGGCCTTCCGCCGCAGCGTGTCCGACGCCGAAGTGAAACCATTCATCGAACTTGTGAAGCAGAAACTCGCGGCGAAGCACTCGTTCGAGAAAGCGGTTCGCGTTGGACTCACGGCAATCATGGTGTCGCCTGAGTTCCTGTTCCTGCGCGAAAATCCCGGCAAGCTCGACGACTTCGCGCTCGCCTCGCGGCTGTCGTATTTTCTCTGGAGCACGATGCCCGATCAAGAGTTGCTGACTCTCGCCGAAAAGGGGAAACTCTCGCAATCCGATACGCTCCGCACTCAGGTCGAGCGAATGTTGAAGCACCCGAAGGCGGCCGCGTTCACGGAGAACTTTGTCGGCCAGTGGCTCGGCCTCCGTGAGATCGACGCGACCGAACCGAGCCATCTGCTCTATTCCGAATTCGACCACATGCTCAAAGTGTCGATGATTCGCGAGACGGAACTGTTCTTCACGGAAGTGCTAAAGGACGATCTGAGCCTGACAAACTTCGTAGCCTCCGATTTCACGATGCTCAACGCCCGCCTCGGGAAGCACTACGGCATCCCGGGGTTGGACGGTTTCGCGTTCCGCAAGGTGACGCTGCCGCCGGGAAGCCACCGTGGCGGGGTGCTGACAATGGCCAGCGTGCTGAAGGTGACGGCCAACGGCACGACCACCTCGCCCGTCACACGCGGCGTATGGGTGAACGAACGCATATTGGGAACACCGCCTGGCAAGCCACCTGCCGATGTGCCAAGTATCGAGCCTGATATCCGCGGGGCCACCACGATCCGCGAGCAACTCGCCAAGCATCGGCAGGTCGCTTCTTGCGCGAGTTGTCACAACAAGATTGATCCGCCTGGCTTCGCCCTCGAAAGCTTCGATGTGATCGGCGGCTGGCGTGAAAACTACCGCACCACAGGCAACGGGAAGCCGGTTACGGTCGATGGTCGCCGGATGCCGTATCACGAGGGAAAGAAAGTCGATCCCTCGGACGTGATGCCCGACGGCTCGAAATTCAACAATGTCGATGAGTTCAAGCAACTTCTGCTGAAGGACAAGGATCAGCTCGCACGAGCGTTGTCCGAGAAGTTGTTAACTTATGCGACCGGCTCGGCCCCGGACTCGGCGGACAAGCCCGAAATCGAGGCGATGGTGAAAAAGATGCGGGAGAAGAATTACGGTTTCCGCACGCTTGTGCATGAGATCGTTCAGAGCAAGGTGTTTCAGACGAAGTGAGTCACGTATGCTGGTGGAAGAGGTGACGAATGAATGCCACGACCATGCCCTGGCCCGTTGACATCATGGATCGGATGGTGAGAGCCGTGGAAAAAGTACGCGAGCGATTATTCCGCCTGATCCGTCGCGCCGATCTCGAATCCGTGATAGCGGCCATGGAAGCCGACGGTTTCATCTTTGCCAATGCATACGGCGTCGACTTCTTTCTCGATGGCATCAACGCCAAACGGAGCGAAGGCGTGCATCGCCTGTACGCCGGCGAGAAGGTGAAAGAAACGGACCCCGTTCCGACACCCCTCCTGTCAGAGTCCGAGCGTGGTGCCGCCTTCCAGGTCATCTCTCTGGAGCCTCTGGTGCGGATGAAGCTCGTTTCCAACCGACGTAAGGATCAGGTCCACCTTGAAGAAATGATTCAACTCGGGCTCATCGACGAATCGTGGCCTGCTCGTTTTCCATTAGTGCTGGCGGAACGGCTCCAGCACATATTGGATACGCCGGGCGGATGAAGCTGGGCAACACCCATGCGGTGGCGGCGGAAGTCCCGTCCACGCGGGGAGCCTCTCGTCGAGGCATCGCTGGCTCGTACTGTAGGAATTCTTGGTTGCTAATTCGGAGCGTTTAATGAAGATTGCTCGTCGCACTTTTCTCCGCGCCGCAGGCGTCTCGCTAGCTCTTCCGCTGCTGGAATTGAATACCATCGGCGCCCCCGCCGCAAAGACGCCGCGGCGAATGGTCTGCATCAACACACCGTTGGGATTGCACCCGGCCGCGTTCTTCCCGGAGAAGACCGGCAAGGATTACGCACTTTCGCCGTACCTGGAGATCGTCAAGGAGTTCCGAAATGACTTCACCGTCATCTCGGGACTGTCGCACCCGGACGTCGGCGCGAGCCACGACTCCAATTACAGTTTCCTGACCGGCGCTCCGCACCCGGAGCAACGGGCCGGCTTCAAGAACAGCATCTCGCTCGATCAGTTCGCAGCCGACTTTCTGCACGGTCAGACGCGATATGCCAGCCTGCCGCTTTCGTGCGAGGGTTTTGGCCTGGCGTGGACTCGCAGCGGCGCTCCTGTTCCGACGGAGTCCTGGCCATCGAGCGTGTTCGCCAAGCTGTTCATCGAGGGTCGCCCGGACGAAATCGAGGCGCAGAAGCGCCGCCTTGCGGATGGCCGGAGCATTCTCGACTCGGTGCGGGAGCAAGCGAAGGACGTGCGTTCCGCCGTGGGGACTCGCGACCGCGATAAACTCGACGAGTACTTCACGAGCGTCCGCGAACTGGAACAGCGACTCGCACAGTCCGAGGAGTGGGCAAAGAAGCCGAAGCCGAAAGTCGATGCCAAGCCGCCGCAGAACGTGATGAACTCAACCGACCTGATCGCCAAGACGCGGGTGTGGTTCGATCTCGTCCACCTCGCCTTGCAGACCGACTCCACGCGGCTCGTCACGCTGCAACTACTGGGAACAAGTGGTGTGCCGCCGATCCCGGGCGTGAGTCTCGGCCACCACGACCTGTCGCACCACGGCAAAGACCCGACCAAGATCGACCAACTCAAAAAACTCGAAATCGAGAAGATGAAGACCCTGCGCGATTTCCTCAAACAATTAAAGGACACAAAGGAAGACGGCGGCACGCTGCTCGACCGTACCACGGTGTTCTTCAGCAGCAACCTCGCAGACGCCAGCACGCACGGCGTCAAGAACATGCCGGTGCTGCTCGCCGGCGGCGGCTTCAAGCACGGCAGCCACCTCGCGTTCGACCCAAAGAAGAACCCGCCACTGTGCAACCTCTACGTCTCGATGCTCCAGCGCCTTGGCCTGGAAGTGGGTAAGTTCGGCTCCAGTACGGGGACACTCACGGGTCTGGAGTAATGTCACACATCGATCGGTAGCCGCACTCGCCAGAGTGCGGGTTTCCCGCGTTCTGGCGAGTGCGGCGTACCATCAGGCCACGGGAGAAACGAGATGCGCCGTTCGCTTGCCGCTATGTTCTTGGCGGCTCTATTTCTGTCGGCGACCCACGTCTCTGCCGAAGTCCTCTGGCGTGGCGACTTCGAGACCGGCGACACGAAACAATGGCCCGGGGCACCCAAGTCCGACGCCGTCAAGGTCGTGAAAGATCCTGTGCGTGAGGGGAAGTACGCGTTGCGGATCGACGGCACCAACGCCGCGAAAAAAGGCAAGCTCGACCGTATCGAACTTCAGCATCAACCCAAAGCACCTGGCACGGCCGAGGGAACGGAACGCTACTTCGGCTGGAGCGTCTATCTACCCCAAAAACTCACGGACGCCCATCACTCCCTCGGCTACTTCGAGACTCGCAATAGCTGGAGCCAACTACTGGCATTCGAAGTAAAGGGAGAGAACATCCTGTTCACGACGCGGGTGCCATACGCTCGACAGTGGAATGGTAAGGGAAAGATGACGCCAGGCCGCTGGCACGATTTCGCTCTTCACATTTTCTGGTCGAGAGATGCCAAGAAAGGCTTCGTCGAACTCTGGTTCGACGGGGAAAAGGTCGTGCCACTCACGAAAACGGCAACTTTGAAGGACGAAAACGTCGCCTTCTTCCAGATCGGCCTGCTTCGTGAAACGAGCGAAGTGCCGGAGACGATCATCATCGATCGCGTGATCGAGGCCACGACGCTGGCGGATGTCACGCCTCCTTGACGTTCACGTCGTCACGGATTCATCGCGAGGACGTGCGCCGAACTCGAGCGTAACAGAATGGATGCGGATCGCGGCTTGATGTGGCTCGTTCTTGGCGAGCGTGACTGAGCCGGCCGTTTTCTTGACGATGTCGATCGCGACACCGAGACCGTTGCCGATCGAGAAGTTGGCGCCCGGCACCGACGAGCCGAGAAAACGGTCCACTTTGAAGGATTCCGTTTTTCCGAACACAGGACGAAACTCGGCGGATGCCAGTTCATCCACCTGGCGTGGGTCTTTGTTCGTATCACGAAAACGAAACAGCACCAGGCGACAGGTGAAGTTGCCAAGCAGTACCTTTTCGAATTCGTCTGCCGACGATCCTTCGCCGCTGGCTTTGATCGTGAATGTGTACTGCCCAGCACGCGCGTTGCGGATCTCCTGAGCGATGACACAGCGGGCACCCGGCTGAATCGTCGAACCGGCCTTCGCATCTTCGAGGCCATGGCCAACGACCAAGGCAGTCAATTCCTTACGAGCCGCGAAAATCGCCGGGCCTTGCGTGCTCCAGATCGGATGCGCTCGCCAGCCCTTGTCTCGAGTTGGCGGCACGGGCGGAATGAGCGGCAGGCTTGACTTGAAATCCGTGTCGAGCAACAGCGTAGCATCGAAATGAGGAACGAAGGCCGGGTTGCCTTCGGGTTGGCATCGTCCCGTGGTTGCGGGCGAATTGCCAAGAGCAGCCGCTATCGGCTCCCCCTTCGTGATCGGATGTGGCCGTTTTGCTTTGTCGATAAACATCGCGTTCGGGTCGATGCCGAGCAAGTGGTAGATCGTCGCCGTCAGATCGCCGCCGCGAATCGGGTCCGTCGCGGGATAGGCCCCATTCTTGTCGCTGGCACCAATCACTTGTCCGCCACGAATCCCGGCTCCGGCCAGGGCCATGCTGAAAACGTGGCCCCAGTGATCGCGGCCGCCTTGCTTGTTGATGCGAGGCGTCCGGCCAAATTCGCCGATGACCACGACCAGCGTTTCATCCAATAGGCCGCGGTCGGTCAGATCATCCATCAACGCGGCAAACGAGACATCGAACTGCGGGCACAGGCAATCTTGCAGCCGGTCGGCATTTTGTGCATGCGTGTCCCACATCGGATTGTCCACGGCCGAATCGCCTGGATCACGCGACCAGTTGACGTGAACCAACCGCACGCCGGCTTCGATGAGTCGCCGGCCTAGCAGCACCGATTGGCCCCACGTTGAGCGCCCGTAGCGATCGCGGGTGCGATCCGATTCCTTGCTGAGATCGAAGGCCGACCGAGCAGCCCCGGAAGTCACGAGATCGAACGCATGATGCGAGAGCCGATCCCAGGCCTCAACGGTTCCGTCGCGTCCCAGCTTGTCGAAGTGCCGATCGATCTCTTGAAGCAGATCGCGGCGACGATCGACGCGGATCTTGGTCACGTCGCCAACGAGGCCAAGCCCTTCGATGTGATAATCGGGCAGGGCCGGGTCGCCGACGAATCGTTCCGGCTCCCACATTTTGCCGAGAAAACCAGCCGTCTGCCCGGCCGGCGTCACGTTGTCGTTCAGCCGCATCATGTCGGGAACCCAAACCGACGTGAGCGCGGGGAATTTTTCGCTCGGCTTCAGCATCTTCACGACCGAGCCGAAGTAGGGCCAATCGGTCGGCTTGATCTGCCGGGCACTGCCAGGCCCGTACGGATAGCCTGTGAGCAGCCAGTAGGCACTCACATCGTGATTGTCGTCCCGCGTAGAGAGCGACCGAACCACGGCCAGCTTGTCGGCATAACGAGCGGTTCGCGGCAAGAGTTCGCAGAAGCGAATGCCCGGCACGTTCGTCGCAATTGGCTTGAATGGGCCGCGAATATCGACTGGGGCATCCGGCTTCGGATCGAACGTCTCGTGTTGAGGCGGGCCGCCTTGTAGCCAGAGGTAAATAACGTTTTTGGCCTTGCCGAACGTGGATCCCAGATCGCTCGCCAGCCGAGGCGTTGTCCCGGCCGGGGTCGCACGAGCGTTCAGCACGTCGGTCAGCGAAACGCCCACTGCACTCAAAGAGCCGACGCGCAGCCACTCTCGTCGTGAAAGATCCGTTAGTGAGAGCATGGCTCAGTCCCCACAAGAGGCACTCGCCTCAACCACAATCAAGAGTCTACCACGCCGCCAGGGTGAATGCCTACGAAACCTTGGCGGCGAAGCCCAACGGGCCGACCTCGCTCGGCCCGTTGGGCCTTAAACAATTCACGGCCGC
>SIAJ01000115.1 GCA_009691845.1 Gemmataceae bacterium
TCCTGTCGTGGTGGAACCTCATGGCCCCGTTCGTGCTGACGATGCCGCCGGGTGCGATGGGCCGACAGCTGGGCGTGTACACCACGTTCCTTCCCGCCCGTGAGGCGCAACTCACGATCAATGCCGAAGCCGCAACCGGTCAAGTGGTGCCGCAGGACCGGTTCGGCAAGTCGGCTTCGAGTTGCTGCCTGGCGTGGTCGGAAACCTGGACGAAACCGAAGGGGTGACCGGCGATGCGAAAACTGATCGCGGCAGGAGCGGTGACGAGGGCCGCGACGACATCACCGGAGAATGAAATCGTACTCTGCGGGAAGCCACGCTCGGTTTGTTGTGCCAGGACGCCACAGAGGAACCCACTATGCGTGATCATCACCCGTTGACTCGCCGACAATGGCTCGCGAACGCCGCCGCGTCTGCAGTCGTTTCGGCGGCACCTAGGTTATTGTTTTCGCAAGAGGGTGAACAGTTTTCCAAGGCCAAGGACCATCACGCGTCCGGCAAGAAAAACCTGGTGACAACCACGTCCAAGGAAGCGTCCGAGGCGGCACTTTTGGCGATCTCGCTGGGCGGAAACGCCGCCGATGCGTACCTGACGGCGACCTTGACCCAGACGGTCGTCGAACACGGTTTGACATCGATCGGTGGCGGGTTCTCCGTCAACTACTACGATGCGAAGACCGGCGAGATCACCAGCGTAGTCGGGCCGCTGGGGCCCGCGAAAGACGAGAAATACGACTTCGACCGCAAATCGCCGGTGACACAAACCGGCCGTGCGATGCCCGTGCCGGGGTTCCTCGCGGGCGTTCATGCCGCCCACAAGCGTTTCGGGAAACTGAAATGGGAGCAACTCTTCGGACCTGCGATTCAACACGCCAACGAGGGCTTCGCGGTCGGCCCGCTCCTCGCAAGCGCGGCGAAGTCCAAGGCAGCCCAGCATGAAGAAGGAAAGGCACTCTGGATGAAAGAAGGCCGCCTGCTTCGTGCCGGCGAAACCCTCGTTCAGAAACAGTTGGGCAAGACCCTCGAACGAGTCTCGACCGACGGGCCGGAGTCCTTATACACCGGAGAATTCGCCAAGAATTATGTTCGCCGCGCGTCGTCCGACGGCGGGGTGATCACAATGGCGGACATGGCCGCCTGGGCTGAGATGAGCCGCGTCGCGAAACAATCGCTGGAAGGGAATTACCGCGGCTATCAGATCGCGGCAGCCGGCCTGATCACCTACGCATTGCATTTGAACGAGGCGCTCGATTTGAAATCGAGCGGCCTGGCCCGAAAGAGCCCGGAATCCCTGTTCCGTCAGTATCGCATCATGGAAGAGGTATTCCTCTCGTCGCCCGACTACTCGAAGAAAACGCACGAACAGTTCGTCTCCCCCGACTTCGCACGCAAGCGTGTGGACGACGTCCTGAAGAGCCCGCTGCGAAAACTGACGTTCGACGCGATCTTCAACACCTGCTTCCTAATCGTCCGCGATCAGGCCGGCAACGTCGCCTGGGGGACCCATTCGATCAACACACCCACCGCATTCGGTGCGGGAATCATGGTCGACGGGGTTTACGCGGCCCACGCGATGAACCGCGAACATGTTCGCGGTTCCGGCGGGAGTGCTCCCGGCGTGTCGACCAGTCTGGCGTTGTTCAAAGATGGCAAGCCGCACCTGATTGCGGGCTCGCCTGGTTTCGGATTCGTGCACGGCCCGTGGCAATACTGCACCGGGATCGTCGAGTGGGGGGCTGTCCCCCACTGTGGCGATGAACCAACCACGGTTCGGCTTGCCCCGCCAAGATGGCGATGTCTATTTCGAAAGCCACTTCGACGACAAAGTGTTCGAGATGTTGAAGGAGCGGAAGATCAAGTTTTTCAAAGGTCGGCCGTCACCTTTCACTGGATTGGTGGGGGCGCTCACGCTGGGAGACGATCAGACCCAGCACGTCGTACAAGACGGTCGGGTGGACGGTTACGCTCGAGCGGACTGATACCTATCGTCTGCTCACGGGTTGGGCGGGTGTCGGGTCTGTGGCGTTAGTCGGGTAGGTGGTGTCGTAGGACCGGTTTGACAGGCCGATGACCAGTTGCTGCCTGGCTTGGTCCGAAACTTGGGCGAAACCGAAGGGGTGACCGACGATGAGACAACTGATTATCGTATCCGCCGCGCTCGTTCTCGCCGCGCTCGCTCCGAGCGATCCTCTCGCCGCGGAACCCGTGGATGCGAAGGCCAACCCCCGCGTCCTCAAGGCGAACGACGTCAAACTGAAGACGGAATTCGAGTACCTCGTCTTCGACCTCGGCAAGGGTGTTGAGTTGAAGCTTGTGAAGGTGCCGGCGAAGGGGAAGAAGTTCATGATCGGTTCTTCCAGGGATGAACAGAACGAGGTGGTGAAGAAGTACCACGCCGGGAAACGGCCCGACTGGATGGAGTTCGAGAACGAGCAGCAAGTCACATTGACCGACGACTACTTCATCGGGCAGTTCGAGGTCACCCGCGGCCAGTTTCGCCGCTTCATCGAGGAGAGCGGCTACAAGACCGAGACCGAACAAACGGATGGCGGCTACGGCTGGAGCGAGGAACTCAAGAAGTTCGAGGGGCGCGACAAGAAGTACAGTTGGAAGAACTCTGGCGCCCCCGGACAGAGCGACGAGCACCCCGTGACCAACATCACACCGACCGACGCACGCAAGTTCTGCGCGTGGCTGGCGAAGAGAGCCGACGGCAAGATGAAACTGCGCGAAGTGCGTTTGCCGGGCGAGGCAGAGTGGGAGTTTGCGTGTCGGGCGGGTGGCCCGGGCCGGTTCTTCTTCGGTGACGACGAAGAGAAACTGGCGGAGTACGCCAACGTGGCCGATGCGACGTGGAACGATCTGTTCCCGAACCCGAAGGCGATCAAAGCCAAGGACGGCCACGTCTTCGCCGCTCCAGTCGGGCAATTCAAGCCCAACACCTTCGGCCTCTACGACATGCACGGAAACGTGTGGGAGTGGTGTGAGGACTACTACGGCACGTACGCCAAGCTGCCCAAGGAACGGAACCAAATCCAGACGGTGAAGCAGGGTCAAGATCGCCCCATGATGAGGGGCGGAGCCTGCTATGCGAACCCGGGTGACTGTCGCTGTGCATTCCGCTGGCTCGTCGGGGTCAACGGCCGCTACGGCAACGGCGGATTCCGTGTTGTCTGTGTGCCGTGACGGAGGGTAGACGATGCAGCGATGCCAGCACGCGGTTGTGTTCGTGGTACTCGGTTGGTCCATGTCGGTCGGGCTCGTCCCAGCTCTTCTCCGGATCCCGGACGTGGGCCGAAGCCCGGGCACGAGATCACGAACACTCTCGGCATGAAGCTGGTCTACGTCCCGTCGGGGACGTTCCTCATGGGGTCGCCGGAGACCGTGGCCAGCCGGGAAAAAGAAGAGACGCAACACGAGGTGGAACTGACGAAGGGGTTCTACCTCGGTGCCCACGAGGTCACGGTCGGGCAGTTCAAGGAATTCGTGAAGGCCACCCGGCACCAGACCGACGCGGAGAAGGACGGCAAGGGGAGTTGGGGACCGGACGAGACCGGGAAGTTTGTGATGGACGCCAAGTTGACATGGAAGAACCCCGGCTTCGAGCAGACCGACGACTACCCCGTCGTGAACGTGAGCTGGCACGACGCGAAAGCGTTCTGCAAGTGGCCGAGTGAGAAGGAGAAGAAAACGTACCGCCTGCCGACGGAAGCCGAGTGGGAATATCGCGGGCAACTGGGCATACACAAGATCGAAGATCCCAAGCTGGGCGAGTCGTCGGCAAAGTGGTCGATCGAACTCGAGCCGGGCAAACACACGCTCAAGGTGATGGCTGACACCGAGTACGTGCAAGGCGCGACCGACGAGATCGAGGTACGTTATGTGGGGGGCGGCACACCCGATTTGGAATTGCCGACATTGTACATCCTGGCAATCGGCAGTTCGAAATACCCTGGCACACGCAAGCTCGACTACGCCGCAATGGATGCGGAAGCAATTGCCGCTTCGTTCGCCAAGCAAAGCAAGCCGCTTTACGAGAACATCGAGATGAAAGTCGTCGCGGACGAGCAAGCCACCCGCAAGGGAATCTTCGCTGGAGTCCAATGGCTGCGTGAGAAGATGAACCAGAAGTCGGTCGGCGTGCTATTCTTCGCGGGACATGGCGAGAAGGACAAGGATGGCTCGTTGTACTTCTTGCCCGTCGACGCGGCGCAGAGGCCTTGTGGCGTTTTTGTGGCGTTCGTTACCTGGGCTGAAGCAATTGGGACTCGCAATCCCCGTTGACGAATCTGAATAAACCCCTATAATTCATGTAGTTTCCACGACGACTCTTAGCCGGCTTTTTCAGCGTCGGAGAATCCCTCCCTCTCCGTATTTCATTCATGTCTAATCGCCGCAAGCGATTGTTACTTAATCACTTGTGGAGATAAGCCACCTCACGATGTTTGCTTCCGTGGTCGCGAAGACGGCGGTGGAGCATCGGGAGTGAGCGCTGTTAGGCGGGGATCAGTTTCAACACATCCACGCTGGCCGATGCGACTTCCTCGGCCGTGAATGCGACGGGAACACCTTCGCCGCGTTGCCACGATTCAAACAGGTCGGCATAGTGCGGCGAGAACGGGTTGCCCGACTGTCCGCCGGCAATGGAGAATCGGCTCGCGGACCAGTTGCCGACGTCGATGGTCGCCCGCAAGTTTGGCATCGACTTGACCGGCCCCAACGGATCGAGCGGCATCGCCGACGCGTGATTGGGCGTATGCTCATCGCCCGAAACGGGCACCGGGCCGAGATCGAACGCTCGACGCAGAGGCGTGCGGCCGAGCATGATGTGCTGGAGAGTTAACGGACGCACCGTGCCCCAGCCTGGTTGCTTGCCGAAGGCATTCAGTTCCTTTTCGGCTTCGTCCATGGCTATGGCAATCGTCTTGGGCCATCCTTGATCGAACCACCCCTCTGGCTCACAAACCATCAACTCGATCAGATGAGCAATCCGACGATAACCAAAGAAACTAAATGGGTTAAGCAAGCTCGCGCCCTTCCCAACAGCCCAGTCCCAAGATTTCGGTGCCTTGGCCTGCGACACGCGAATCGCCATTCGAGCAATGAACACCTCGAATAGCGCAGAAGGAAACGAATCGGCCGCGATGTCGCCGTTCCAACGCTCGAATCGTTTACGCACCGATGAGGAAACCGATTTCAACACCACTTCCCGCATCTCCCGCCACGGAATCGACCGCACGCACATTTGGATGCTCGCCGCTCCGGCCAGGTCCCACTTCTCGCGCTTCGCCAACTCTTCGACGATCACCTGATGCCGATACGGGTCGAGCCAATCGGCACCCAGGAACGGCCCGCCTGTTTTCTGAACCGGGCGATTGTTCGCGGTTGCGAAGACCCCCTCCTCCGGGTATTCGACGAAAGGCATCTGCTCAAAAGGAACAAGATCCTTCTCCCAGCCATTGCGTTCATCCCAGCCGGCCTGGGCAACATGCCGTGGCCACGCTTGCGGACCGGAATTTGGCCGACGAATTGCCAGGCCGTCTTGCCTGTCGCATCCGCGTAGACGAGGTTCATCGGAAAGCCGGGCCACTCGCGGAACTCCGAGAAACTCTTGGCCTTCATCGCGGACAGCCAGCCATCCAGCGGCAACGGATCGAGCCAGACGGCCCGCAAAGAAAGTGCTTCGGGCGTGTCGTTTAATATTGGGCTGATGATCGGCCCACGCGGCGTCGAGAGAATTTCTTCGGTGACAGGCTCGCCCTTCTTCAAGTGAATCACTTCCTTGCGAACCCCGCACGGAAGCCACTGCTCGCCTTGGCGATACTGCCAGACTCCTCCCTCGTGGCGAACTTGTTCCACGAACAGATCGGAGTTATCCGACAGGCCGGCCGTGACACCCCACGCGGCGTGACCATTGTGCCCGCAGGCAATGGCCGGCGCGCCGATGAACGAGGCACTCGCCACGCTCCAGTCCGGCGTGCGTATCGACACGAGATACCAAGGGGCCGGCACCTGGGCCAGGAGATGCGGATCGTTACACACAATCGGTCGACCTGTCGCAGATCGCTTGGGTGCGATGACCCAGTTGTTCGAGCCCCCGCCAAGCGGAATGATCTCGGTGAGGGCCTTGATGTCGGCTTCGAGGCGATTCAGGGTGCTCAGTGCAGAGTTCTCTCCCGTGCCTTTCACTGAGTACTGAGTACTGGGTACTCGACGGCCGGATCCAGCGCCTTCAACGCCTCCGGTCCATCGGCCAGCAAAATACGCAGTCGAGCCAGTTCGCAATCCCAGTTGGAGGCCATGAACCAGCATTGCAGCTTGGTGTAGGTCAGCACGTCGGCCGGTTCTCACGGCGTGGGGTTGGTTCGCAGCAACACGTATTCATGAGGCCGATACTTCAGCCCGTGCGCGTACCCGACATTGATGCCATCGGTGTAGGACTGCACAATCGTGCGGTTCGCGTCGCTCAAGTTCGCCCATTGCTCTTGGGCCGCGTGGAAAAAGCCGATTCGACGTGAGATCCGATCGACCTGGAGTGCCTTCTTGCCGACCATCGCGCAGATGGTGCCTCGGCCAAGACGCAGAAGCACTTCAAGTTGTGCGGCCCGATCCTGGGCGTGGCAGAAGCCCATTGCGAAGATGGCATCGTGTTCCGATTGAGCTTCGATCATCGGGATGCCATGGCGATCGCGGCGAATCGTAATGTTGGCAGCCAGGCCGGGAACGCGAAGCTCGCCCGCCGTGATTGGTAAGCGTTTGCCAAGAAACAGGCGGAGAAGTGAGCGAAGAATATTCATGAGGCAGCAACGTGAGATACAAGCATGCTGATTCGATCGGGGGTCTTCATCAGAGTAGACGCATTCGACAGCCCTGCGACTCGGGCGAGATCGTTCCATTGCGTGAGTTTGAGTGGGAAATCGAATTCGCGAACGTGGGCGTTGACTCGCGCCCGTTGCTCGATCGTCATCTCAACCCACAACCTGTTCGCGATGATGGAGAAGCGATCGGCATAGTCGAGACGAACTTCGTCGGGCAACAGAAACGGCTCGTAGGCTGCGAACACTCCGGATGGAGCCAAACATCGGCGTACCGCGGCGAAGAATCTCGGCAAGCTTGCTTCCCCCAGATGGTGTGCGGACAGCCCGACATAGATGACTTCGAATCGCTTATCCGTTCCTTCAAGGAATTCCACGAAATCGGCCGTCACGAGTTCGACCGGTGTGGAAAGTCTCTTGACGTTCTCGGCGGCGATGGCGAGTGCCGGGCCCGAACGATCGACGCCGACGTAATGGCCGATCGATTTGGCCTGCAACAAATTCGTCGTTTGTTCTGCGTCGCCACACGCCAGGTCGAGGAAACGAATGGGCTTCGTGAATCGAGCCAGCATCTTGTCGAGCGAATCCATGACCATCGAATGCCACAGGTAATCGCACTGGACCATGGTGCGATACGATTCCCATGCGGTAGTGAATATGTCGGTTTTATTCATGTGCATTAGTGTACTCCTCACGCTCCACGTGAGGAACTCTCTTTGGAAACGCGGTTGAACCGCAAGCATCGTAGTCGGCACACTCCGTGTGCCGACTACGATGAGGTACTTCTCCGCAACTTGCAGAGAAGTGCACAGGTAAGAAGCGAACGTGGGACGTGAGGAGTACACTCGTTCCCCGCGGAGCATACAACAACTTCTCATATCTTTCACAACCTGGCCGCACTGCGTCCCTGGAGACTGGAAGGGCTCCGCCGATGGCGAACCTGCGTACTCCGCTTTTCGATTGGCATGTCGCCCATAAGGCCCGCATGGTCCCCTTCGGCGGCTGGGACATGCCCGTGCAATACACGAGCGTGATCGACGAGCATACGGCTGTCCGCTCGGGGGCCGGAATGTTCGACGTCTCGCACATGGGCCGACTCAGCTTCGGTGGTGCTGGTGCCCTGGACCTCATTCAAATGGTTTGGACGAACAATGCCGCCACGATGAAGGAGATGCAAGTTCGCTATGGGTTGATCTGCAAGGAAGACGGCGGCACGCTGGACGACGTTCTCGTGTATCGCTGGTCATACGGCTGGGCGATGGTCGTGAATGCCTCGAACCGTGATAAGATCGTGGCGTGGTTGAAAAAGCAGATGGGTCCGCTCGACGTGCAGTTGCAGGATCAGACTCTCGACACGGCGATGCTTGCCGTTCAAGGCCCCAAGGCGATCGATTTCTGTGCGGGCATGTTCGACGCTGATCCGAGCAAGCTGAAGTACTACTTTGCTCTGCCCACTCGGTATAAGGGGAGCAACTGTGTCGTCTCTCGCACTGGCTACACCGGCGAAGACGGCCTGGAGATCATGATCAAGAACGAACTCGCAGTCGAGTTGGCGGACGAACTGCTGGCACGTGGCGTGGTGCCGGCTGGCCTGGGTGCACGCGACACGCTGCGACTCGAAGCCGCCATGCCGCTCTATGGCCATGAACTGAACGAATCGATGAACCCCGTTCAAGCCGGCCTGTCTTGGGCAGTGAAAATGGAAAAAGAGGACTTCATCGGTCGGCAGGCTCTATGTGATGCGATTCAAAATTCGGGCAAGCAACCGCAGCGGATTGGCCTGGAACTCGAGGGCAAAAGGGCCGCTCGTGAAGGATGCCAGATTCAAGCGATCGAAGGTTCCCCAATCGGGACCGTGACCAGCGGCAGCTATGTGCCGACGCTGGAAAAATCGATCGCGATGGGCTACGTCCAGCCATCGTTCGCACACGCGGGAGCATCATTGATCGTCGATATCCGCGGCACGTTGACGGCCGCGAAAGTTGTGGATTTGCCGTTTTACAAACGAGCCAAGTAGGAGCGGAAATGGACAAGACGAGGTTGAAGTATCTGCCGTCCCACGAATGGGCGGATATTCAGGGCGATACGTGCATCGTTGGCATTACACAGTATGCCGTCGATCAATTGACAGACGTGACGCACTTACAACTGCCGGCCGTCGGCAAGGCCGTGAGTGTCGGTCAACCGTTCGGCGAGATCGAATCGGTGAAAGCCGTCTTTGATTTGAACACCCCGGTCTCAGGCACGGTGGCCGAGAAAAATTTGGCCGTCGAGAAAGATCCGTCGATCATCACTGCCGACCCATACGGTAAAGGCTGGATGATCAAGATCAAGCTGACGGCAGGCCCCATGACGGAGCATCTGCTAACATTAAATCAGTACGAAAAGCAGCTTGCGGAACATTGATGAAAAGGATTGAGCCATGCTGGATTCCGTTCCTACGATCGACCTGCCAACGTAATTCGGAGGTCCCCCGTTGCCATACATTCTGAATACGTCCGCCGATGTTTCATCCATGTTGGAGTCCATCGGCGCTTCCTCGATCGACGAACTTTTCGCGCCCATTCCGCCCGACATTCGCTTCGGTCGCGAGTTGCAGATTCCCTCCGCACTCAGCGAGATTGAACTCACGCAACACGTCGATGCTCTCGCACGCAAGAATCAGGCGGCCGGGTCGGGCGTCTGCTTTCTCGGCGGCGGCAGTTACGACCACTTCATTCCGACCGTGGTCGATGCCATCGCGGGCCGCAGCGAGTTTTACACCGCGTACACGCCTTATCAGGCCGAGGCGAGCCAGGGAAGCTTGCAGGCGTTCTTTGAGTACCAGACGCTCATCTGCCAGCTTGCGGGATTGGATGTTGCCAACGCGAGCCTCTATGAGGGAGGCTCGGCCGTTGCCGAAGCCGTGCTCATGGCCATTCACTTCACGGATCGCAAAGGCAACGTGATCGTTCCGGAAACTTTGCACCCGGAATATCGGCAGGTCTTGCATACGTTTCTAATCAACCTTGGCGTCGAGGTGATCACGCTTCCGTGTCCGGACGGTTACTTCAATCCCGACGACCTGAAGCAGGCGCTCAACGATCAGACGGCCGCCGTCGTGGTGCAGAATCCGAATTTCTTCGGGCATCTGGAAGAAGTGGCCGAGATCACACGAATCGCGAAGGCCGGTGGCGCGCTCTCGATCGTCAGTTTCGATCCCATCAGTGTCGGCGTCTTGAAGACGCCGGGCGATCTGGGTGCGGACATCGCGGTCGGCGAGGGGCAATCGCTTGGGACACCGATGGGTTATGGCGGTCCTTATCTGGGCATCATGGCGTGCCGCTCCGAATTCGTGCGCAAAATTCCGGGCCGCATTGTCGGCGAAACCACGGACCGCAACGGCAAACGCTGTTGGGTGCTCACGTTGCAAACCCGCGAGCAACACATCCGCCGCGACAAGGCGACGAGCAATATCTGCACGAACCAGGGGCTCTTCGCCTTGCGCGCCACGGTGTACTTGACCGCACTCGGACCGCAAGGCTTGAAGGAGACGGCCGAATTGTGTTTGCAAAAGGCCTATTACGCGGCCGAGCAACTTGCGAACATCCCGGGCGTGTCCCTGGCCAATCAACGGCCGTTTTTCAAGGAATTCGCAATCAAGGTGAAAGGAGACGTGCCGGCAATTCTCAACAAACTGCAAGGCCAAGGCTATTTCGCGGGTCTTCACGCCGGCCGCTGGTATCCAAATCTGAATGACGTGCTCATCGTGGCCGTCACGGAAAAAAGATCGAAAACCGAGATTGATGGGCTCGTTTCGCTTTTGCGATCCAACACATAGGACGAGTTCCCTCGCGACGACGCATCATCAGGGACCGCGCGACTGGCGCGAGAATCAGTAATCGCTAATTGTTCAGGGTTTTGGTGCCGAATGGATGTTGGAAGGGAGTTACCCGGCTAGGATTCGAACCTACAAATGCCGTTTGTTGTAACCCCTGCAATTCACCTGATTTATGGTCAAAAATCTTGATTTGGCTTAGGCTTATGATTCGACTCCATATGTCACCGTCTAGCATTGATATTCTACGGAATAGTGCCCTATTGTGTCACTTTTGGGTCACCCGTAGGTGAAATCAGGGAATCGATACCTTGATCGAAACTGGAGGCTGCATTAGGCGGGAGTTCGGTAGGGTCGCCAAATGGGATCTCCACCTTTTTTGGAGCCGGAAGGGTGACGGTTCCTCTGAGAGAGTTGGTGACGCTTTGAGGAAATCTTGTTGGGCCTCTTGTGCAAACATGAACTTCACCAGGCAGTTGGCCCCGAGGACCTGACGGACTCATTCGGTACCGGCTTCCAGGGTCGGTGCGGTTAGGACCAGAGGATCGAGATGCGTGCTGATCATCGAGATAAGTTAGATTCTCAGGCAGCCTTAGATCGCCTTTTCTGTCCGACCCTTCGTTTCGGAAGAGTTGCCGGTTCCTCAGCCAGCAAACGGGCTGCCCGTTCACGAGCCTCCAGCAACGCTTCTTGGCCTCGGAGTCCCGCGCGAATGATCGGGATGAATTTCACGCCAATGTTTTCACCGAAGCGCTCTCGCTGGCCAACGACCGACCGTCGCGATCCACAAGACCCGCGAGTCCGGATGCCACGGTTGCACCGAAAGAAAACGCGATACAGGATTTCGCGGCGTAGGGATGGCGTTGCAATGGCGACCTGCTGTCGGATCCTGCTGCGCAGCCAAGGAGTTCCCTTCACCGGTCTGGTCCGGCTACGCAGCCAAGCTGCTCCCTCCATCGGTCGGGTCTTGCTGCGCAGCCAAGGAGTTCCCTTCGCCGGTCTGGTCCGGCTGCGCAGCCAAGCTGCTCCCTTCATCGGTCGGGTCTTGCTGCGCAGCCAAGGCGTTCCCTCTTGTTCTCCGTGAGGGGTGTGGCGACGTCCGTGATCCCTACCCTTAACCCGGATTATTCACCGGTGCTCAAGCGACCATGATAGGGTCTCGCTTTTTCGGCAGGCGGACTTGTTGCTGGTGGCCTGAGTCCTGATCGGCGCGCACCGCCCCCTTACCCCCATTCAGTTTTTTCGTGTTGTGACTTGCTTCATCCGG
>SIAJ01000035.1 GCA_009691845.1 Gemmataceae bacterium
GCAACAATTTGCAACACAAATCAAAGGATGTTTTCAGGGGGCCTTCGGCCGATGTCCGCAAATGTCCGCAAATGTCCGCGCCGGCAAAAGATCGTTTTTCCTCGGCAGGCCTGGAGGCCTACCTACGAATGCGAGGTGGCAGGAAATGTCAGGTTTTGTCATGCTGGGAAAAAGATGTTTGTGGCGGATCGGGGGAATGTTTGAGTGTGCCGCTGCTGCCTTGCTGCGTACAATCCCCGAACTCATTAACCTCTTCCAGTTGGAGTCTTTCGACATGCCGACGAACGCACCTTTGAACCGTAAGCTTCGCATGGGCCTGATTGGCGGGGGCCAGGGGGCCTTCATCGGCCGCGTTCATGCCACGGCCGGGGTTCTCGATAATCGGGCTACCCTCGTCGCCGGTGCGTTGTCGAGCGATCCGGCCAAGTCCAAGGCCAGTGCCGGGGACTACGATATTCCGCTCGAACGAGCATATGGCAGCTACAAGGAGATGGCCGAGGTCGAGGCCAAGCGGGCCGACAAGGTCGATTTCGTTTCCGTGGCCACGCCGAACCACACACACTTCGAGATCGCCAAGACCTTTGCCGAAGCCGGGTTCAACGTCATTTGCGACAAGCCTCTCACGTTCGACCTGAAGCAGGCGGAAGAGTTGATGGAAGTCGTGCAGAAGACCGGCGTCGTCTTCGGCGTGACGCACAATTACACGGGCTATCCACTGGTTCGCCAGGCCCGCGAGATGGTTCTGAACGGCGAACTCGGCGAGATCAACGCGATTCGTTCGTGCTACATCCAGGGCTGGTTGCGCACTCGACTCGAAAACGATAACCAAAAGCAAGCTGCCTGGCGAACCGACCCGGCCAAGAGCGGGGCGGCCGGTTGCTTCGGCGACATCGGCACGCACGCCTACAACCTGGGGCGATTTATCTCTGGCCTGCTCCCCGATCAGATATCCTGCCAACTGAAAGCGTTTGCGGCCGGGCGGGTTCTCGACGATTACGGCACGGCCATCGTGAAGTACACCAACGGAGCGATCGGCACGGTGACGGCTTCGCAGATCAGCCATGGCCGCGAGAACGACCTGTTCATCGAGGTCGATGGCACGAAGGGGGCCATCGAGTGGCACCAGGAAGAGCCGAACAAGCTGATCGTCCGCAAGAACGGCGAGCCGCACAAGATCTACACTCGGGCCGGCGGACCGTACCTCGGAGGGATGGCCGCTGCGTCCAGCCGATTACCGGCCGGGCACCCAGAAGCGTTTTTCGAAGCCTTCAGCAACATCTACGCGGCCGTGTATGACGACATCATCAAGCGAGCCGACGGCAAGAAGCATGAACCGCTGAACACCCTTTACCCGAACGTCTTCGACGGCGTGGATGGCATGAACTTCATCACCCAGAGCGTCGCCAGCAGCAAGGACGGCGCGGCCTGGAAGAGCATGAAGCACGCGGCTTGTCGCTCGTAATTGTTGGAATCAACACCCCAAGGTTTCTATAATCAGTGTTCAACCCTTGCCCGCCTCGTCGTTGCGACTGGCGGGCGTCTCTGTTTCCCTCAAGGTGTTTCTACTTAAGTGAATGGGGAGCGGGACGTGAGTCAGTATCGAGTACGCAGTACGCAGTAGATAAATTTGAGTACTGAGTGCTGAGTGCTGAGTGCTGAGTACTAACATGTTCACCGGCCTCGTCGAAACTCTCGGGACCATTGCCCGCTCCGCGAGCACCGGAGCCGGGCGTGTGCTTACAGTTAGCGACGCGATTGCAGCGCAATTGTCCATCGGCGAAAGTGTCGCCGTGAACGGGGCCTGTCTCACGGCGGTCGCCATTCGCGGCAATGAGGTTGATTTCGAGATTGGCCCCGAGACGTTGTTGAGAACGAACCTGGGCTCGCTTCGCAGTGGCGATCGGGTGAATCTGGAACGTTCGTTACGAGTCGGCGATCGGCTGGGCGGGCATTTCGTCCAGGGTCATGTAGATGCGATAGGGACAATCGAGAGCCGAGCGCGTAACGGCGATTGGGAAGACGTGTGGTTCCTCTACCCAGGGGAATTAAGGCGACTGATGGTTCCGAAAGGCAGCATGGCGGTGGACGGTGTGAGCCTGACGTTGGTCAAAGTGGAGCCCGAGCGGTTCAGTGTCATGCTGATTCCGCATACTCAGTCGATGACGACGCTTGGATTCAAACAGTCCGGTGATTTGGTCAATCTCGAAGCGGACATGTTGGCAAAGCACGTTGCGAAACTTCTTGGAAAATGATGACTGCTGAAAACCCCTCTCCACGTCAGACACTCTCCTACATCAAGGGCCTGTTGCATTCGCGCCGTCTGATCCCCAAGAACAAGATGGGGCAGAACTTTCTGATCGATCTGAACCTGGTCGACGTTGTCGTGCGTGCCGCGGAGTTGACGAAGGACGATTGCGTACTTGAAGTCGGCACCGGCACGGGCAGCCTGACGACCCGTATGGCCCTGGAAGCCGGGGCGGTGTTCACGGTTGAACTCGATCGCGAGTTTTTCGAGATGGCCCATCAGCTTCTCGCGGCCTGGTCGAATGTCCGTCAGCTTCAGGGCGATGCCCTGGCCACAAAGAACGAATTGAACCCGCAGATGCTGGACGGCTGGAAGGAGTTCGCCAAGGAAAAGGGGACTACCAAGAAGAAACTGGTCGCCAACCTCCCATACGCAATCGCCACGCCACTGGTCGCCAACCTTCTACTTACGGGCCTGGAAATCGATTGCATGGTCTTTATGGTGCAATGGGAAGTGGCGGAGCGGATGGTGGCTGTGCCGGGAACGAAGGATTTTGGTGCCCTGGCTGTGCTGATCCAGTCCCTTGCGGACGCGGAGATCATTCGCCGAATTGCCCCGTCGAATTTTTGGCCTCAACCGGCCGTCGATTCGGCCATCGTCCGCATCCGGTCGAACCCGGAGAAGGCGAAGCAAGTGCCGGACCTGCTGAAGTGGCGAGCCTTCCTGCGCGATCTGTACACGCATCGCCGCAAGAATCTGAGGCAGGCCCTCAGCAGTTGGTCCAGCGGCCGGCGCGACAAGAAGGAAGTGGACGCCCGAATAGCAGCAGCCGGATTCGACGGCTCACTTCGCTCTGAATCCATGAGTGTTGAGCAGCATCTCAAGTTATTTGCCGCCTTCGCGGATTGGTGATAGCCACTTTTGAGCAGAACCCTTCCCGACGATTGAGACGCCTGCGGAGCCGGGCCGTTCCTTCATGGACAATCGCCAGCCGATTCCGGACGATCGTCATATACGCACAAGTGGCTGAGCTTTTGATAAAGTTTCGCCTGGAACCACATCAACGGACCAGGCTTTGTTTGTTAAACCGAGCGAGAGGACAGATGGGGTAGATGCGCGGCCAAGGTAGGTGACTTTGAGATTGACGTCGCCAGTTCTGATGCCACGACCTTGCCAGTTAATAAACTGGGACGTTCGGGGCGATTGTACCGGATGAAACGATTACTCCGCATTGTTTGCCTTTAATCGCAGGCGAGCCGAGACCTTGAATTGGGAGATGTTGGCAATAATGCGACAATTGGTTAAGATAAGTAGGATAGGAATGATTGGATAATGCGATCGTTGCTAATCGGGAACCAGACAGGACGTTTTTCCACCATTTTGAACTCGCAGAGTGCCGATTTCCAACAGGTGACTGGGCATTCTGGGTGAGGGAGGGTCTTTGTCCATGCGTCGGGTTGTCATCACAGGACTGGGTGTAGTTGCGCCCAATGGAATTGGCAAGGACGACTTCTGGAATGCTTGCGTCAACGGGCGCAGTGGCGTTCGGAACATCACGGCCTTCGACGCTTCCACGTTCCCAGTCAAGATCGCAGGCGAAGTCAAGGATTTCGATCCTACGCCCTTCATCCCCGACTCGATGCGGAAGTCGATGAAGGTGATGGGCCGGGCCGCCCGTTTCGGCGTGGGTGCGGCTGGGCTTGCCTTGCAAGATTCTGGCATCTCAATGGAGAACGAGAACTCCGAACGCGTTGGCGTGGTGATCGGCACGGGCATTGTTCCCATCGATCTACCCGAGATCATGCCGATGCTGCAAAAGGTTGTACAAGAAGACGGCACGTTCGATCTGAGCAACCTCGACCCGAATAGCTCCTCGCACATGTTCCCGCTGTGGCTGCTGAAGCTGCTGCCAAACATGGTCTCCGCTCACATCTCGATGATGTTCAATGCCCAGGGCCCAAACAGCACCGTGACGACCGCGTGCGTGGCCGGGACCCAAGCAGTCGGCGAAGGCTTCCGGATGGTCGCCCGTGGCGAGGCCGATGTGGTCATCGCAGGCGGCGCGGATAGCCGTCTCGATCCCCTTCTGCTGATGGCGTATACCGCCCTCGGCACGCTCAGTCGCTGTAACGATCGGCCACCTGAAGAAGTCTCCCGCCCATTCGACCGCAGCCGGGACGGATTCGTGTTGGGCGAAGGGGCCGGGATTCTGATTCTCGAAGACCTGGAACGTGCCAAGCGTCGCGGCGCAAAGATCTACGCAGAAGTGCTAGGCTTTGGCAGCAGTTTCGACGCTTACTCGATCATTAAGCCAGACCCGGACGGTCGTGGGGCGGCCCGAGCGATTCGTAACGCTCTGGAAGAGGCGCGTGTCGATCCCACTGAGATCGGCTACATCAACGCACACGGCACCAGCACCCGGCTCAACGACTCGATGGAGACCGTGGCCATCAAGAAAATCTTTGGCGAGACGCATGCCAAGACCGTGCCGATTTCGAGTATCAAGTCGATGATCGGCCACTCGATCGCGGCCTCGGGTGCCTTGGAATCTGTCGTACTGGCGATGTCACTCTCGGAAAACGTTGTTCCGCCAACGATCAACTTGCACAATCCCGATCCGAAGTGCGATTTGGATTGCGTGCCTCTGTTTGCTCGAGATACGAACCACAAGCTGGCACTTTCCACTAGCTTTGGCTTCGGGGGGCAAAACGGCGCTCTCGTCATGAGGGCCGCGTAATCCAGCGCGGGACAGGCCGGGAGGCCTGTCCTACAAAGGCTGGATGAACCGAACCAAATCACACGCCGCGTTCGAACGAGCCAAATCACTCATCCCTGGCGGGGTCAATAGTCCTGCTCGTGCCTTCGGGGCTGTCGGCGGCGAACCCATTTTCATTTCACGTGCCGAAGGGCCGTATCTCTTCGACATCGATGGCAACCGTTACATCGACCTGATCGGTTCCTGGGGCCCGATGATCCTGGGCCATGCCCATCCACGCGTCGTTGCAGCGGCAATCGAGGCAGCCCGTAACGGCAGCAGTTACGGAGCGCCGACTGAACGTGAGTCCGAATTGGCCGAGTTGATTCACGAGGCCATGCCCTCGGTCGAGATGGTCCGCATGGTTTCCAGCGGCACGGAAGCCTCCATGAGTGCGGTTCGCTTGGCACGCGGATACACGGGCCGCGATCTCATCGTCAAATTCGCGGGCTGCTATCACGGCCACGTCGACAGCCTGCTCGTATCGGCTGGTTCGAGTGCACTCACTCTGGGCGTTCCGACCAGCCCCGGCGTGCCGATCGGCTGCACGAACGACACAGTCGTCCTGCAATTCAACGACGTCGAGGGGTTGCGAAGTCTATTCCAGTCTCGTGGCGACAAGATCGCGGGGGTCCTCCTCGAACCAGTCGTCGGGAACATGGGCCTGGTCACGCCAACCAAGGAATTTCGTACAGAGCTGCGACGTCTCACTCAGCAGCACGGTGCCCTGCTCGTGTACGACGAAGTGATGACCGGCTTCCGGCTTTCGCCTGGCGGGGCTCAGCAGATGTTCGGCGATTTCCCCGATCTGACGATCCTGGGAAAAATCGTCGGTGGTGGGTACCCCGTGGGTGCATATGGTGGCCGGGCGGAGATCATGAAGAAGATCATGCCGGCCGGTCCCGTGTTCCAGGCCGGGACGCTATCGGGGAATCCCGTGGCGATGGCGGCTGGAATCGCAACATTGAAGGAACTGAAAGAAAATCCGCCTTACGCAAAACTTGAGCAGATGAGCGCGGCCATCGAGAAGGGCCTGCGTTTGGTGGCAACTGAAGCGGGGATTCCGCATCAATTCAATCGCGTCGGCAGCATGTGGACACTTTTTTTTACGCCCACCCCAGTCGTCGATCTGGACACGGCCAAGACCAGCGACACGGCCTATTTCGGCCGATTCTTCTGGAAAATGATGGATCGCGGCGTCTATCTGCCCTGCAGCCAATATGAGGCCGCATTCACCTCGGCCGCCCATACGATGACTCATGTGGAGGCGATCGTTTCGGCAGCCAAACAAGCGTTTCAGGAGTTGCGGTAAGCCTGCGGGTTGTCCGTCTTATCGGCGTGCAGACGATCTTTCGCCCATACGGTTTGTCCCACACACTTGACTCTTACGCCTAGTGCGAAGTACAGTGTTCTAATGCCACCTCGCCGAACCATTTAGCTTCGGGACTGCGGAGGTTGACTCTTTTCGTGCCGGCCAAGTCCGGGAGCGTTCAGGCGTGAAGGCGATCATCAGCGATATTCACGGCAACCTGGAAGCACTCCGGGCCGTTCTGGACGACATTTCGCACCAGAAGATCGATGAAGGTATCTACTGTCTTGGCGACGTGATCGGTTACGGGCCGAATCCACGCGAGTGCATCGACCTGGTCATGGAATGCAAACTCGTCCTGCTTGGCAACCACGATCAGGGGGCCCTGTTCGACCCGGATGGGTTCAACCCCGCCGCCAAACGAGCCATCATGTGGACGCGAGATCAGCTGGAGCAACCCGCAGAAGCCCGCCAGTCTCGAGAAAAGCGATGGGAGTTCCTCGCTGACCGGCCGCGCTCGTTCAAAGAGGGCGGCAATCTGTACGTTCATGGCTCTGCTCGCAATCCGCTGAACGAGTATGTCTTCCCGGAGGACATCTACAACCAGCGTAAGATGGAGAAAATCTTCACGCTGGTGGAACGCTATTGCTTTCAGGGGCACACACACGTGCCGGGCATCTTTACCGAGAGCTTGCAGTTTCTCACGCCGGACGATGTGAACCACCACTATCGGCTCGATGGGCGGAAGACACTCTGCAACGTCGGCTCCGTCGGCCAACCTCGCGACCTCGATCCACGGGCTTGCTACGTTTTGTACGATGACGAATCGATCCGTTATCGCCGGGTCGAATACGACTTTGAAGTCACGATTCGAAAAATTTACGACGTTCCCGACCTGGACAACTTCCTAGGCGATCGCCTTCGTGAAGGACGTTAGTGAACAGAAGCTGAGTGGCCGGACCTCGCTCAATTGACTATTAAAATGTAAAGGCGGGCCTCCGAATAACCTCGGGGGCCTTGTTTTTTCTCGGCCCCGAATCTCTCACTGCGAATCACGATCCCCGATGGGTAAAAGCAACCGATTTGCGTTCGTTTACCTGATCATTGGGGTCATGTTTCTGTTCGGCTGGCAGTTCATTCAGAACGCGATATGGCCGCCTCCCCCAAATATCACCCCGCTGACTCCCAAACAAACATTGTCGCTCGTGGGGGGTGAACTACCCCTCATGGCCGTGGAAATCGGTGCTCCGGATCTTGCTGCGGCGGAACGCAAACAGCAAGCCAACTGGATCCTCGGTACCTTGCTGGGCTCGCCAGTCACGGTTGCTATCGAGAGCGGCATCACGGCCGAGGTCGCGGCCGAGAGGCGAAAGCAAGCGGTCAAGCAAGCTCCCCACAGCACTCTGTACACGATCGGCAATGGCGAGAAGTCGTTCCACATTCAGGGCCTGCTGACCACCCAGGGTGGCTCCATTCAGCAGATTGTCCTGAGCGACTTCCAGGAAGCGTCCCGCATGGGCCTGCCGGTGTACCACTCGGACGGTACCAAGAAGCCCTTGCATCTGATACCCGGCGTTCGTGTCCCGCGAACCCTGTACATGAAGGACCAGGCCGCGGTCGAGGTTCCCGAGCTTACGGCCGGCCCTCTGACGCTCGATGCAAAGCAAGTCGAGCATCCCTCGTACGTGATGTACCACTACGAGAGAGAGGGCGACCTTCAGCCTGTCGAGACACTTGGCACACGCGAATGGCGGGTCGTGCGCAATGTGGCTAGCGAGGATTCGCATACCATCGCTTTCGAGATCGAACTGGGTGCTCCGTTCTTCGTGCGCATCACCAAGACCTTCACACTCGGCCGGAAGGATTACCATCTCGGGCTTAGCGTCTCGATCGTTCCCTGGAATCGTCCTGCAGACGCACGCGTGGAACCGTTCCGCTACCAGATTGCTGGGCCGCGGGCGATGCCGATTGAAGGCGAATGGTACACAAGCGTCTATCGAACGGGGGTTGTGGGCTTTCCGGGGAGCCGCGGTCTGGAAGACCCACGTCAGGTCGTGACCATGTCCGGCAGCGACAAGTACGAGGCTTCGGAAAAGAAGCCGATTCGCTATGCCGGCGTGATGCTCCAATACTTCGCAGCCGTGCTGGCCGTGGACAATCAACAATCCGATGGGCAAGGCCGCGATTTCTTGCACTATGTGCGATTCACGCCCGTGGGTGATCCCGTTCGTGTTGAAGAGAAGAAGACTGATCTCCCCTTCCTCCACGATCTCACGTTCCGTGCGGTGAGCAAGCCGGTCGATGTCACGCTGCCTGTAACGCACTCTTACGTGCTCTATCATGGCCCGGTAAAAGTCCGATTGCTGAAACAGCTCGAAGGTGAGAAGGCAGTACCCGAGGAAACCGTCAATCGTTATCGAGACGACCTCAATCTGAGCACACTGACCGACGCGCCGATGCCCAACTGGCTCGGCCGGTTCGCGAATTTCATTTTTTGGACCGACATCGTCATCGCTTTCACCAATTTGATTCACTCGATTCTCGGACTGCTCACTCACGTCGTTCCGAACCTGGGTCTATGCGTCATCATCATCACGATTGCGGTTCGTGGGCTTCTGCATCCATTGAGTCGGCGACAGATGATCAACGCCAAGATCATGCAAGCAAAGCAGGAGAAGCTTGCTCCGGACCTCAAGAAACTGATCGAACTGCACGGCAGCGACTTCAACAAACTGAATCAGGAGAAGATGAAGCTCTACAAAGAGCACGGCATCAACCCCGCTGCCGCACTGGGTGGGTGCCTGCCGTTGCTCTTACAGATGCCGATCTTCATGGGCCTGTACTACGCACTTCAGGAGAGTGTGTTCTTCCGCCTGGAAAGCATATTCGGCGACTCTTGGATCCCGAATTTAGCCGCACCGGACATGTTGCTCTGGTGGACGGAACAGATTCCGTTTCTATCGACACCGGACGACCTCGGAGCCATGCTCTATATCGGGCCGTTCTTGAATTTGCTGCCGCTGATCTCGGTGGGCTTGATGATGTACGTGCAGTCGAAGATGATGCCCAAGTCGGACGATCCGCAGGTTCAGATGCAGCAGAAGACAATGAAGTTCATGATGATCATCATGCTCTTCTTCTTCTACAAGGTGGCCGCTGGGTTGTGCATTTACTTCATCTGCTCCAGCGTCTGGGGCATGATTGAACGCAAACTAATCCCCAAGAAGATCGCGATTCCGGGCGATAAGGGCCCCGGCAACGGACCGAAGGACAAGTCGCAACCCACGGAGCCGAAGGGTTGGCTTGGAAAGAAAAAAGCAGCCTGGAAAGAGAAGTGGGAACGGATTCTCGAAGAGGCCGCCAAGCAACAGAACGCACAGAAAGAAAAACGACCCGAACAATCTCCGGGCCAGCAGGGCAATGAAAATCGGAAGAAGAAAAAGAAGCGGTGATCAAGTGCACTCTCGAAGCCCAGAAAGTAGTCGGCACACTCCGTGTGCCGTATGCGACTTGCCTTCCGAGTAATCGTTTCCTTTCGAGAAGAAACGGCACCCGGAGTGTGCCTGCTACATTGGTCGCAATTGACTGAAAATTCAGCATGTCCCCCCTCGACGACACCATTGTCGCTCTCGCGTCTGCCCCTGGACCAGGGGCCCGGGCAGTCGTTCGACTGAGTGGACCCGATGCCTGTCGAGTTGTCTCCGCGATCTTCGATGCATTTCCCGAATCCCGTGGACTGAGATCCGGCTCGCTGCTCTTGCCGGGTGTCCACTCGCCTCTGCCGGCCGACGTCTACTTCATGCCCGCACCACGCAGCTACACCGGCCAAGACTGTGTCGAGATTCACACAGTCTCGTCGCCGGCGCTCGTCGATCTGCTCATTTCAACCCTGCTGAATCAAGGTGCTCGTGCCGCCAATGCCGGCGAGTTCACGATGCGTGCCTTTCTCGGCGGCAAAAAGGACCTGACTCAAGCCGAGGCCGTCGTGGCCGTGATCGAAGCTGGCACCGAAGACGAGTTGCGGCAGGCCCTCACGCACCTCGCGGGAGGCATGACGCAACCGTTATTCGGGCTCCGCGATGACCTCCTGAATTTGCTGGCTGATGTGGAAGCCGGCCTCGATTTCACGGAAGAGGGCTTGCAATTCGTTGCGAAGACGGATTTGCTCCTTCGCCTGAGTGCGGGGCTCGCGCATCTCACGAACTTGAAGAAGCGACTCGATAACCGCTCGGTTAGCAACCGGCCATTTCGCGTTGCTTTGGTGGGGAAGCCAAATGCGGGCAAGAGCAGCCTGTTCAATTCGCTCGCAGGAATCTCGGCCGCCATCGTCAGCCCCGTGCCCGGCACCACGCGCGACTATGTGACGCGGGCCGTGACCCTCCAGGGAACCAACATCGAACTGATCGACACGGCTGGCCTGCGTGACACGAACGATCGCATCGAGGAACAATCGCAAAGATTGGGTCGACAGCAAGCAGAAAAAGCGGACCTTGTACTCTGGTGCGTCGAAGCAACGGAATGGAGAGCGGAGCGGCGTCAGCCGCCCGAATTTGAGTCTGCACAAATCGTCATCACCAAGTGCGATCTCTTCACCATCGAAACTGAGCATCAAACAACGAGCGCCATGACCGGTCGAGGCGTCATGGATCTTCGCAGAACGCTCGCAGAAAAGGCCAAAACGTCTCGCACGCCGGCACTCGCTCCGAGTCTCAGCCGCTGCCGGCACCACATCGACAAGTGCCTGAGCCATCTCCGCGCCGCCCATCACGCTGTACTCTTCGACGAACCGGCCGAGATTCTTGCAATCGAACTGCGCCTCTCACTCGATCAACTCGGCGAAATGGTCGGTGCAATCTACACGGACGACCTGCTCGACCGCGTGTTTAGCCGGTTCTGCATTGGGAAGTAGAGACAGAAAGCACGGGAGCCGCGTCGTAGCACTCGCGGCTCCCGTTTGGAGTATTACCGTTGCGGTGCTGGTTCCGGCGGCAACAGCACGGCTGACGGCGTATAGGGCCGTGCTCCAAGCGTTCCGCTCGTTCGCGGATCAAGCCGAGGCAACGGCTCTTCGCTCACTCGGGCTCGCGGACGGTTCCAGCCGATGTCGCCACTTACTCGTTCGCCGGACCCTCCGGCGGGGATCAGGCCGCGTGCGGCGGGTGGCGGATCAAAATTCGGTCGGGCTGGCGGCGTGCTATCGAAGACGACCAACTTGCCATCTGCTCCAGGCGGGGCTGGTCGCGCTCCACCAGAGGTCGCAACGGCTTCGCCGCGAGCCACCTTCCGCAAGTGATCGATCCAGTTCTTTTCCAAATCGTCCACGTTGTTGAAGCCGTAATGTTCCTTGCAGGCCGAATCCCAGCCGGATTGCATTCCGGTCGACACAAAATTCAAAAACGCTTGCCGATCACTCTTCTCCACGAGATACTTCGTCACGGAATAACCCTGAGCATAGAGCGTCATGACCTGCCGCGGGTATTCCTTCATCCGGAAAAGGGCCTTGAGCTGGATGCCGTCGCCGGCATTTAGGATCTGCTTGCACAGCTTGTCGTGCCGAGATCGTTCGAGGTCGTCTTCCGAGTAAACAGACCCACCCTCATCGGCCCAGCGTGGGACCGGCTGGCGGAAGTGATGTGCGAAGACTGTATGGGTGACTTCGTGCGGTAGCACGCTGTGCTTGAGCCGCTCGCGGGCCCCTTCGATCTGCATCTCCTGATAAACCGTTTGCCCATTGAAGTCGAACGTGGTCGCACCGCCCGCCCCGTTGCCGGTGACGATGACACGCAGTCGGCACGGCTGCCGCCAAGGGGGCATTTCCTTGCCGAGCCACTCGATCGCTTTTTGCTTGCGGTAATGCTCCGCCAGCTTCGCAAACTCCTCAGCATCGTCCTGCCGGGCCGTCTCGACCACGAAGTTCGTTGTCTTCACGCTGGCAGCGTCGGCCGTCGCCATCGTGGCAATCAAGGCCAGACTCGTCAGGATGATACGTCGAGAGCCCATTCCGTTCTCCTCGGTGCGATTCGGCATCCATGCGAAACCCGCTCGGAGAACTTAACTCGCGAATCGCGAGCCAGCGCAAAGCCGTCGAATGGAATCTCTGGGAAAGCTGTTCGCAAAGTGCGGCTGAAAGGGGACTTAGGGATGGTGACGGTTGGGCAATCCGTCCCGCACTCCGTTTGGATTTGTAATCCTTACAACCGATACCCGCAGAATTGTTGTGGTTTCTACAATCGGAATCTTTCGTCGCGGGGGCTCGCCGTCCCGCATTCACGACTTTCTCATACTCCTCCCAACATAATCACCTGATGAAGTTGGCACGTTCCCGGCCATCGCATTTCGCTTTCTCCCCCGGAGTTCCTGACATGAGAATGCTTGCAAGTTTCGTACTCTTTATCGGTCTCGCGGCCTTCTTGGCGGCACCGAGTTCTGCTCAACAACGCCAGCCAGGTGGCCGACAATTCGGCGGTGCTCAGGGTGGCTTTGCCAGCTTGCTCCGCAACGAAGGAGTTCAAAAAGAACTCAAGATGGAGAAGGAGCAAACCGAGAAGGTCACGGAAGCCACGAAGAAGATCACCGACAAGCACGCCGACGCCTTCACCAAGCTTCGCGACCTCGAAGCCGAAGAACGCCGTACCAAGAGCGCCGAGCTGACCAAGGTTGTCTCCGAAGAAACGCTGACGGCCGTGACGGAAATCCTCAAGCCAGAACAGGTCAAGCGTCTGAAGCAAATCGAACTGCAACGAGCCGGCGTCGCTGCTTTCACGCGTGCGGATGTCGAGAAAGCCCTTTCGATCAAGGACGAACAGAAGACCAAATTCAAGGCGATCTCGGAAGAGTCCACCACCAAGATGCGTGAGCTTTCAGGCTTCGGCGCTCCGGGCACTCCTCGTCCCGCACGTCCCGCTCCTGGTGCCGGCCGAGGCCCCGATCAAACCAAGATCACGGCCCTTCGGAAAGAGATGAACGAGAAGGCCATGGCCGTCTGCACGGACGATCAGAAGAAGGCTTTCAAGGAACTGACTGGCGAAGCATTCGAAGTACCGGCCACGCCGCGTACTGCTCCGAAGAAGAAGGATGACTGAGGCATCAGTCTGTATTTTGTAGCACGGCCTTCCTGGGCCGTGCTACGGTTGATCTTGGCTTGGAGCTTCTTGTCGAAGGCCTACATTGACTCTCTTACCCTGGAGAGTCTTATGCCCACATTTCCGACAGCCGACCCTTCTATCCTCGCACGTTTGCAACAGTTTGACACGCCGACCATCTGCAACGTTCTCGAACTCTTCGACTGCCGGCCCCGCACGTCCGGCTACATGGATGGCCGCATTCAGGCCTGCTTTCCAAAGTTCCCACCAATGGTCGGATATGCCAGCACGGCCACGTTCCGTGCGGGATCGCCTCCGCGTAGTGGTGACGTGTATGCTGGCCTCGCCAGGCAGGTTGAACTGATCGCGTCGTCGCCTGGGCCGGCCGTGGTCGTATTTCAGGACCTCGACGATCCTTGCACGGCAGCCACGTTTGGCGAAGTGATGTGTACCACCTACAAGGCTTTCGGATGCACGGGGCTCATCACGAGCGGCACCGGTCGAGATCTTGATCAGGTCGAAGCAATCGGCTTTCCCTGTTTCACGAATGGCACGATCTGCTCGCACGGTTATTGTCAGATCGTTCATCTCGATGGGCCAGTCCGCGTGGGCGGCATCACGATCAATCCGGGTGATTTGCTGCACGGGGACCGCAACGGCGTGACGACGATTCCGACGGAACTCGCATCGGCCGTGGCCGACGGATGTCCGGAACTCGCGGCGGCGGAATCGGTCGTGCTCGATTATTTGCGAAAAGGGAACCCGGACGCGAAAGACTACTCGGCCGCCCGCAACGAGTGCCACCGCCGAATCGAAGAATTGGCCAAGAAGCTGCGAAGAACCGCTCAACGCTAATGTTCAAGATTGTGAGGGGTTGCCGCTTCGGTCCGGAGGCCGAAAACGGAAATCCATTTCGAGCACTAATTTTCACTGACCCACACAAATAAGACGCAGGGCCCATGCGATTGTTCATCACGGATTAGTGATGATGAGTGAAGAGTAGTGTTGAAGCGTCTTTCAGACTCGCTACGAGCGATTCGTCACTTCTTCCACAACTTTTCGATGTCGAAATCCGCGTCAGTCGACCGGATTGGCTGGAACTGATCGAAAAAATAGTACTCGACTTCCCGCCCGGTGTCCGCAAGTGTCACGAGCAAAACGGGCAGGCCATAAGAAGGGGAGCCCTCGTCCGCATCGAAGTACGTGGTCCGATTACCACCCTTTGGCAACAGCGGTTCCCAGTTCGCCGGGATGATCTCCTCAACCGCTTCCAGGCCAGTAGTCCTTTCCAGTCGCTGCTTGCTGCCGACGTATTTCAGTCGGTTGCTCTGTGTCGGGTCACGCTCCATGATTGCGACCACGCGGCTAAACCAGTCGAGCGTGAGGCCCATGCCCCCTTCGCGAATGTCGAACCGGCTCTTCGAGGTCACGTCTTTGTCCGTGGGCAGACGTGCCACCTTGATTCCCGCGGGACGCAACAGCTCGGGCTCTCGGCCTGTAATGATCTGCACTTTATTTTCATACTTGCCCGATGCGTAGACGAGTTCCCGCCCCTGGGCTTCCTTGCCGATCCATTTGATGTGCAGGCTATAGGGCTCTTTGCGAAGCTTGTACTGAAGAAGTTCTTCCGGCATGGCCTTCGTGCCGATGGTTTCTCGGCGAGTTACCCGGCACTCGAAGCCTTCGAGCCTCGCATAGCGGGACATGGCTCGCTCGTGCAGCCGCTTCACGGCCTGAGGATTCGTTTCCAATGGAAAAGCAGTTTCCGCGACGGCGCGAGCCCTTTCGATGGGTGCGCGAGTTGCACGAACGGGAATCACAACATCCGTAGCGGAGTTCGCCCTGGCTGTCGGCGTGGAAATTAGTGCGTTCTCCGGCCCAGGCGAATTGGGAATCTCCGGAAAATTCATATTCGGCGGCTGCGGAATCATGGTGGAAGGATCAGCAAGCGTCGATTCTCGCAAGGCACCGGTGCCCAGAGCAAGTTGCTTATCGAGGCCCTTGCCGAGATCGCTCTTGGCCACGCCTTTGGGCGCATCTCGATCTCTTCTTGGATTGATGACGCCACAGCCTGCAAGAAGCAGAGTAGCCAGTACAGAAAAATGGCCGAACGATCGTCGTGACATGAACCGCATCCATGCGGTGAGGGGGGCCAACACACGAGAACGAATACCCGCGTTGTTGAACAGATTCAATGGGGAACAACTATTCCCCAAGGTACTCCTCACGCAATTGCATGAGGGCTACTCATTTACTTCGAAGGCGAAACGGTCCGGCTAACAGTCGGTGTTGGTGTCGGTGGCTTGACCCACTCGGACGTCCAACCTTTATCGGGAAACCCCGGGGCTTCAAAATCTGTTTTCTTGAATTTCTTCTCGGTCGCGATGTTCTTGAATTCCCAACTTACCTGGTTTCCATTTGGGTGTTGGAACCAGAGTCGGGCAGGCAGCATCCACTGGTCGGCAAACTTGGGGTCCTTGTTGTTCTTCCAAAGGACGAGTTCTGCTTTCTTGAAGTCTTGGAGATCGTCTTTCAGTTTCGGCAGAATGCCGATGTGCAGATAGAAATCGTTGTGCTTGACCGGGTTCTCAACATCGACCGAGACGTCGAAGCGTTTCTTGATCTCGGCCGCTTTCATGCCAAACAGGAAGGCCATCATTGGGTTGTCGCCAATGCCTTCTTTCGGCAGTTGAAGTACACGAGCGATTTTCTTGCCGTAATCGTATTCCCATAGATGCTCGCCATCGGCCACGAAATGCCGCCATTTTTTGGTGTTCGATGGATTCGCGGAATCTTTCAAAAGCATCTTGGCAAAGTTCGGTTTCACGAGTGATGCTTCACCTGTGTAGACAGTCTTGGTCATGGGCGGGCCCGCATCGATTTCCGTCAGAACGATCTTCGTCTCCAGGCCTTCGATCTTCCCCATGCGGTCTTCCCAGACCTTGAGGTACGCATCCAGATACTTCTGGTTCTTTTCGTTCATCGCCGGGGTAGGCGGGTCAGTTCGCGGTAGAGCCTTGGGCTCCTGAGCCCGGACCGACGTTCCCGCGAAGACGATTGTCAGCAAAGTTAAAGCGAGGGGCCGCATGATTTCTCTCCCACCGTCTCGGGACGGAAATGACCTGACAAAGCCTATAACGCGGTCTTGACGCAATGTGAAGTGGAAGATGGACGCCCGGCAATAAGGGCAAATTGGGAAAGGAAAATGCGATAAGGTTTACGTGGCCTGCCCAGCTTAACTCGGGATTGAACGATTCAGAAAGTGAGTCGCAGCCGGCTTTTGAGGATATGTAGGGTTCGCTCCCAAAAAAGCCGGTAGCCGCGTTCGCCAGAACGCGGGCTTCCCGCACACTCGCGAGTGCGGCTACCCGAAGCATAATCTGTTGATTGCTCTATTTCTTATCGACTCCTCCCGGCAACATCGAATACTCTCCCAGAACCTTCAACGCATAAGGATCGTATTGGACTCGGTCGCCCTTGGGATAGGAAATGCGCGCCTTGAAGAGCCAGCTCGTGCTTCCCGATTTCACTTCGAAAAGATAGAGCACGCCGTCGTGCTTATCGCGGTCCTGTCCGTTGATGTCGATGCGATAGACCTCGAACGGCCCCACTTTGCTCTTCGTAGGCAGTGAGACCTTGGGTGGAGCACCGTAGACCGCCTTGATGGTCTCGTATTCTTCGCCATATTCCCCGTTTGCAGGCGTGTCCCGTACCCATTCTGACATCTTTTGACCGGGATTCATGGGAATCCAGTAGAGCGAGGCAACGACGTCTTTCTCCGTCTCCTCGATCCGAAGCACAGTACTGACCCGCCGATCGATCTTTCGAGCCAATCGTTGCGGTTTGATCTCTTTCCAGCCAGCCGGCACCGTGAACGAAACCTTGGCTTCTTCGTGAACGAACGTGCGATCGGTGATTTTTCGCAAGAACGTGACGTCCTGCCCATCCCCAGCCAACTTGGGCAACGGATCGTCCTTGGTTATCCTCGGCAGCTTCAGATCTTGAGCAAAAACGCTGCCCGCCGTGCAGAAGATTGGGACGAATAAGAGCCGTTGAAAGGGGGACATCGTTGTTACCTCAATGAGACTCGCCGTGGCGGTCTTACAATAAAGATACGCGTGAGACACCAAGCAGGACCGTTGCCGAATGACCCGAACCCGACTTTTACTGAACGGACTGATCTACCATCGCCGTGCAAACTTCGCGGTCGGACTCGGGGCCACAGTCGCGGCAGCCGTCCTGGCCGGGGCCCTGCTCGTCGGCGATTCGCTTCGAGGCAGTCTCCGCGACCGGGCCGACCAACAACTCGCGGGCTACGATCACGCACTCATAGCAGGGCGTTTCTTTCGTCAGGACCTTGCTAAGGAACTTCCTGGAAACGTTCAGCCGGCGATCATGCTTCAGGGAACTGTGACCACCGGCAATGAGCGCGTCGGGCAAGTAACGGTCATCGGCATCGATGGCTCCGAATCGATTCTCGGCACAGTGCCGCCCAAAGGTGATCGCGTTCTCGTTTCCGATTCTCTCGCCCGACAACTTAAAATCGAGGCAGGTTCGGAACTCAATATCACGGTTCAGAAGGCATCGTCCATCCCGCGATCATCAGCACTCGCTCGCAGGGATACCGGAGCAACCACGCGAACCATCAAGGTTATTTGTGACCGCATTCTCTCCGCGGAGGCACCAGCCGGGCGGTTCACTTTGAACCCCGGCCCACAGTCACCCCGGAATTTGATTTTACCGCTCGACTTGCTGCAACGGGAGCTTGAACAACCCGGACGAGTGAACGTACTGCTCTCCCCGCCCCAGCGCTTACTGCCATTACAGGCGGAATTGGAACGGCAACTTTCACTCGAGGACTGGGGCCTGAAAGTCCACATTCCCCGGAATCGTCAGGCTTATGTGAGCATCGAAAGTCGGCGATTGTTGCTGGAACCACCTGCAGTCGAAGCCGCTCGGAAAGCGTCTGAAGAAACCGGCTGCCAGCTTTCGCCAACCTTCGTGTATCTCGCGAACGGCATTACCGCGAACGGGGCCGAGATTCCCTACTCCGTCGTGGCGGGTATCAATCCCAACGATCTGTCGCCGCTGAATCCCGTCAAGGTCCCTTTTGGAGATGATGAGATAGTTCTGGTTGATTGGAAAGAGTCGCCATTGCAAGTAAAGCCAGGCGACCGGGTGACGTTGACTTACTTCAACCCGGAAATCGAAGGCAAGATCGAGGAAGCCACACACACATTCCGTTTGAAAGCGATCATTCCTCTCGAAGAAGCGGCCGCCGACCCGGACCTCGTTCCCGAGTTTCCCGGCATCACAGACAAGGTCGAGATCTCCATGTGGGACCCGCCTTTCCCTTACGACAACAAACGGATCAAGCCACGCGATGAGCGATACTGGAAAGATCATCGAGCCACTCCAAAGGCTTACGTGACGATGAACACGGCCCGCAAAATCTGGGGCAGCCGTTTCGGTGACATGACGTCCATGCGTTTGCTGCCCAAGGAAGGAACGGTTGCCGCAGCGTTGCCCCGCGTTCAAGAGTCGCTTCGCAAGAACCTTGACGCCAAGCGAGGCGGCTTCGTCTTCGAACCCGTTCGCGAAAAGGCTCGGGCCGCCGGCCAAGGCAGTACCGACTTTGGCATGTTGTTCCTCGCGTTCAGTTTCTTCCTGATCATCGCGGCCATGATGCTGGTTGGCCTGCTCTTTCGCCTGAACCTCGAGCGCCGGGCCGGCGAGGTCGGTCTTCTGCGGGCGGCCGGGTATCCACTGAGGACTGTGCGTCGGATCTTGCTCCTCGAAGGCCTGGTCGTCGCCTCAATTGGCAGCGCAATCGGCTTGGCGGCCGCCGTGGGTTTTGCTTACGCGATGCTGAAAATTCTCGCGACCCTGTGGCCTTCGGCGGGCGTGGGCTCATTCCTGACCTTGCATGTCTCGGCCACCAGCCTACTGATTGGATTTGCCGCGTCCGTGTTGATGAGCGAACTGGCCGTCTGGTGGGCGATCCGTGGCCTGAGCCGAATCGAGCCGGCCCGATTGCTCAAGGGCATCGGCGGCGACGAATCATCATCGCCCGCATCATCGAAGTGGGGACCACGATTGCTCGTGATCGGAATCCTGGGTGCCGTCGCATTGATGGCGATGGCCCCGTTCATGCCGCCGGGCGAACCGCAGGCCGGCTCGTTCTTCGGCGGCGGGGCCATGCTCCTCACGGGCGGGATGGCAGCCATCTGGACCTGGCTGAATCGTCCAAGGCCAGCAACCGTTCATGGACTCGGATTGCTCGGCATCCGCAATGCGACGCGCAATCCAACCCGTAGCTTGCTGACGGCGGGACTGCTCGCCTCGGCTGCGTTCCTGTTGGTGGCCGTCGAATCGTTTCGCCGTGAGCCCAACAAGGACTTCCAGGACAAGACCGGCGGCAGCGGCGGATTCCCACTGCTCGCCGAGACTGATTCGCCCGTGTTCATCGATCTCACCGGCGAAGAAATGCTGACCGATATCGAACGTGATCTTCAGAAAAAATTCCAGGCTCAGAAAAAGACCAGCGACGAACTGGACGTGAAGGTCAACGAAGTTCGCGGAACATTCGCATCGACAACCGTTTATCCGTTCCGCCTGCGTGCCGGCGACGATGCCAGTTGCCTGAACCTGTACCAGGCCACCCGCCCGAAAGTGCTGGGCGTATCCAACTTGCTCATCGAGCGTGGCGGATTTCGGTTTAGTGCGACGGAAGCCAAGACGCCTGAAGAGAAAGCCAACCCGTGGCTACTACTTCGCCAGGCTGGCGACACGATCCCCGCGTTCGTCGAGGAAAACACGGCCATGTGGCAGTTGAAGAAGGGGCTAGGCGACGTGGTCGAGATCCCCGACGAGGGGGGCCAACTGGTCAAACTCCGTATCGCTGGCCTGCTAAAAGACAGCGTCTTTCAAAGTGAGATGCTCATCGGCGACGCCGCTTTCCGCAAGTCGTTTCCTCGGACGGAGGGCTTTTCGCTCTTTCTGCTCGAACTCAAGCCCGGTGCGAATGCCGCGGCTGTTGAGAAAGCCTTCGAGGAAAACCTCGGGGCCTACGGTACCGAAATCACGCCGACTGCTGATCGCGTTTCTTCCTACCTTGCCGTCCAGAACACGTATCTGACGACGTTCCAACTTCTCGGCGGATTCGGCCTCCTGCTGGGTGTGCTTGGCCTGGCCGTGGTGCTGCTGCGCAATGTCTGGGAAAGACGAACCGAACTCGCACTGCTGAGAGCGATGGGCTATCGGATTGGCACACTCAATCGCCTGGTGTTCATGGAGAATTCGATACTGCTCTTGCTTGGCCTGGGTGCCGGTTCATTGGCAGCACTCGTGTCGGTCGCTCCTCACATCGTCGGCGGCGTCTCCCTTCCATGGGGCCGGCTATCGCTGATGCTCGGGGCCGTGCTGCTGGTCGGCCTAACCTCGGCCGCGATCGCGGTGGCCTCTTCGGTCCGGACGCCGATTGTGCAGGGGTTGAGAAAAGAGTAATGGGACGACACCACGGACTCTGGGAACGCCACTCTCCTGATTGGCGTTTGTCCCTCATCAATCAGGAGAGTGGCATTCCCAGGAGTTTCCAGCGAACCCGGCTTCCGACTTCAAGCCTCCCTATAATCGCTGAATCTTTCGACTGACCCGGAGCCGTTACGATGTCGGACCAGAAGGGCGGCAATCAGCCCGCGAATAATAACCAAGGCAAGAAACAGCAAAAAGGAGGCAATCTAGCCGGCGGAGGGGGGACGCCTCCCGCGGATGACAAGAAGATTACCTCGCGAACCGCTGACTATAGCCAATGGTATCTCGATATCGTTCGCCGAGCCGAGTTGGCCGACAACTCGGACGTCCGTGGCTGCATGGTCATCAAGCCGAATGGCTACGCGATATGGGAAAATATGCAGCGTGCGATCGACGGGCTCTTCAAGGCCACCGGTCACGTCAACGCGTACTTTCCCCTCTTCATCCCCAAGAGCTTCTTCCAGAAGGAAGAGCAAATGGCCGAGGGTTTCGCCAAGGAATGTGCCGTCGTCACCCACTATCGGCTGAAGTCTACCAATGGCAAAATCGAGGTCGATCCGGAGGCGAAGCTGGAGGAGGAGCTAATTGTTCGGCCCACCTCCGAGACGATCATCTGGAACACTTACAAGGGCTGGATTCAAAGCTACCGTGACCTGCCGTTGCTCATCAATCAGTGGTGCAACGTCGTCCGCTGGGAGATGCGTACCCGGCTCTTCCTTCGCACTTCGGAGTTCTTGTGGCAGGAGGGTCACACCGCCCACGCCACGCAGGCGGAGGCCGAAGCGGAAACGTTGCAGATGGTCAACGTCTATCGCCAATTCGCGGAGGACTGGATGGCGATGCCGGTGCTGGTTGGCCCCAAGAGCGATGGGCAAAAATTCCCCGGGGCGATCTACACGCTCTGCATCGAGGCATTGATGCAGGATGGAAAGGCATTGCAAGCTGGCACGAGCCACTTCCTGGGGCAGAATTTCTCGAAGGCCTTCGACGTGCAGTTCACGGCCGAGGACGGCAAACGTGAATTCCCTTGGGCGACTAGCTGGGGGGCCTCCACTCGTCTGATCGGCGGCCTGATCATGACGCACTCGGACGATAACGGCCTGGTGATCCCGCCGCGTCTTGCTCCCACGCACGTGGTCATCTGCCCCATGGGCCGAAGCGACGAAGAGCGAGCCCCCTGTACCGCGGCAGCCGAGAAACTCGCGGCCGCGATCGCGGAGTTACCTCGCGACGATTTCTATGGCTATCAGCCACTTCGCGTGAAGATTGACCGCGACACCAAGAACTCGCCCGGCCACCGCTTTGCCGAGTGGGAATTGCGAGGCGTTCCGGTCCGCGTTGAGATCGGGCCGAAGGACATGGAGAAGAGTGCCTGCGTACTTGCTCGCCGCGACATCCCCGGCAAGGAAGGCAAAACGATGGGCGTCCCGCTTGATGTGGCACCGCAGCAGATCGACGCCTTGATGCGCGAGATTCAGAAGAACCTGTTCGATCGAGCCAAGAAAGCCCGCGATGCGACCATGCGAACCGCGAACAGCTACGATGAATTCAAGCAAATGATCGAGCAGCCCGGCTTCATCTGGGCCCACTGGGACGGCACACGTGCGACCGAGGACAAGATTCAGGAAGAGACGAAAGCGACTATTCGCGTGATTCCATTTGACGGGCCAAAGGAAGCCGGGCAGTGCATGGTGACGGGGCAACCCTCGGAGAAGCGAGTCATTTTCGCGAGGGCCTATTAGCACTCCTGCTCCCCCTTCCCTCTTAGGGAAGTGGAGAAAGACCAACTATTTCGCCGCCAGCCTGGCCCAGTCGCGGCGAGCATCTTGCCAATTATTACGTAGCTCGTCAATTTTTGGCACTCGTTCGCCGCCGGCGTATTTCTCCAAGGCTTCCGCGTATGAGATGAGCGCCTCGACCAGGGCCTGACCCCGTTCACGTAGAGCCCGGGCTGGGGTGCTAGCAGTCGATTTCTTCACCCACTTGAGTTCATCTTTCGCGTTGCCGACAAGACCTTGCAAGTTCTCGCGGACTTTGGCCAACTGAGCGGCATCGCGTTTTGCTGATTCCTGGAGCTGCAGTCGCTCAGCTTGCACTTCGAGTTCGTCCAATTTGGCTGGCAGTTTGCCGACACGTGGGTCGATCTCGTCGCGATAGGCGGACATCACGAACGGCTGCAAGCGTGGGTCTTTGTCGAAAGCCAGAGCCAAACCGAACAGGAAGGCTGTGGGCACCATCGCCAAGCCAAAGCACGCAAGAGCCCTTCGGCCAGGCGTGCCGTAACGGTGCATGTGTAGAAACAACGCGGATAACACCCCGGCAACGCCGCCACCGACGTGGGCAGCCGCACTGACATTCGGCAACATGCTCACGCCGACGTTCAGCAACAAAGTGAAGAATAGTTGCTGATTCCAGCGGCGCACTTCCTCTGGCGGCAAGTGCGATCGATTCAGGACGATCCACATCGCTTCCGAGGCCATCACGCCCCACAGCGCCCCGGATGCCCCCGCCAGGTATACGATGTTGACCAACGCGCCTGGAAAATAGTAGACGCCGGCACAGCTACCGCACAGGCCGCAGGTGAAGTAGAGGAGCAAGAATCGGCCCGATCCCCAAAGGGCCTCCACCCGGCGAAGCAGAGAGAGCGAGAACATATTCAGAGCGAGGTGCAGCAGACCGAAATGGAGAAAACAATTGGCAAGCAACCGCCACCATTCGCCTTGAGCAAGGTCTCCGGCTGTGATGGCACCGACTTTTTGCATGGATTCGCCGTCTCCACCTCCGACGAATTTCATCACCGGCACGCCGGACCGGATGGCCACCGCGAGCGAGAATCCAAATGCGATCAAATTCAAGAAGATAATGATCGGGGTGACGCGTACCTGTCCCCGATAAAAAAATGCCGCTCGTGCTGCCTCACCAATATCGAATCGCGTCGCGGTGGCTCTAGCGGCCGGTTCGCTCGCCTTCGTCGCGGGGGCAGTGGTTTTTCCCTCACGTAGTTGAACGAGAAACAACGGGTCGCCTAGCACTTCCTTGCCAAGCGGCGTGATGGTGTAGCCTTGACCCTTGCCCGTGATCCATTCGGTCAGTTGGACCAGCAAGGACTGACGAAGGTCGTTGAGTGGGCCGTAGAAAGTCTCCAGATCGAGGCCGGAACTCGCGGAATAGTCGCGCGGATACCATGGGCCCGGATCAGCAGCCAAGCATTGCCGAAGCAACGTTTCACGAAGGGACGAATCAGATTCCGACATGCACGACGGGAGTCAGGGACTTTGCGGCTCGTTCTATTATCGGAATTGCTAACTGTTCGTCACCCATGATGACGAACGAATGCGCGGCTCGCTCAATCCCGCGTCACGAACTCGTCCAGGTTCATCAGTGCCCGTGCCACACCGACCCATGCGGCAGCGTCCGCGATATTCGCCTTCGTCGGCTTGAAGGCTCCGACCAATTTCACGGCCTCTTTCGGCTCGGCACTCGCCAACTGCCGGAACTCATTGAACAGCTTCAGAAGGCGATTGCGTTCTGCATTTGTCTTCTCGCGTCCGAAGGCGAGTTCGAACATTCGCTCCAGTTGAATCCGGGGGGCCTCATCGGGAAGTTCGTCCTGCACCCGTTTCGCGAGCGCCTGCGCGGCTTCCACGAACACAACGTCGTTGAGCAGCGTGAGAGCCTGTAGCGGCGTGTTCGAGCGTTCCCGGCGGACCGTACAGACGTTCGAATCGGGAGCGTCGAAGGTCATCAACGTCGGATACGGGCTTGTCCGCTGAAACCAAATGTACAAACCACGGCGATAGCGATCTTGGCCCGTACTCTCGACCCACTTCGCACTGCCCGCGTACGTGAGTTCCGAAACCCCGGCCGGCTGTGGCGGGCGAATGCTGGGCCCGCCGATGGTGGACATGAGCAATCCACTCGTCCGCAGTGCTACATCACGAACGACTTCTGCCTCCAATCGCAAGCGATTCTGTCGGGCCAGCAATATGTTCTGCGGATCGCGGTCTTTCAGCTCGGGCCGATTTGTCGAGGCCTGCCGATAGGTTGCCGACGTGACGATAAGCCGATGCATCGTCTTCAGGCTCCATCCATTTTCGAGAACCTGCGTTGCGAGCCAATCGAGCAATTCGGGATGCGAAGGCTTGTCCCCCTGCGTTCCAAAATCCTCAAGTGTCGAGACGATGCCGCGACCAAAATACTTCTGCCAAATCCAGTTCGCGAGCACTCGCCGGGCGAGAGGATTGCTCGGCTCGACAATCCACTTGGCCAGATCGAGACGATTCGTTGCGGCCGGGGCCGAACCGATAGCCACGGGTGTTCCCGGCTGAACCTCGACACCCTTGCGAAGGAAGTCGCCACGAATCATCAGGTGGGTCTTTCGCTCGGGACCCATGGCGAGTGTCGGGGCCTTCGACACGGTTGGCACAGCCTTGTCGTGGTTGGCCACGGCCGTCTTGAGTTTCTTGAGCTTTGCGTCGGTCTTCTCCTGTTCGGGGGTCAGCGCCTTGGCATGGTCGTCCACCATCTTCTGCAACTCAGCTCGCTTCGTACCATGGGTATCTTGAAGAGCTTTCAGTCTTTCGCGTTCGCTTGGAAGTGCGGACTCGATGTCCACCTCGCGATCGCTGTTAAAGAACGCGAAGAACTGATAGAACTCGCGTTGCGACAACGGATCGAACTTATGATCGTGGCACTGACAGCAGCCAATCGTGAGACCCAAAAAGACCTTGCCCGTCGTGCTCACGCGATCGACCACAGCCGCCACGCGGAACTCTTCCTGATCTACGCCCCCTTCCTTGTTCGTCAGCGTGTTGCGGTGGAAGCCGGTTGCCGTCTTCTGAGCGACCGTGCTCCCAGCAAGTAAATCGCCCGCAAGTTGTTCCATCGTGAAGCGATCAAACGGCAGATCGGCATTCAACGACTGAATCACATAGTCGCGAAAACGCCAGGCCCAAGGGCGTCCCGTGTCTTTTTCGTAACCATCCGAATCGGCATAGCGGGCGGCATCGAGCCAGTGCCGACCCCAGCGTTCGCCATGGTGCGGGGAGTTCAGTAATCGTTCGACCAGCTTTCCGTAGGCGTCGGGAGCTGGATCATTTCGAAAGGCCTCGACTTCTTCCGGAGTGGGAGCCAGGCCGATGAGATCGAACGACAGCCGTCGAATGAGAGTCTCCCGATTCGCTTCATCCGAAGGGCGGATCAGGGCTTTCTCAAGGCGAGCCAGGATGAAGTGGTCGATGCCGTTCTGCACCCACTCACGGCCACGCACCTCGGGCAGCAAGGGCCGGACGATCGGCTGGAACGACCAGTGCTTCGACTTCGCGTTGGCCCCGGCGATCGCCACGCTGTCGTCCCACTTCGCTCCCTGGTCGATCCAGGACTTCAGCACACCGACTTGTGTCGCTGTGAGAGCGGGACCTTCGGAAGGCATCTTGCTATCAGGGTCCGTGCCGGCCACGAGTCGAAAGAGCCGACTTTCCGCACTTTTTCCGGGAATCACAACTTTGCCGGAATCGCCACCGGCGAGGACACGCTCACGAGTCGTCAGCACGAAACCGCCTTTGTGCTTGTCGGCGTTGTGGCACTGGACACAGCGATCCTTCAGAATCGGCCACACGTCCTTGGCGAAATCGACGGCAGGTGCTTCCTTGGCCGGTTGAGCCGAAGACAGGAGCCCGAACGAGAATAGCAGGACCAGTGAGAAACGCATCGGCGAGACTCGTGAGGCGGGAGTGTTGGCAGGTGGAATTATCATACACGCAGCCATGCTTTGTGGGTGGTTGATTGCGGGCTTCGGCGTCCGGGCAAGAAATTCAATTTGCGGGGTCATGGTGAGTCTCCAAGAGATGAACCGAAAACGAGCAGATTTGGCTTCGACAAGCGGAACCGACTCTCCGATCATGCAGAGTAATAGTTTGAGAAGGGCAGATGTAAACACCACTTGGAAGATTCTGGCAAGATTTTCTTGAAGGGGCAGGCCGCTCACGCGGTCAAGAAGCGATACAGAATCTCCGCCGCTCGGTCGATTTGATCGAGTTCAACCCATTCGTCCTTCGTGTGGGCCTGGGCAATATCGCCTGGGCCGAAGACCACGGCCGGTATCTTGGCCATCGCCACGCTAGAAGCATCCGTGCCGAACGGCACCGCCAACACTTCGTGCTTCCCTTCCACGGCATCAATCGCTGCTCCCAATCGTGCTCGCAGTTCGTCGGCCCCAGTCGAATCGAGGGCCGGGCACGCCATCCAGACTTCTTCGCACAAGAAAGGCACTTTCGTGTGCGATTGAACGCAATCACGAAAATCCTGCCAGGCCGCGATCGGATCCTCTCCGGGCAATAAACGACGATCAATTTCGATCACACAACCATCGGGCACGGTATTCACGCTCACCCCGCCATCGATTCGTCCGACGCTGAGCGTTGGCGGACCCAGTCGAGGATGGGCTGCCAAACGCATCAGCCGTTCCGCATACGACTCGATAATCGTGAGGATATGACCCATTCGATAGATCGCGTTCACACCCTGGTCGGGCCGGGACGAATGGCACGCTCGGCCCTCGGTTCGCACTTTCCAACGCGCGACGCCCTTGTGGGCATCGACAATCTGCAAGCGGGTTGGCTCGGCAATTACGGCCATGTCGGCCCGCACTTCCTTGACCAGATGCTGCACCCCCAAAAATGTGTGCTCCTCGTCCACGGTGCATGCCATGATCACATTCACGGCACTCTTCGGCTTCTCTTTCACGACTCGAGCAAAGGCCGACAGCATCGAGGTCATGCCTCCCTTTACATCGCACGACCCGCGGCCAAACAGCTTGCCCTCGCGAATTTCGCCACCAAAAGGTTCGATCACCATGCCATCGACCGGAACCGTATCCTGATGGACTTCTAGAAGGATCGTCTTCGTCGCTCCCGGCGAATCGTAACGCGCGACGATATTGTCTCGCTGCGGCGCAACCATTGAACGCCGATAGGCTACGCCAAGGTTTTTGAAGAATCGTTCCAGGTAGTCGGTGACTCGAACTTCGAGAAATTTATCGCCTGAAACGGATCGTCCCATCGGATTGACCGAAGGAATCCGCACGAGGTCCTGGAGAAGCTGATGTGCTGGGTTCATGGTGTTGTCTGTTCTACACAAGACTACCGCAATGTGGCACGACGCTCCGAGCGTTGTGCAGGAATCTATGTGGCATAGGCCTCCCGGCCTGTGCGTGAGCTTAAAAAACTTCCGGCAGGCCTGGAGGCCTACAGCCACATTTTTTCTTGCGGCACATGCTCTCCGCGTCGTGCCACAGTGGTCGCAACACTACACTGAAACAAGATGAATAAACTCTCGATTCGCATCGAAGGCCTTTCGCGCGTCTATCGCAAGAAGCGCAAGCGAAAATGGTTTCGCAAGCAGCCTGCTGAATCGGCCAAAGACTTTGTCGCGCTCGACGACGTGAACCTCGAAGTTCGGCCTGGCGAATTGTTCGGCTTGCTTGGACCCAATGGGGCCGGCAAAACCACGCTGATCAAGATTCTCACCACGCTGCTTTCTCCAAGCACTGGCAACGCCTGGGTCGATGGTCTCGATGTCGTGAAGCAGGCCAAGGAACTGCGGCCACGAATCAACATGGTCTCGGGAGGCGAATCGAGCGGCTACGGCATCCTCACGGTCCGCGAGAATATTTGGCTGTTCGCCCGAATCTATGGCGTGCCCAACGAGCAAATCAAGGCCCGCACCGATCGCATGTTAGACGTCGTCGGCCTCGCCGACAAGGCATCGAGCCGGGTGAGTCATCTTTCAACGGGCCAGCGGCAGAAGATGAATTTTTGCCGTGGCTTCGTGACCGACCCGAAGATTCTGTTCCTCGACGAGCCGACCCTGGGCCTCGACGTGACGGCCGCCCGGAATATTCGCCAGTTCATTCAGCAGTGGATGAAAGAAGACCCGCGACGCACGATTCTCCTCACCACACACTACATGGCCGAGGCCGACGAACTGTGCGATCGCCTCGCCATCGTCGATCGCGGCAAGATCCTCGCCTGCAATTCTCCAACGAACTTGAAAAGGCTCGTTCAGGAACATCCACTGTTTGCCATGACTTTGTCACCCGGCCCGAACGGCTTGCCGGAATTGAACGGACTCGCTGGCGTGCGTCAGGCGACGCGGACCGAAACGCCGACGACGGTTGAATTGAAAGTCTCCCTCGAGGAAGAGCCCGCGATCGGCAGCGTGGTTTCCAAGATCGCGGCCAGTGGGGCAAAGATTCTGACCCTACGAAAAGTCGAGCCGACGCTCGAGGACGTGTTCATCGAACATGTCGGTCACGGAATTGAAAGTGAAGCAGGCTGAAAACTCAAATCATGCGTGCAACTCTCATCCTCGCCGTTCAAGCCGCCCTCGCTCGGGCTTATCCTCGGGCCGTGTGGATGACGCGCAATCGCACCTGGCTCATTCAGGAAACGCTATTGCCGGTGCTGTCCGTCTCGGCATTTGCGTACTCGTACATCGCGATGAAGGCTCCGCCCGAGTACGTCGGCTTCGTGATCCTCGGTGCGGCTATGACGACTTTTTGGCTCAATGTTCTGTGGGCGATGGGGGCACATCTTTATTGGGAACGCGATTCCGGAAACCTCGGCCTGTACATCATGTCCCCCGCCCCGATGATGTCGATCCTCGCGGGCATGGCCATGGGCGGAATGACTACCACAACTGTGCGTGCGGCCGCGATTGTGCTGGCGGGCGTCCTTCTGTTCGACGTGCCGTTCGATCCGACCAGTTGGTGGCTGCTCATCGGCGTTTTCTTGCTCACGCTGCTCGCGCTGTACGGGCTGGGAATGATGTTCGCCTCGCTGTTCCTTCTGTGGGGTCGCGAGGCCTGGCATACTGTGAACTTGTTGCAGGAACCGGTCTACTTGCTCGCGGGGATGAATTTTCCCTTGAAGAACGTATTCCCCATGGCCGTGGCGGGCACCGCTCTTTTGCTTCCGCTAGCAACCGGCATGGACGCGATGCGGCAAGTGCTTTTTCGAGCCGAGGGAGTATTGCACTACTCCTACGAGATTGGCATGCTCGCCGTGTTGGCGGCGATCTTTTTGGTGAGCGCGAAGTGGAGCCTGGATTATCTGGAACGCAAGTCGCGTGAAGAGGGGCGGCTGACGGTGCGGTGGGAATAAGGCGAGCGGAGCGGCTTCGCCATCCGTGAGGACGGACCCCTGGTCTGTCCGTACTCCCCAACTCGGGCCGGACAGACCAGAGGTCTGTTCCCACAACGATTACGGCAAATTCAGCACATACAGTGTCGTATCGCCATTCGCCGTGATGAGCTTCTTGCCATCCGCACTGAAGGCGATGTTGCGAACCGGCGTAGGTAGCGACCAACTTCTCAATTCTTCGCCCTTTTCCGTGTCCCACAGTTTCACTTCGCCATTGTCCGAGATGGTCGCGAAACGATTGCCGTTCGGGCTTACCATCACGCCGTTCAAGTTCGTCTTGTGAGCCTGGAACTCCTTCAGGACTTTCTTCCCAGCGATGTCGTAAATCTTGACCTGACAATCGAGTGAAGCCGCGATCACCTTGCTCTTGTCCGGCGTGATGGCCATATCGCCCAGGACATTGTTGAACGCGGCCCAGTCGCCGCCGACCCGTTCGTTCTTCTTCATGTCCCACAGTTGCACGGAGCCATCCGCGAAGCCGAGGGCCGTCATTTCGCCGTCAATGCTGAACGTGCAACACAGCACTTTGCGATCCTTGAGATCGAGCGAATTGAGCGGCTTGCCATCGGGATCGTAAGTCTTGAAGTTGTTCGTCTCGTTCTCGCCGCGCGTCACGCTCTGCCAGGTGACGAACTTGTCTCCTTTCACAGCCCAGAGCATGTACGGCAAACGCTGATCGACTTGCAATGAGATGATCGGCTTGCGGGTCGTCAAATCCCAAACTACGATTTTGCGGTCGTCGCCGCCCGAGACCAGCCGCTTGCCGGTCGGTTCAAAAGCGAGTGAGGTCACGTCAGCATCGTGCCCGCCGGCTGCGGCATCGAGCGTGAAGGCTTCGATACCGGCGGCCGCGTCCCAAATCTTAATCGTCCGATCTTCGGAGCCGCTGGCGACCCAGTGGCCATCGGCACTCACGGCAATCGTGTTCAACCGTCGCGTGTGGCCGATCGGCTTGGCCGTCTCGCCGCTCGAAAGTTCCCAGACCTTGACCGCTCTATCCACGCCTGCGGAGAGAACCGAACGACCGTCCGGCGAGAAGGCCACCGAGCTGACCCAGTCGCCGTGGCCACGCAAGGCTTTCAGTTCCGTTTTCGAAGACAAATCCCAAACACGGACGACGAGATCGCCGCCGCCGGAAACCAGGAATCGCCCATCGGCACTGAAGGCCACGGAACTCACGGGTTTCGTGTGTCCCTTGAACTCGGCCAACAAGACCGGCGTTCCGGTTTCGGGCACGGTCCAGTACTTCACCGAACCGTCGCCGCCACAAGTCGCCATCTTGGCCCCGTCCACCGAGTAAGTCACGGCACCGATTCCGGCGAGATGTGCCGTCATCACAGCCACTTCTTTCGGAGCACCGGTCACATCGAAGACGCGAAGTAACCCATCGGCAGAGCCGACGAGGGCCTGTTTGCCATCGGGCCGCAAGGCGACGGCGCTGATCATCGATTTGTTGACCGGCAAGGCAACGGGGGCGTCCTTGGTCGTGTCCCAAATGCGAGCAATCTTGTCGATGCCGCCCGTGATAAGCAGACCGTTCCCGCCGAAGCCGACGGCCATGATCGGTGCGATATGGCCCTTCCACTCTTTCAATTTCGTGCCGGCCTTCGCGTCCCAGAGGCGAACAACCTGATCGCCGCCGACCGAGACGAGTTTCGTGCTATCCGCGTTGAAGGCGAGAGCCGTAATCGGAGCGGTATGACCTTCCAGCTTGTGCTGCACTTTGCCATTGGCATCGCGAAGGTAGATCACGCGATCGACGCCGGCATCCGCGAGATGCTTTCCATCCGCGCTGATGGCCGCACTCCAGACGTAGCCCTTGTGTTCTTCAAAGTTCTGGTGATCATCGCTCAGCGAAACTTTCCACAGGCGGACGCTTTGGTCGTTGCTGCCTGAGACCAGCGTCTTGCCATCCGGCGAAAACGCGAGAGCGGAGACTTCTTCCGAATGCCCCTGGAAAACCCGAGCCAAACGGGCAACGCCCGACGACAAGTCCCACAGGCGAATCGTTTTGTCCGTGCTGCCCGTGGCCAGGAACTTGCCGTCTTTCGTCACCGCGAGGGCGGTCACGTTGTTCGTGTGCCCTTCAATCGGCGTCGGTCGCCCGTGCCCCGGCAGGCTCTCGCCGTCGGGCCCGAGGCCAATCCACTGCTTCGCTTTGTTATCGCTGCCTGAAGTGAAAATCACGGATGTATCTTTGCCAAACACGACCTGGTAGGCAGTCGAACTTGCATGGGCATCGAAGCCGCTGACGAGACGTTTTGTCTTTTCGAGGCTCGGATTCCAGATTTGCATTTGGCCGTTGCCGTTGACGGCCGCAACCAACTTGCCGTTCGGGCTGAAGGTGACAGAGTAAATCTGAGACTTCACTTTCTTGTCCGCGTCGGCATTCAAGTTTGCAGTCTCGTTACCCTGCTCGATGTTCCAAAGCCGGACCGACATATCGTCCGAACCCGAGACTAGCGAGTTGCCATCCGAATGAAAGGCGACAGCAGAGACAGGCTTTTCGTGCCCAGTAAGCGACTTCTTGAGCTTGCCGGTTTCCGGGTCCCAGACGTGAATCTCGTTGCCGGCCGTGGATGCGATCCACTTGCCATCGTTCGACCAGGCGATTGAACGAACCGGATCTTTTGAGCCGCGATAGGTTCTCACCTCGCGGCCATTGCCGAGATCCCAGATTTTGACGGTTGCATCGCGGGAAGCCGTCGCCAGTTTTTCACCGTTAGGCGAATAGACGACGGAATTGACAATGTCGCCGTGCCTCATGCGGGCGATGCCGAGCACGCGGTCCACATTCGGCGGCAGATCGGTTGGAACATACGGCACCATCCAGCGGGCATCGCGCATCATGCGCAGGGCACCCGGCAAATTCCCGCCTTTCGCGGCTTCCTCGGCTCGCTTCGCCTGCTCGTCAGCAGCCACGAGCGACGTGGCAGGGAACTTCTTTTCGAGTGCCGCGGCCCGTTCTTCCGAGAATTTTTTCTGCAGGGTTTGCACGTCCTCGGCAGTCGGCGGCTTGTCCTGGGCAATCGCAAAACCGGAGAAGGCAAAGAGTATCAAAACAAATGGGACGTGGTACTTCATGGTGCAAACCCCGATGCAGAGATGCAAAACTTCCCGTTTGGTTGAGTATACGACCCGAGGTAGCATTGCGAAAGCCGCCACAAAGCGAGTTGTTACGACAACGACGTAAGCCCCAGGCGGAGCCACGACTGTAAGGGAGTGGTCAAGCCATGACCGCTCCCTTACGGTCGCGGCTCCGATGGTCGCTGAGACTGCGAAAGCGAGTGAAATTCAGATGGCTCTACCTAACCCCTGGCCGCTTCCCTAAGAGGGAAGGGGAGTAAGAGGATCATCTCATGCCGACCGACCATCCCCGTTTCGATTCCCTCGCACAAGAAGTCTATCTTGGCCTCTGGCGAACCTACGATCGCTTGCGGGCTCTCGAAGACGAACTCTTTGCCGGCTTCGAGTTGACGGCCCAGCAGTACAACGTGCTGCGACTACTCAAGGCCGCCCAGCCGGAGTCGGTGCCAACGCTATCGCTTGTCGAACGACTCGTCTCCCGGGCACCGGATGTGACGCGTATGATCGATCGTCTCAAGCAGGGAGGCCTGGTCACACGCGAACGCTCCGTCGGCGATCGAAGAGTCGTTCGTGTCGCGATCACGGAAGCTGGTATCTCGTTGTTGCAGAAAATCGCCGGACCCCTGGAAGAGTGCCATGCGAAGCAACTGGGACATTTATCCCAGGCGGATTTGAAAAGACTATCGGAGTTGTTGCGTGAGGCACGACGGCCACACGAGGCGGAGCGGAGTGCTTGGGGCTAGTAGTGGGCAAACTCCGTGTGCCGACCTTCCGCTCGCGGAGAGCTTATGCATCAAGCAAAAAATGTGGCGGTAGGCCTCCAGGCCTGCCGAAGGACCGTCCGAAAGTGCCGCGAAATTCGTCGGGACAGGCCTGGAGGCCTATCCCACATAGATTCCTGCACAACCTCGGAGTGTGCGGGTACCAGGAAGGCACTTCTACACCAACTGCAAAGTCCCCCGCGTGACGCCAAGCTGATTCATCGCCCGCAGCGATCGCCAGGTGCCTTGACCGTTGTCTTTTCCGTCGATCACGCGCCGATAGGCATTCAACAAAGGAACGATCTGGTCCGGCGATTCCCGAAGCAATTCCACGCGAAAACAGTGCAGCCCGAGCGATTGCATCTGGGCGACGTACTCGGCCGCGGATTGGGGCACGGCGTTGAAAACCGTGTTCCGGCAACCCGCATCCGGCGTCACGGGGAACGCTGAGCCGACGCGATCTTTCAATTCGATCTTGTGTAGATCGCATGGCCGACCGCAGTCCCGCCAGTCTTTGCCTTCTGAAAGGAACGCGGCGAAGACACAGTGCTCCATGTGAAACATCGGCATGTGTTGATGGATGACCGATTCGAACCAATTCGGATTGCTGCGGCGAAGGAGAGACTTGTATTGCTCCCAGTTCATGTCGTAACTCGGCACTAGCCGGGAGAAGCCTTCGCGCATCAGCAAGTCGGCCGTCAATTCGTTCGCGACGTTCAGGGAGAAATCGCCGATGCATTCGATCTGCGGGGCATTTTCGCGAAGATACAGCATCGCACCCAGATTGCGAACCAATACGGCATCCGGCTCGGCCTCGACGATTTGCTGTAAGAACCCCTCTTCGCCCGGCTTCAGAATCCGCATGGTCGCCAGGCCGATCGGCACGCCGGCCGCCTTCGCCTTGGGAACCGCCTCCTTATAGCGACGGCCATCCTCGAACTCGCAGTAGACCATCGCGGGTTTCAGTAGAAGAACGGCGTCGAGTTGCTCGATGTTGCGCACGAGGACGGACAATGTTGATCGCTGAGTACCGAGTACTGAGTGCTCAGTACTCAGTACTTCTTTCCTCATCAACGCGAGTGCATTTTCGTCAACGATGGCAACACGCGCGGATTTCTGAATCGCTTCGAGCAACCCGGTCACAGCCTGCCGGCGTAGGTCGTTCAACACGCTGCGAGGCAGCATCGCATTCATCGGCACCCGGCAAGCGAGTTCGCCTAATTCAAAGGGAGTGTCGCCAACGCGCGAGAGTTGTTCGCGCACAGCCTCGATGGTCAGCGGGTGCTTCTTGGCTTCCTGAATTGGCCCCGGCCAGTTTGCCGAAGCCGAGTGGCCCTCGCGATCTTGAACGGTCAGCGTCAGTTGGCCACCGATCTCGCCATCGAGTGTCATCGAGACCGGGGCTCGCCTGGCAATCGGATCCCCCGCATACGTATTTTCCAGGCGTTTTTTCATCGCCGGATCATCGGTCTTCCAGACGATCACGCCTGTCGGAATCGCGGCCAGGTCGATCGAGTCCGCCTGGAAGAACACTTCGACCTGGCTACTACCAGGACGGCCTGCGCGCACTTCCCAGATGCGACCGCCTGGTTCCTTGTCCTGCGGCTTGCCGAGATCAAAAACGACTCCGTCGCCCGGTGCCAGAATTGACGGATCCGCATTCGCTAATGCGATCCGAACCCCGCGACTCGTCACTCCTGCAACCGTGCCGACGTTCAGGCCCCGGCTCTTCGGGAATCGGCCCCGGACGAGTTTTTGGTGATTTGGTCCTTCCAGGAAGCCTGGCGTGAATCCGCGCGAGAAGGTCTGCTGCAATTCTTGCTTCTGTTCGTCGGGAAGACGAAACGGCCGATCGGCTTTGGCGGCATCGATGGCATCGCGATAGGCCTTCGTCGCGGCAGCAACATAATGCGATGTTTTCAGTCGGCCTTCAATCTTGAAGCTGATGACACCCGATTCGATCATCTCGTTCACGAATTCGTGCCCCGCTAAATCCTGCGGGCTCAGCAAATATGCACGATCGCCGAGATCGCGAAGTTCGCCATCCACGACCAGTTCATATGGAAGCCGACAGGCTTGAGCACATTGCCCGCGGTTGGCACTTCGTCCGCCGAGAGCTTCGCTCGTCAGGCATTGGCCCGAATAGGCCACGCACAACGCACCGTGAACGAACACCTCCACCGGCACCTTGGTTCGTTCGACGACCTTGCGAATCTCGGCAACCGATAATTCTCGAGCGAGAACGACGCGGCGAATCTGGAGGTTCTCGCGAGCCCATTCGATCGCTCGCGGTTCCGTCATCGTCATCTGCGTCGAGGCGTGGACGTGCAGTCCAGGAGCCATCTTGGCGATGAGCCGGGCCAGGCCGAGATCCTGAACGATCACCGCGTCCGTGCCCGCTGCCGCGATCAGCCGGACATAGGCCGCGACATCTTCGAGTTCGTTACTGAAGATCAGCGTGTTGAGCGTGACGAAGCCCTTGATGTTGCGGGCATGCAGAAAATCGATGACCTTCGGCAATTCCTCGGGCTCGAAGTTCGCGGCCCGATGGCGGGCGTTGAATGCCGTCAGGCCGAAATAGACAGCGTCGGCCCCGTTGGCACAGGCGGCCCGAAGAGCATCCCAGTCGCCGGCAGGGGCAAGTAGTTCGGCAGTCGCGAGATGTGTGCTTGGCAAGTTAATGGAACCATTCTCCTTGAGGTTATGTTCCATCTTAGCACGAATTCGAAGCTCAGTCGCCCCCTCGCTCCGCGACAGCAAGGTAGCCCGATTCGCGAGAGGGAGACGGGACTTGCGCTGGCAACGATGTCTCGGGCCAGGAAGAAGTCTCGCTTCCCTCTCGCGGAGCGAGAGGGCTACATTACGCGCGAACGATCTCGTTCACGTCGAGAACATACACTTGACGGGTTTCCCCGTGCCCGGAGTCGATGCACACTTGCGTGCCATCGCGATTCCAGCGTGGATGCAGGTCGCAGCGGAATGGTCCCGTCAGCATCGGCGGCAAGTGAAACTGGTTGAGATCGTATCGCCGGCCGGTCTTCGGGTTGAAGAGCATCAGCCACTGCAAACGCTTCTTGTCAGGGTAGGTATCGTTCAGGATCCACTTTCGGTCGGGCGAATAGGAGCAGTGACCGTCCGACGTCAGCACATCGCCGCCGAGGACCGTGCCTTTGCCCTCCAGGTCGATCAAGCAAAACTTGTTGCCTTGATCCTTTGTCTTCACCCAGGCCAGGATGGTTTCGTCGTCACGCCAGTCGAAGTGGGAGACCATGCCGGTGTCCCAGGTTAACCGCAAATCGCTGCCGTCCGGCTTGCATGTGTACAGGCGGGTCATCCAAGGTTTCTCGAACACCCGCCAGCGATGCAAGAAGAGAAATCGCGTTCCCGATGGATTGAATTGCAAGTGATTCATCCAGTGATGCGAGCCTGCGAACCGTTCATCGGGCTTGTTTTTCGCGAGTTTCGCGGTGGGCACGACAAGTTCGTGCTTGCCCGTGCTCATGTCCATCCACCAGATACCATCTTTCTCGGGTGCCGGGTCGTTGGGAAACTTTTCGGGCAGGGCACAGTAACCGTATCCCGGTCGAAGCCGTTGCAGCCGATCGAACGGCAACGAGACGGCCTGCTTACCATCGTTGCTCAGAGCGTAGATCGGGCGTGGCAGCGTTCGCGTTTTGTTCGAATGCACATCGCGGACGATGGCCACGTACTCCTTGTCCGCAACCGAGTTGTACACGACCTCCTTGTCCGGAGCGGAGCCGAGCCATTGCAACATCGTTCCCTGTTGCCAGCACCAGGCGGCCGTCTTGTCGAACGGAATGTAGCGATCCTTATCCTTGAGATCGACCATGCCGAGCGTCAGTTCCTCGCCAGTCTTGGGCTGGCGATCGCAGAAATCGATCTCCATCGACAAGTGATAGCGACCGGTTTTGTCCCAGGGACATTTGTCGTAGTAGCCGACGAAATGGTGCTTGGGTCCGCTCGTGATGGCTCGGGCCGGCAGCTTGGTGGCAGCCTCCTGGCCAAATATGTGCGTGCTGGCGGCCGTGCCGAGGAGTGAGACGAATTCACGACGATTCATGGTCAAGCCCCAATGAGTGTTCGGTACGAGTGGAACCGACTGGGTAGCCAGATCAGCTCTCATGTACTTTTCCCGCTCCTCGCAAGGAATGTCGTCAGGCGGAGCGGGAAGCGCACAATACCGCTCAACTGGCTACTTCATGGTCCTGAGCACCCGTCCATTATCGCTGTCGGCAATGTACATCGTGCCATCCGGTCCGATGGCAATGCCGTGCGGCCTGGAGAGGGAAACTTCGAGTGCAGAGTTTCCTGCCCCGTCCTTGCCTTTCTTCCCTGTGCCCGCGATTCGAGTGATCGAACCACTCTTCACCTCGAACTTGCGGATGCAATGATTCTCGGTGTCGGCAATCAGGACGTCGCCGGCCGGGTCAATCCAAAGAAACTTCGGGCCATCCATTTTCGCCTTGAGGGCCGGTCCGCCATCCCCGGAGAAACCCTTCTCCCCCGTACCCGCCACGGTGCGAATCTTGCCCTCTTCAACAACCCGAAGGGCGTGCCCGCTTCGTTCGAGGATCCAGATTCGCCCGGCTTTATCGACCGTGACCACGCGTGGATCGACCAGCGGGGCCTCGGCGGCAACCGCTCCATCTTTCGGTACACCCTTCATCCCATTGCCCGCGACACTCACGATCATGCCGGTCTTGAGATCGATTTTGCGAATCCGCCGATTGCCGAGATCGCAAACGTAAAGGTTTTTGGCTTCTGCGTCGAGCGAGACGTGATAGGCCTGGTCGAACTTCGCCTCCGTGGCCGGCCCGCCATCGCCCCCGGTCCCCTTATCGCTGCCGGCAATGGTTGTGACCTCGCCGGTTTTCGAATTGAGCTTGCGAACCTGGTGGTTGGAAGTATCCGCGATGTAAATCATTCCGTCCGGCGCAACGACCAAATTATGCGGCGAGTTGAACTCGGCCTCGGCACCCTTGCCGTCCTTCACGCCCTTCTTGCCGCCGGCTAGTACGGTCACTTTGCCGGACGAATCAAGCTGAATGACGCGATGCCCGCCGTACTCGGTCAGAATGAGTTGGCCGTTCAGGAAGTCCATGCCGAATGGTTCTTTCAAACCGGTCGTCAGGGGAACAAGCTTATCGGCTGCAGAAATCGGCATGGCTGCCAACAGGAGTACGACAAACATTCGCATGGTGTAAACTCCGGGAAAATGAAACGTGCTAGTGAGATTGGTGTCAAGTATGATACAAAACTGGCGAAGTACTCGTCGGTCGCTGACCAAGCGGAGTCCGGTATGAACGCGTTAATCCTTGGCCTGGCATTCACCTTGGCCGCCCCCGCACCGAAGGAAACACCCAAGGAAGCTCCCAAGATCGAAGGGGAATGGATAGTCGAATCATTCGACGGGGACGGCGAAAAAGGACCGGATGGTTCGGTCCTCTTCCTCTTCACGGACACCAAAGTCACCATCAAGGAAGGCAAACGCGATAAGGCGGAGGAAGCCGGCTACACCGTGGACCTGAAAAAGAAGCCGGCCACGATCGACATCCGCCCCGGCCGGCCCGGAGGCAAGGAAGAAATCGTCCTCGGAATAATCGAAGTCAAAGGCGATGTCATGAAACTCTGCTTCACGAAAGAAGGGGGCGAACGGCCGACCGAGTTCAAGGGCAACAAGGACAAGCGGACCGCGATGATCACGCTGAAAAATGTCAAGCTGGCGAAGTAATCCGGCAACCGTACGACGGCGAGCGACCGTGCGACCTCACCGCAAACGGTAGGACGATCCTCGATACACTGAAACGCTGAACGAAAGAGTGACAACACATGAATACGCTCATTCTCGGCTTGGCCATCATCGTGGCCGCGCCCGCTCCGAAGGAAGCCAAGAAGCCCGAGCCTACCCTCCTGGGCGAGTGGACTCTTGAATCCGCCGTGTTCATGGGGATGGCGATGCCCGCACCCAAGGGGCGAAGCACCATTACGTTTACGCCGGACGGCAAATGCATTGCGATCGAAGGGGACGGGGCCAAGCCGGATACGACGACGTTCACACATGATGCCAAGAAAAGCCCCGCCGAGATCGACCTGATCGAGGGGAAGAACCTCAGAATGGCGGGCATCTACAAAATCGAGGGGGAGACTCTGACGATTTGTATTTCCATCATGGGAGATCGCCCGGCCAAATTCGCCGCCAACGACAAGTTCATGATGATGACACTCAAACGCGTGAAGAAATAGTAACCATCGTGGTGCAGGCGGCCCGCCTGCATTTTCGAACTCATTGGAGCAACCATGTTCGCATCCACACTGCTGACCCTTGCGATCACTCTCGCGGCCCCGGCCGACAAAGATGGGAAGGCCGAGCCCGGTAAGATCGAAGGCAACTGGATAGTCGAGAAGTACATCCAGGGCGGCAAGGAAAACGAAAAGCGCAAGGGCAGCCACTTCACGTTTAAGGACGGGGAAGTGTCCGTCCAGGAAGAAGGGGGCAAGGGGATTGCCTACAAGGTCGATCCAAAGGCCAACCCGGCCACCCTTGATCTCACTGCCGCCGGTGGCATTCTGGGTGTCTACAAGATCGACGGCGATACGCTGACCATCTGCTTCCCGAAAGGCGAGAAAGGCGAACGCCCCAAAAAATTCGAATCGCCCGAGGGGTCCGAGTTGGTGCTCATGGTTCTTAAGCGAGAGAAGAAGTGACTGCGAAGAACGAAGAATTAGATCACTAATCTTCACTGATCTGCGCTAATAAGTCACTATGGGTTCGGGTTTTCCCGCATGGATTAGTGAAGATTAGTGTTCAAGAGAAGAAGTCAGACCTCACTGGAGTTTTCATGTATTCGACATTGTTAATTGGTTTAGCCCTTTCGGTCGGTGCTCCCGCCGGTAAGGAAGCCCCCAAGAAAGAAGCCCCCTCCATCGTCGGCGAGTGGCACGGCGAAAAAGCCGTCGGCGGCGGCAAGGAGCGGCCGGTCCCGTCGGGAGGAATCGTATTCACCTTCTCGGCAGACGGGATGTTCAAAGTGAAGGAAGGTGCCAATGAGAAGCCCGATACGGCGAAATACAAGATCGACGCCAAGAAATCCCCGGCTGAGATCGACATGGAAGCCGGCGCCAAAGGCTCGATCCTCGGGATCTTCAAGATCGATGGCGACACGCTGACAATCTGCATCACCGGTGGCAAGGACGGCGAACGGCCTACCAAGTTCGAGTCTCTGGAAGGATCGCGGACGATGCTGATGACCTTCAAGCGGGCGAAAAAATAGCCTCCCATCGGCTATAATGTCCGAGCGAACTTGGAGGACCCATCATGAACGCGTTATTCCTTGGACTGGCCCTTGTGGCTGGCGCACCTGCTCTGAAAGGGCCGGCCAAGGGCGATTCGCCACCGATCGAAGGTTTGTGGGAACTGACCGAGTGGTACATCGACGGCCAGTCGGTCGGGTTTCCTCCAGGCACGTCAACGGAGTTCCTGCCCAAGGGCATCCGCATGTTGAAACAGGGTGCGGACCAACCGGCCGACGAGCGTGGCTATAAGCTCGTTCCCGACTCCAAGCCAGCCGCGATCGACTACATGCGGCCTTCCGGCGGGGGCATGTCCGATGTTTTTTTCGGACTCTACAAGGTCGAGGGTGACACCCTGACCATCGCTTTGGCCGATTCCGGAAACGGTCGGCCCAAGATGCTTGACAAAGGAAGTGACGGCGTCTGGACGCACATGAAGTTCAAGCGGACGAAGAAGTAGGAGTAATTACTTCGCTCCCGCGATGCGTCGCGTCATCCACACCTCGAACGCCAATAATCCCATCACCATCAGCAGCAAGAGCCACCAGAATTCGATCTGTGTTTCGGGATTCGCGGCTGAAGAAAGTACATCGTTTGGCGTCACGACGTACTTGGTCGTCGGCAATAATCGCGAGACAGCCAGTCGATCTTCATCGGTGCAGGGCGTCAGATTCGCCTCGCCCGCATCAGGCTGGACGACATAGTATTGCACCTTGCCTGTGTCGGTCGTGAGCTTGTAAACACCCGTCTCGCGCGTTTCATCGAAGATTAGCGGCCACTCTTTGACGGCGACGCGACGCGACGGGCCTTCGGGCGGCTGCACGGTGACAGGCCCCGGCAGTTCGCCACCGCTGGGTCGAAAGACAATCGGCTGACGAGCTTCCAGGTTCACGTCACCCCCTCGGCTCGATGCGAGATAGTAGACCAACTCGTGCGTCAGTCGAACATAATCTCCGAGATCGGTCAGGTTCGTGCGCCAGCCGTTGTCGAGCGGGACGGCCGTCTGGATCACGCGACCCCTGCCCACGTTTTTTTCAACGAACAGCGGGTTGCGGTTGTTCAGCATAGCGATCGGCAAGCCGCCGCCCTCGGTCCGCGTTTCGAGCTTCCAGTGTCGCGGGAAGTAGCCGCTATTGACCAGGCTGCCGGTATCTTCGTTCTTGAACAGTTCGAGAGCCGGGCTTTCCAGGCTCGCCAATACCAGCCGCGGAGCTTTCTCCAAATCGTTCTCGTCGCCGATCGGATCGACGAGCCGGGCCGGCAACCATCCACGTCCGTCGCGGTACAGTTCCTGGTTGTAGCCGACTGATTCGACCCGCGAGCCGAGTGTCACCAGCACGCCGCCACCAGCGTTCAGGAAGGCCTCGATCGCTTCGCCCTGATCGGGCCGAATCGACGGTACATTCATCAGGATCAGGACCCGCGGCACGCTCCCCGCATCACGCCCGATGGGGCGTATGAGTAATTCAGGCGTGAACTCACTGGATGCAACGATACGCAAGAGGAAGCCAGGATTCGGATCGAGCTTCGGTGCAAGGGCATCACGCAGGAAGTCCGATCCACGGCTGCGTGCCTCGCGGTTCGCTCCATCGACGACGAGCACGGGCAGTGTCGGCATCACTTCGACCGCGTAATCCTGGCGATTGTCGCCTGGCATCGCGTCGTCGTCGATCCTGAGTGTGACGAGGTGCGAGCCGGGAGTTTTGAACTTCTGCGTGATCGTGAGCGGAATGCGGCCCTTCTCCAGGATGGATGGTGGTCGAACATCGCCGGCTGTTCGACCGTCAATCTCGACGCGGACTTTGTCGGGCGGCTTCACGGCTGGGCCGTGAAGTTGTAGTTCGGTTTTGAACTTAACTTCGCGATCAACGGCCGCAACCGCACGCGAAGAGTGAATCGGTGCCAGCGACCAGTTCGGCAAATCCGGGCTGCGATCGTGAACGACATCCACGACCCACAAATTCGGCATGTCCCCTTCGGGCGTGCCACTGCCGACAAGTTCCCAGCGTTCGAGCGATCTAGGATCGGCCCAGCCGTGCCGTTGACCATCGGCGAGGATCACGACATCGCGCTGAGCCTTGCCGCTCGCTTTCAACATCAGGATTGCCTCGCGTACGGCTGCGGACATGTTGACCCCGCCGCGTGGCTTGGGAGCATCGGCGATTGCTCCACGAGCCTGATCGAGATTGGTCGGGAGATAACCGACGAGCGGCGTCGGCGTTTGGCGTGCGTGAATCACCGCGATGGAATCGCCCGCCTGAAGCTGGCCGATGAAGTCGGCGGCCCAGTCCTTGGCCGCATCGTGTGGCGTACGGCCATCCTTGAGATAGCCCATGCTGAACGAGCCATCGAGCACGATCACAACATCGCGATTCGGCCGCGGCGCGATCTTCGCCAGCCAGGGCAACCGCAGCCACGGCGAGGCGACGCCGAGAACCAGCAGGAGAATCAAACCCATGCGTAAGAGCATGAGCAGAAACTGTTCGAGAAAGATCTTCTTGCGAGTCCGTTCGGAAGTCAGCAAAAACTGCATGGCCGCCCAATCGACGACGTCGAAGCGTCGCCGATTGAGCAAGTGAACTAGCGGGGGAATCGCCAGCGCGACGAGGCCGAACAGGAGCGCTGGAGCGAGGAAACCCATGAAAACAATCTACGCCGGTTGAGTGTCCCGACAACAATCACGTCCGTCGGCGACGCGAGAGATAAATTCCCAGCGCCCGATCCACCGGCTCATCGGTCTTCAGCAGGTGATAATCGACATGCAGCTTGCCGGCTTGAGCCTTCAGGTCTTGGCGGAACTTCTCGAAGTTGCGCAGATAATCTTCACGCAGGCGACGGGTATCGACGAGCAGCTTGTTATCGTGGGCTTCGAGATTGCGGAATTGCGTCAGGCGTTTGTACGGGAAATCTAGCTCTTCCGGAGCGAGCACGTGCAGAAGCACGACCTCGTGATTGCGATGCCGAAGGTGCTGAAGGGCTTTAACCAGGTCTTCCAGCTTGTCGAAAAAATCGGACAGGATGAAAACCAATCCGCGACGTTTGAGGTGATGCCCGGCCAATTCGTGCCAGAGCGGGGCCATCGCCGTTTCGCCGCCTGGCTCGGTCTTTTCGAGAGTCGTCAGCACTTGCAACAAGTGCTTCGGGCTCGCCTTGGGTGGGATGAGCGCCCGGACTTTCGTATCGAGCGTGATCAGGCCGACGGCGTCCATCTGTTGCAACATCAGGTACGCCAACGATGCCGAGACGTGTTGGGCATATTCGAACTTGCTGAGCGATTTCTTGGAACCGCGAAAGCCCATGCTTCCCGAGGCATCGACAACCAGATAGGCCTTGAGGTTTGTTTCTTCTTCGTATTCCTTCACGTAATAGCGATCGGTCTTGCCCACGGCTCGCCAGTCGATGTGTCGGATCTCGTCGCCCGGCGTGTACTGGCGATGCTCGGCAAACTCGACCGAGAAGCCCTTGAACGGACTGCGATGCACGCCCGTGAGAAACCCCTCGACGATCTGCCGAGCCACGAGCGTGAGGCCCGCGTACTTGCGAAGTTCGGTGGGATCGAATCGGAGCATTGTCTTTGTCCTAGCAAATGAAGCGAGACTTTCCTTTGATATTCCAGCGAGATACGAGTATCATCGCTGGCGAGTTCGAAATCGTTGGAGAATAAGACATGACCACGCGCCGCCGGTTCCTCGCTTCCGCCATTGTGGCGACCGTAAGCGATCGTTCGTTTGCCGCACCCGCTCGCACGCCCGTCGTGGACACGCATCTGCATTGTTTCGCGGGCAAGAAGGACGCACGGTTCCCTTACCACAAAGATGGCCCCTATTCGCCCGAGGAGCCGGCCACTCCGGAGCATTTGCTCGAATGCATGAAAGAGGCCGGCGTCGATTTTGCCGTCGTCGTGCATCCCGAGCCGTATCAGGACGATCATCGCTATCTGGAACATTGCCTGACTGTCGGGAAAGGCAAGCTGAAGGGGACCTGCCTGTTTTTCGCGGGTCGGCCGGACAATGACAAGCGAATGCGGGAACTGGCGAAGAAAGTCCCTCTCGTTGCCACCCGCGTTCACGCCTACAACCCGGATCGACTGCCGCCATTCGGCAAGCCAGAATTACGCGACCTCTGGAAGCTGGCCGACGAACTAGGCCTCGCGGTGCAACTCCATTTTGAACCTCGCCACGCGCCGGGCTTTGAGCCGCTCATCAAGGAATTCAAATCCGTTCGCGTGTTGATTGATCATCTTGGCCGACCTCTTCAAGGAACTCCGAAGGAGTATGCCGTCATCCTCGACTGGGCCAAGCTCGACAATGTGGTCTTGAAACTCTCTGCCGTGCCCGACAAGCGGACTTACCCGCACAGCAATCCTGTTCCGGTTCTCAAACAACTCGTCGAAGCCTTTGGGGCTGATCGGCTCATGTACGGCGGCGGCTTCGATGCGAAAACAACCGGCAAATCGTATCGGGCTGAACGCGAACGGATCGCCTCCCTACTTCCCAAACACTCGGATGAGGATGCCGCCAAGATCTTCGGCGGCACGGCATCGAAACTGTTTCAACTCAAGCTCTAGATCGTGTCGTAACTCCACGGCTTTCTCGGCTCGCGGGCCAGCCACTTGTTGGCCTCGGCATCCGTGAAGATTTGCTTCGTCGGATCCCAGGTTAGCGATCGACCCATCCTCATGGCGATCGTGCCGAGATGACACACCGTCGCGGAACGGTGGCCGACTTCCGCGTCGCACACGGTCGTCTTCCGGCTACGGACGCAATCGAAGAAGTTGCCCATGTGGTCGTTGCTCGTGTAGAGCCGCGTGGACGACTCGGGCAGTTCCTTCTTCAGCAACTCCGGATCGCTCGCCTCGATCTTCCCACGCGTGACGAAGATCCAGCCATCAGTCCCCACGAACTTCACGCCGTGCTGCTGCCCCTTCGGATCGACCACACTTCCGTTCCAAGCATTAGCTGCTGTGCTCTGGCAGCGATGAACGATGCCGCTGGCGTAGGTGTATTCGACCGCGTACTCGCTGGCGGCCGTGAATCCATCTGGGATCATCTCGACCGTAGGCTTACCCGTAACCTTGACAGGCCCGGCCTCGCCGATGCCCCAGCGGGCGATGTCGTTGTGATGAGCGCCCCAGTCGGTCATCGTGCCGCCGGAGTATTCCCACCAGTAGCGGAAGGTGAGGTGCGTGCGTTCGGGCACGTAATCCACGGCCGGCGTCGGGCCTTGCCACATGTCCCAGTCGAAACCCTTCGGCACCGGCGCTTTCTTGAACGGACCTTCGCGACGGCCGGCCGGTAGCCACACATCGACTGTCTTGAGCTTGCCCAGGCGACCGTTGCGAACCAGTTCGCAGGCCAGGCGAAAGCTCTTGTCGCTGCGTTGCTGGCTGCCGGTTTGCAGGACGCGTCGAGATTTCTTCTGTTCATCAACCAGCCGCTTGCCTTCGTCGATGGTGAGCGTGAGCGGCTTCTCGCAATAGACATCCTTGCCCGCTCGCATGGCCGCCAGCGAAACGAGCGTGTGCCAGTGATCGACGGTGCCGCAAATCACGACGTCCACGTCCTTGCGTTCCATGATTTTGCGGAAGTCCCCCTCTCGGGCCGCGTCGGGCCACATCTTGCCGGCCACGGCCAGGTTCGCTTGATCGACATCGCACAGCGCCACGATCTTGCCGAATCGCTTCGCGTTGTTGGCGTCGCCGCGACCCATGCCGCCGCAACCGACGAGGGCTATTCCAGGCGTATCGTTCTTCGATTTGGGCTCCTTCGAATCCGGCTGAGCCCGGCATTCTTCGAGGAACCAGGCCGGCAACGTCGATGCCGCCAGGCCCGTGGCCAAAAAACCGCGTCGTGTGGAGAGTGGAGAGTTCATGATGGGTTCCTTAAGGGCTATCGTTTGGTTTTCTCGTAGGTGCCAATGATTTCGACTCGTTCCAAAATGTGTCCCGACATCGCTTTTTCCAGTTCGACCTTGCTTGGCTTGCCCAGGTCGGGCAGCAAGGCATCGAGTGCGAACAGCTTGAAGAAGTAGCGATGCCGTCCGATCGGCGGACATGGCCCGCCGAAGCCGGTGCGTTTCCAATCGTTCTTGCCTTCCAAGGTGCCTGCCGAAAGCGTCGATATTGCTTCCGCCAACTCCGTCGTTGTGATCGGCAAGTTGTAAAGCACCCAGTGAACCCACGTTATCTCGGGAGCCTTGGGATCCGGAGCGTCGGGATCATCCACGATCAGCGCAAGCGATTGCGTTCCAGCAGGCAGGCCTTCCCATTGAATGGGCGGCGAAACATCTTCGCCTTGGCAAGTGTACTGCGCGGGAATGTCGCCGTTTGCCGAGAACGCGGAGGTAGAGAGGGTTAGTGCCATGTCGAACCTGCTGTAGGACCGGCCTGTCGAGCCAAGACAGGCCGGGAGGCCGGTCCTACTCATGTCCTATGAACCGGGCCCAACGTGATCCGGGAGTTTCAGGGAAAACGTGACTTTGCCATTGCGGACGGCGACGGGCTGCGGTGCCGACAGTGCCCTACCCACGCCGCTGGTTCCGTGTCCACAATGAATCAAAGAGGGTCGGACCGAGGATCCAGAAATTGAGTTGGTGGTGTCGCCGAAGTGATAGATGAATTTCCGGAAAGGGAGAACGCGAACCCGAGATGGAAAAAATCGAGGGTCATTCAGAGCACCTGTCTGAATGACCCTCGACTGATTGGGCATTCTCCGGCAGTTCGTTAGTTCACGAAGCCGAAGCCGAAGTTCGCGAAGAAGTCCGTGGCCTTGATGGTAATGAACCCATCGTCCGAGATTTTGCCTTTCTGATCGATGGTGGCGCCAGAGACCGCGCCCCCATCAAAGCCCGAAGCGTTGTAAAGCGTCAGGTACTCGATGCCGCTGGAGACGAATGCTTTCGTGATGGAGTACGAATGACTGGCTTGAATTCCGACCAAGGTCGGCATGGCCTTTGACTGAGCTGTCAGCCACAGTCCAGAGACCAGATTGCTCATGATGGCCGCGAAGTTGAAGCCGGCTGGCGAGGTCGAGAGATCGAATGTGGCCGCCCCGTTGCCCGTCAGGCCTTCAATCACGTCACCCGAGTCTGTGAGGCGAGCATCCAAGAGTTCGTAGTCGGCCTGTGAGTACCACGCGAACGGATCGTAGGCTCCATTGAAGCTCTGGGTGACAGCACGGTGGAGCAACACGGTCCAGAACTCGCGCGAGTCCTTGGCCAGGGCGAAACGCTCGGCGCCGTTGGGCCGCGGATCGTTGTCGGTCCAAGAGCCATCGAATTGCACCGGCACCCAGCCGACGGGGTTCGGGCTACCCGGATCGGGGTTGATCTCGTCGCTTGGCCCGAGCTTGACGAGAAACTCGCCAGTGCCCAGATAGCGAAGCCGGGTGGTGATGTTAAAGGCCGATTGATTGCCTGCAACTGCCGCGATACCGGCGAGAGCGGCCGTAATGTCGAGTTCCGTGGGTGCGATGTCCTTGGTCTCAAGTTTCTTGTTGACCGGGAGCGCGAGGTTGTATTCGTCGCGGTAGGTATCGAAGTTGCCTTCGAGAGTGGCTTGTCCCGAGTTCCCGCCGGTTGTACCGTGGCCGACGAACGAATCCTGGCCTAATCCGCCACTGATTATATCCTGCCCGACGCCGCCCTTGAGTGCGTCGTTGCCCGCTTCGCCGAAGATCAGATCGTTGCCCCATCCTCCGAAGATGGCATCGTTGCCGTTGCCGCCGAACAGCGAATCGACATCCGCATCCCCCGCTCCAGCGTCGTCTGGTCCACCAGTGAAGCTCGCATCGAGTTCGGGGCCGCCGATGAGGGTATCGTTGCCGTCTCCCCCTTCGAGAACATCGTTGTCGGTGCCCCCGTCTAGTCTGTCGTTCCCCTTGCCGCCGACGATGATGTCGAGGCCCGCACCTCCGTTGATGCTGTCGTTGCCAGGTTTCTTGCCCAGAGGGTCGTCGCCGCGAAGTCGGTCATCGCCATCGCCGCCGTTGATGCTGTCGGCACCGTCCCCGCCGAAGATGTCGTCCGTGTCGGTGCCACCCGTCAGCGAATCGTTCCCCTCGCCGCCGACGAGATTGTTGACTCCGTTCCCGCCAACGATTGTGTCATTCCCCTTGCCACCCGTCAGGAAATCGTCGCCAGCGCCGCCGGTGATCGAGTCGTTGCCATCACCACCATCGGCCGTGTCGCCGTTCGCGTCGGTTCCGGTGATGATCGTGTCATTCCCCTTACCGCCCATCAGATTGTCACTGCCTGAGCCGCCGTTGAGTTCGGCCGGCTTGCTGATGGTGGCAAGGATTTCGACGCGGTCGTCCCCATCGCCCGCGTTGACTATGATCTTGGTCAAAGCAGCGAGAGTGATTCCTGTGCCAGCCCCGGTGATTGCAACCTGGGCGGGTGCGGTAGTTGCGGTCTCGAACACCGCGACCTTGCCGGCCACGAGTTCCACACGCAGGTCGTTTACGAAGGCATCCCCGGTGATCGTGAGAATTCCGCTACCGAATACGGCCGTAACCGCTGGCACGGAGCGATCCTCCAGGCGACTCACATTGAGCCGAACTCGACGATTCTTGGCCGCAGCGGAGTTCATCCAGAAGCGTAACGGGAATAACGGAGTGCGAGGCACGGGACATCTCCACGAGCGTTAGGGGATCTAATCTGGCGAGTCGAGGCAGAATGTAGGGCCGGGGATAGACTCCAACTTCCACTTTAATGGTAGGGAGGACCACCCCACAAGTGTTAAGTTGATGTTTTTCACACAGACGGCGAAGGCCGAATCGTGGCCATCCCTTCAAGCCATGCTATTCGTCAGGACCGGAACTTTTGTGGTGGCTTCGTTACAAGGCAAAGCCACTCGGCCACATGTAAGACGGGCCCCGACCTGTTTTGGATTTTCCGATCCAGAATCTGCTAGTTTTCCTGCTTGCAACTGAACCACGTTCCTTGGATACTATCCCCACCTACGCAACACCTGAAAGGACTCTCCATGTTTCACCGTGTGGTCGCGTCAATTGCGGCCGTCGCCTTGTGTTACCTGTACGTAAATTCAGACCGGACCGTCCTGGTCGCCGACGAGAAACCCAGCGATGCCGGGTTTGCCACGATCTTCGACGGCAAATCGTTGGCCGGCTGGAAGATCTCCGCCAAGACCGGACACAGCAACACCACCAAGAACAAGTCGGGCGGCAAGTGGGAAATCGTCGATGGGGCTATCGTTGGCTCGCAGGATGTGCCGGGTAACGGCGGCATCATCATCACGGAAAAGGAATACGGCGACTTTGAAGTGGCTCTGGAAATGCGCAACGACGACGGCCCGGACAGCGGCCTATTTCTTCGCTCGACAGATACCGGCAAGTGTTACCAGGCGATGATCGACTACCACAAAGGTGGCAACCTGATGGGAATTTACGGCGAAGGGATCGGCGGCAAGCCACACGTGCAGAATTTCAGCTTCATCAAGGATGTCACGGAGATCAAAGTCACGGAATATAAGCCATTCCCATGTCCGGTGAAGGCGGAAGAATGGCCCAAATTCTGGAAGCCAAGCGAATGGAACGAACTGCGAGCCCGCATCGAAGGCAACCCACCCAAGATCACGACCTGGATCAAAGGCGTGAAATTCATGGAGTTTCAGGACACCGAGAAGCGGCTCAGCGATAAAGGGGGCATCGCCCTCCAGGTTCACGGCGGCGGCGATTACACGAAACAGTACGTCCGCTACCGAAACATCCGCGTGAAGGAACTAAAGTAATCGTCCCACTCCGAGCGTGAGAACAAATGCCACGGTCGTGCCCTCGCTTGCCGCTCAAGGCGAGGTTGTTCAAAAACTCTGTTGGTAGCCGGCTGGGCAGTCCGCTGGCCACCCTCATCTCGGTTCCGCCCTCCCGGGCGGTCGCGAGCTATTTTTAGCTCCTCGTGGAGCTTGATTCCAAGATTCTTGGACCGGATTTCCCTCTTTCCGCCTCTCG
>SIAJ01000116.1 GCA_009691845.1 Gemmataceae bacterium
ACCTTGTATTTCGCGAGGTCCTTTTCGGTCAGGTTCCAGTCGTTAATCACCGCGACCGGTAGATGTTCCTCAACGGCCGTGCGAAAGGCACCGAAGACCGCGGCCATGTAACGCTCTTCCACTTTGCCTGCCGACCGTCCGTAGAAATTGCGGGTGTTGTCGCTCATCACGAGGGCCGCCCAGGGCTCGGGCGTTTTGTGCGTCAGCCACGGCTTGCGTTTCTGGACCTCGTCCATCATCGCGTAAAGTTCTTGCTGAAGATTTGCCGGCTGGGCGACTGCGATGCTCGGCGCGGCTCCGTACGTGAGAGCCAGCATCATGCGCCGTTCGATCTCGTGCGGCGGAAAACTGTCTTTCCCGTACGGGTTGCCGTGGCTGAGGATATATGGTTCGCTAAATGCCACGCGATGATTGGTTGTCGCCCAGATGTACGCGTTGGCAAATGCGGGCACGATGGTCGTGCCGCGATTAGTTTCGTCGAGCCAGAATTCCTGATCGGGCGCGTCTAGCAACAGGTTCATGCGGGCCGGCATGTTGCGGGGGATGCTCAAAAAATGGCCAAAGCGCCCGGCATTCGTGGTCCACGTCACCAACGCGACCTCGGGCTTGATCCCCTTCAGTCGCGTTTGCATTCGCTTGATCAGTTCCTCCATGCGACGATCCGCCCAGTGCTGGTAACGGCGAAATTCGGAATCCTCCATGTTCGTGTTCGGGATTTCTTTGCCCGTGTCTTTCTTGAAGTTCGACCGGCAATGTTCGCAATAACAGACGCCTCCATAATGCAGGCCATCGAAGCTAAACGCATCGACTTCCGGAAACTTCGTGAGGATCTCGGCCAGCACATCGATGAAAAAATCGCCGTACGGCCCGAGGAGACACAACATGCCGCCGTGCGGAAATTTCTTCATGTCGATAGTCGGAATCTCCTTCGTGTTCGTCGGGATTCGTCGCCAGCTTTGTTGCGTCTCGTAGACCTCGCCTTGCAGACAGGGGGGATACACGCCAAGTATCCGGACCCCGAGTTTCTTGTACTCGGCGATGTCTTTCGGCAAGCGATCGAGCGGCACGTGCGGGCTCCGGCGTTTCAAAAGTTTGCTGTCGTAGTAGGCGTAGAACGGATCGACGAAGCCCATTTCGCTAATGGTGACGCCATGCTTCGCGGCGGCCGCACGGGCTTTGCTATCCATGACCGACAACGTGTACCCGCAACCGATCGTGTCTTGAACCCATGCGGGAATCTTGATCGGTCGAAACGGTTCCTTGTCGAACGGCTGCTTGAGAACAGCATCGCCCCAGATGTCCTTCGATTGGGCGACGACCAGAAAAGGCAGGCAGAAGAGGATCGTCAGCGAAAGAAAATGGCGATTCATGTATGGACCTCAGAGGGCGATAAAGGCAATTCCGCTAGTTCTAACGTGTTGTCGCGGTCAAACTTGGCCGAGTGTTTGTAATTTTCTCATCTTGCCACGATTGCCAGCCGAGAGGATGATACGGTATTCCGTCTCCCGCCAGGGTTCACTCATGCGCCGTGCTTCGACTGCCTTCACGCTGGTTCTACTGAGTTGTGCGATTGCGTTCCCACAACCCACGACGCTGCCCGCTCCGAAACCGGCCTCAAATTCGGCCTCCAAGCCGCTGGATGAGATCTGGGAAGCCGCGTTCGTGCAGAACGATAACGGCGTTGACGTCAAGATCGGCCACATCCACCTGATCTCGATCCCGGTCGAAGTGGACGGCAAAAAACTCGTCCGCACCACCAAGCAACTGCGATTCGAGATCCTTCGCGGCAAGGCGGAGGCCGAGATGAAGGCGGATGTCTCATCGGACGAAGACAGCGACGGCAAAGTTCACAGTGTGAAAGCGAAGCTTTGGCTCGGCAAGGACCGGATTCAAACCCTCGATTGCGTCGTGATTGAAGGTCCGCAAATCCGCGTTACGGCTGATGGCGAGTTCAAAAACGTGCGAACCTTCCGCTGGGACCCGAACTGTATCGGCCTGGCACGCGAGCAAACGATTCTTCGCGATAAGAAAGCGAAGGCCGGCGACAAGTTTTCCTACCGCTACTTCGAAGCCCAGGTGACGAATTACGTGACCATCCAGGTGGACGTGAAGGGCAAAGAGCAAGTCGTGCTTCCAGGCGGCATCAAACGCGAGTTGCTCAAAGTCGTGGCCACGCCGGATCCGCTAAAAGTGAACGACAAGCAAACGCTGCAACTCCCGGCCGCGACCTTTTGGGCCGACCCGATCAGCTACGACACGATCAAGACGGTCATGGACATTCCGGAAATTGGCAAAGTCACGTTACTGCGAACCTCGAAACTCGGGGCACTGGCCTCGAATGGCCAGGTGCCGGATTTGATGAAACGCCAGTCGATCTATTTAGCCTACCCGATCCCGGACATGCACGAGCGCGACTCGATCGGGTACAAGGTGACCTTCTCGGGGGACGCGTTGCCGAGCGAACTTGTGAGCAGCGATTCCCGCCAGACGATCAAGAACGTCGAAGGCAAGACATTCGAGTTGTACGTGCAATCGCGACGTAAACCAATCCTGATGGAGAAGGAAGAAAAAGTCGGCCCGGAGTTCCTGAAGAGCAACTACTTCATCAATTCCGATGATGCCAAGGTGAAGGAACTCGCGGCAAAGGCCGTGGGCACGGCCAAGACGGACTGGGAAAAAGCCAAGAACATCGAGGGCTTCGTGAAACGCTACATGGTGTCGGCGGACTTCACCGAAGCGATGGCCCCGGCCGATCACGTGGCAAAAACAAAGACAGGCGACTGCACGGAATACTCAATGCTCTCGGCCGCGATGTGCCGAGCACAGGGCGTTCCGTCACGCACGGCCATCGGGCTTGTGTATGTGAACAATCTTCTCGGCAAACCGGGATTGGCCTTTCACATGTGGACGGAGGTCTTCGCGAAAGGTCAGTGGCTGGCAATCGATGCGACCATTGGCCTCGGTTCCGTCGGGCCTGGCCACATCAAGATCACCGATCACAGTTGGGACGGCGTCCTTTCGTTCACGCCATTGTTGCCGGTGAAGGGCTTCATCATGGCGAACCCGAAGGTGGAGGTGATTCGGAAGTAAGCGGCACATCAATGCACACACGGCTTCGTCATCGACATCCCGTGCCCGTGGCTCGGCAGGATCCTCGCCCTCCCAAGTAGGACACAACTAGATTCGGTCTTTATTCACCTAGCAAAAGAGCGTCTGCCTCAATCGACCCCGCGAGTTTTCTCACGGATTCCGCGAAATTCGCATCGTCCGGGTGGCTCACCAGCGTGAACGGCATCTTCCAGGCTTGCAGTATCGGTGCTGTGAAGACGGCGCAATTATCCTTCGACTTGCCATCGAGAAATGCCTGATAACTCCGCACGCCGACGATGAGCTTGAGGGGCAATTTCAAATCGTGGACGACATTGCGAAGAGCGTCGCCGGCTTCGAACATCCCCGTGCATTGCATCACGACCAGCGGCCTGGCCCCGCCTAACATCAAGCCGGCCGCAATGCCGATGGCCTCGCCTTCTCGACAGGGGCGAATGAGTTTCAACTGGTGCGAGGCGAGCAGGGCCGATTCCCACGGGCCCAGGAAACTATCCGGCACCCAAACCATGTGAGTAAACCCACTGGCTTCAAGTTCCCGAACGGCGAGAGTTGCGTTCAGCATGGAAGTGTGGTGGAAGAAAGTAGTCGTCACACTCCGAGTTTGTGCAGAAATCGATGTGGCATAGGCCGCCAGGCCTGTGCGGAAGTTTGCAGAAGGCATCCGGCAGGCCTACCGCCACAATTTCGAATACCACCCCTGTGGAAGCGTGCTACAGGCCTGTTCCAGAGGGGGTAGTGGCACTTGCCAGTAATCCTTCCGGCAGGCCTGGAGGCCTACCGCCACACTACACTGGTCTGATTAGCGATGGTTCTCGTGACAGGCTTCGCAAGTTTCATGTAATTTTTCGATGGCAGCCAGGGACTTGTCCTTGTCCTTCTTGGTGACGGCAGCATCCAGCTCTTTCGCGTGAGCGCCCAATTGCATGCTGAGCTTCTCCCAGGATTTGCTCTCGCCCTTTTCGGGCTTGGTCTTTGCGTGCTGGGTCACTTGTAGCGCGGCCGTCGAGTATTGCTTCGTCAAAGTCGTGATTCCCGCCCAGTCCGCGTTGTCGGCTTCCAGGCTCTTCTTCACGGCTCGATGAATGTTCTTCTTGCCGGAAAAATTATCTTCCATGATCTTCAGGAAAGGAGGTGGATCCGCTGCCAAAAGCGATGGACCATACATAACGACACCAGCTTGCAGAACAAGAAACCCGCCTAGCGCAAAAAACCGCTTCATCGGAAACTCTCCGGATTTAAGGTAGTACTCGAACACAACTTCAAAAACTGCCAGTGGTTTTCACAAGGCACGCCCGCTTGGGAACAGCGGTGCAAAACGCGGGGAGGCGCGTCGGTAGGATAGATCTACTATAGCATGGAAGGCAACAGTGGCCAATCTCTTCTACAGGGATTCCTCAAGCCCTCTGGTAGCCCACGCTTAGTACTCGAATAGTTCTTCGGGCCTTCACGAACCATCATACTCCGCGGTTGTTCCGGACGATGTCCAAAAATTCTGCCGGACGAAACGGTTTCTGCAGGCGTGCCGAATCCAGTCATCAGAACCACGAGTACGTTCGATTGCCGCTGACGAAGTTGCTTCAGGACGTCAATCCCGCCCATATGCGACATGTTCATGCCGAGGTGGAGCAACTCGCCCGCTCTGTAAAAAACCGCATCTTCCCGATGGTTTTTGTGGGGACGGACCTCTGGTCTGTCCGTCCGTTGTCCGAGGAGTCCCCGAAACCCATACCGTATCGGCCACTTCGAATTTGGACAGACCGGAGGTCCGTCCCCACGTCAGGATTCGACCGTTTCTTCTACTCCGCGGTCAGATTCGCCAGGTAGAAATCGTACGCCGCACGGGACTTGGCCTCTTCCCCGTGCAGGGTTTTCAGGCTGGCCTGGAGCTTGTCCATCTCGGATTCCTGATCCTCCAGAGTCTTCAGGTAACGCTTGAACAACTCGCTATCCTGCGGCAGTTCACGCATGTTGTCGCGCAAACGCTTCTGATCGATCGTGATCGTAGCCACGCGCTGGTTGGCCGTGGCGACGTCCTGACGAAACTTGTCCCAACTTGCCTTTACCTTGAGCGCTTCTTGCAACTTCGCCTTCAGGGAAGCCGGGGCTTCCTTCAGGTTGATGAAGTAGGAAATCTGGTCGACCGCGTTGTTCGTTAGCTGAATGTTCGCGCCGGCCTCGCGTTCCTCGATCACCGTGTAACTCAGATCCTTCTTGGCGGCCACTGGCAAATCGAAGCGAAACACGTCGGCCGCTTCTTCTTTTGGCTGGTTTTGGCCCTTGAATGTGAAACCCTGGCCCTTGCGGTTCGGGTGCTCGATCAACAGGGTGCGATCCGTCGTCGAGCGATTCGAGATGTCGTAGACACGTTCTTCGCGGAACAGGGTATTCGTGGTGATAATGCCCTTCACGGCCTTTACGCTGGTAATCTTGGAAGTGAAGTTGCCATTCTTGGTGGAGACTTCGGTTCCCAGATCGATCGCATAACTCACGAGGCGTTCTTCATCGGGCTGCAAATCGAGAACGCGGGTATCGCCTGCATACACCGAACCCTCGAAGACCGTGATCGGACCCTGCGTCAACGGCATCCCGGCCGTGTTCTTGAACTTCAGGCCCAAGAGCGGATGTTTCGGCTGCACGCTTGGGTTGTAGATGCTGACGCGCTTGCCTTCGACGTCCTTGTTGACGATCGGAAGCAAGGCCGACTTCTGCCGAGCCAGATCGACCGGGCGATCGATGACGTACTGGAAGTAATCGCCGAGCGACGATGCGGTCGCAACGCTCTGCACGCTCTTGCCCAGTTCGAGTGCCTTGTTGAGATTCTCGCCGGCTTGCGCTCCAAAGCTAAGTCGGTTTTGTTCCGATAGCACGCCGCGATAGGCTATGGGGGAATCGCTTTTAGCTTTCGGTACTGGGATCTTTGACAGCATTGGCGGCCCAAACTTGCTATCGGCCACTTCATCAGGCACGCTCTTCCGTAACGAACCGCTATACGCCACTGGCCGCAGGCTCGCAAAGAGTTCTGGCTCCACTGTCGGGCGATTCACATACAGCGGATTGTAAAGATCCATCTTGAACGAGATCGGCCGGCCACTGACGAGGGCCATCGTCACCTTGTTCCAGTCTTCGTCGGTTGGGTTCTCGACCACGGCCCAGCCTTGCAGATATGGCTTCTTCACGCCTTCCTTGTCGAGCACGAGGCGATAGGTCGTTTTCCAGATCGGGTTTTCGATCACGTAGCCGACTTCGACTTTCCGTTTGCCCTCACCCGCGAAGTGCAAGCTGACGGCCTTCTTTTGGCTGTCGTGCGAAAGGGCCAGCGTCTCCAGGGCTCGTCGGAATTCGTTCTCGATCACCGGGTTCATGAAACGCAGCTTTTGAACCTCGTTCATCTTGATCGCTCGCACGCACGCCCTCGGCACACCAGAGGTTCAGCACGGCGACAGTCACAACCGCGTCCTTGGCAGATTGGAGCTGATGTTCGACGCCGATGATCTTGCCGGTCAAGTTCCCCGGCTGGTTCGCGGTGTTGATGAGCGTGACTTCGACCTGCTCGCCACGAGCCTGGGTCAGGATTTGAGCCAGCGGCGGGCTGTTGTTCAGGTTGATCGCAAAGCTGGCCAGTGTGCGATCGATCGGATCGTGCGAATCGTAGGTGACGGCAGCCACGCGGCCATTGGGCGACAGATCACGCAGCGTCATCGACTTGATCAGGTCGTTGATGTCCTGTTCGGGAAAAGTCAGGTCCACGCGAGCGTCGCCATCGACTTCGCCGGAGCGGGTGAAGTGGCCAACGCCCGAGTTGAACATGATGACCTGGCTGACTGGCAGGCTGACCGCCGGCTTGAGGTCGGCAACCTTGGCCGCGTCTCCGTTGCCTTGACCGGGGGCCGATTCGCCCCGCTGGGCCAGGAATGCACCGGCCGCCGCCAGGATGCCAAGGAGGGGAAGAGCCCACAGAAGTCGTCGAGACTTGGTCATGATTGTTCTCTCCGGGTTGGACGTGGATAGTGTACCCACGTTTGACGAAGTGATTGAAGATCAGATTATGGTCAGAGCAAATTCTCGTCCGGCTGGTCGATGGTGACTCCCTTGTTCTAATGGTGCAAGGACGACTGTCACTTTGGCAGCAAGCCCGGCAACTTGGCGCCTGCTTATCCCTGACTAATAGTTTGGAGAGCCCGAATGAAAAGCGAACTTGGCAAAATTTCGGAGTCCAGCACCGAAAAGTTTTGAACCACGGATTACACGGGATTACACGGATTAGAAACTCACGATCTTGCGTTCTTAACTGTGTAATCCGTGATGAAGATGGATTTCTCTTGCTCGGTGGTCACGGACGTTTGCCGATCGTCACTTTGCAAGTTGGCGTCGCCCGTTCAAAATCGCTGACTCCAGTAGCCGAAACCTTGGTTCCCGTCAGAATCAGCGACTTCAGCGTTTGATGTTTCTTGAGGATCGTTAGAGCTACGTCGGTCACGTTCGTGCCGGTCAGGTCGAGAATTTCGATGCCGTCCAACTGCGCGAGCAGGTTGACTTGTGGATCGCCGAGCGGCGAGCCAACCAGGCGTAATTCTTTCAGAGCGGGCAGGGCGAGCAACTTGCCGAGTGCTTCGTTGTCGAGCTTTGCTCCGGAGAGATCGAGGATCTTCAGCCCCTTTCGTTCAGTGAGATGCTCTAGCCCGGCCACGCCGACATTCGCGCCGACCGCTCGTAGTTCTTCCAGCTTGCCGAGACCAATAACTGCCTTCATGCCGTTGTCGGTGATGGGCGCGTTGCGAAGTCGAAAGCGGCGAATGTTCGCCATCACTGCAAATTCGAGAAACGCATCGTCGCCGATCTCCGAATCGCAGGAGAATTCCTCGATCGGCAACCCTTGCAGGACACGCACATGATCCGCCGAGAATTTCATCGCCTCGCCGAAATGCAGCGAACGCAGCGATGGGTTTTTCAGATCCTTCAGCCCAGTGGTGGTCAGCTTCGGTGAATTCACGGAGAACGAGGTCAATTTCGTCATCTTCGCAACGAAAGCGAGATCGGCATCCGTGAAGGCCAGGGCGTCCAAGAGGGTGAGTACGGTCAATTCCGGGAACTTCGACAGGAAGGCACCGGTCACGCCGACGGTCGTTCCATGAAGTTCCAGCGTTTGCAACGGCAACGCGGCCAACGGTTCCAGGTTGGCATCCGTCAAGTCGCTCGGATGATGCAACTGGACATTAACAAGTTTCTTCTTGTCGAGCAGGAGACTTAGGTCTGCCCCCTTCCACTGGGTAGCGGATTCGCGTGGCAGCACGATGCCGGTGACGTGGTAGCTGACCTTGGGCAAAGGGGTGCTACTGCTAAATGGAACTTGCCCGCCTTGGTCTTTGACCACCGTGCCTGATCCGCCGCGAGCCAGAACCCACTCCGCCAACTCGCGATCGGGATCAGTACCCGCAGGAAGTTTCGGCCCGAATAGGTCGATCTTGCTCGGCGTCGTTCCCTTGGCGACGACCTCAGGCCCCTTTTTTTCAGACGGTTTTTCCTCGGCCCCTTTACGTGGAAATTTCAAGATCGCCACGGTGGTGCCAGCCATCAATAAAACCGCGATCGCCGCTACCACGAACTTCATTCGCTTCTTGCGACGTCGCTCTCGGGCCGGGGCCGGGTCGGCTTGTGGTTCAAAATTCTCGAAGGCAATCGGCTCGACAATCGGCATCGGCTGCGTGGAACTCGGCAGCAGATAAGCCCGTGCGACCAGAATGGCTGGAGATGGGACCAGGGAAGCCGTGGGAATTGGCTGACTCCCCCTCACCGTTTCGGGGAGGGGGGAGACGACTGCAGGCGCAGCCAGCGGCACTACGGCCATCGCGACCGGAACCGATGATCGTACCAAAGTCGCAGTTGGGATCACTTGCGAGGCGTCCGGAAACACAGTTCGAACGATGGCGATGTGTTTCGGGAATCGCGGCAGATACTCCCTCAGATTGGGAGCCTGTCCGTGTGATCGGCGATAGTTCACCTCGGCCGTGAGCATCGATTGCAAGAGTCCGGACCATTCATTCGACGGAGCATGATCAAGAGCCGCCTCGATCGAAGGACGCCTTCCGGCCTGAAGATCAGCCACGAATCGCAAGGCGATCGTGGTGGCAAGAGTGGACGGCAGAACCGGGCGAGCGGACATATCGTGTGCTTCCTACGACGGGCTCTTCTCGACCTGTACCGCGCGGGACTTCGACTCTGCTATCTTACAAAACCGACGTGGCGCAAAAATAAGAAGCGGTTACGGAGCCGCGACCGTGATGGAGCGGTCAGCCGCGGCGAGTCGGGTTTTCCGCTTCCTAACGGGTTATCCCGCTTCCTTACGGGCGCGGCTCCGAAGGAAACGGAGCGCATGAAAAAACCGGCGAGGCCATCGCCGGTCTGGTGGCTGAGCCGTTTGACGATACGCCATCGCCGCGGAATCTTGTGGATGGTTCGTTGGCTGTGGTGCCAGCCTCGCTTCGAGTTCCGCAGAGGCGGATGCCCGTGGAGCCGGAAGCGAAGCGAGGCCGAAAAAATAAGGGCCATTGCACCACTACTTTGCCTTTTGATCCAACGCTTTCTTCCGCGCTTCCGCGAGCACTTCGGCAAGCTGGATTGGCACGCCTTTTTGCTTCGTGCTCCAATGTGCGGCTTCCATGAACGTGAACATCTCGATGGTCTCCGCCGGGCTTACCGGAGCCTGGCCAGTTCGGAAGAACCTGGCGATTTCGATGGCCACGCCTTTGTAGCCCATGTATTCGCCGTGCGGGGCAACCCAGTCTTTTGGTACGTCGTAGCCGTAATCTCCGGAGGGCGAAATTCCTTTTTCGCCGAAGACCAGGGCCCGGTACTTGATAGCCCCCTTCTTGATCCCGCGAAACGTGCCGATTTTTCCATCTTTCCACACGCCCGTGGTGAGTTCCGCGTCATCTGTGGAAGCGCGTGTTACCGATTCACAGCCCGCTCCCATGATCGTGTAGAGCGTCTCGACGCCGTGAACCGCGTGCCAGAAGAGGTCCGGATGATGCGGCTCCGTCACGCAGCCGCCGTAAACGCTGCAGCCGAGGACCGCTCCGACTTCGGGATGATTCCTCATGCCGCTGAAGCCCGGACTATAGCGATGCTGCGAGCAGGAGAACAACGGGGCTTTCTTTTCCTTGGACAACTCAAACATGGCAACGATATCCACGAGCGAGGCGGACATCGGTCGACCAATATAGACGGGTTTTCCGGAGTTCGCGACGGCCGCGAATTGCGCTCGGTGTGCCCGGCCATCGACGCTCATGATCAAGATCGCGTCCGACTTCGCAACGACTTTGTCGATCGAGTCGACCAGTTCGACGCCGAATTCCTTGATGGCGGCAACCCACTTGGGCAAGGAATCGACGCTCTCCTTGATGTCCGGACTGCCGCCCGGAAAAGCCGCGACGACCTTGATTCCCTTCAAATCGCCCGTGGCCTTCGGGTCGTGATAGAGTTGCGTGAACGCAACCGCCTGGTAGTTATCGAGGCCGACGATGCCGACTTTCAGCGGCTTCGGATCGGCAGCGATGGATGCTTCGGGGGCCAAGTAACTCAACAAGGCCGCGGCAAGAAAGAAGCGAAGGAACGAGATCATGCGTGACGACTCCTGAATTTTGATTGTGGCTAAGCAGCGAAGTAACGAGTGATGCAATTTTATGGAACCTAATCGTGAGGTAGGCCGTCTATACTTTGTTAGCGGAATCTTGCTCTTACTGGCCAACCCTCCTGCCCACTGTCCTATTTTGGGGCACGTCTGCTTGACCCAGCGGAGTGCCCAAGGGCGCTGGCGTTCCGACCACAACATGGAAGGAGTTTAACATGGATTTTATCAGCCACTTACCCACTAAAAGATCAGCGATCGCCTTCAAGACCGGCCATGTCGGAGAACAGGCACGGAAATTGACCGACACGTTCGACCGTCATACGGACGGACCTGTTACGCACGTCCTGATCGATCTTGAAAACGTCGAATACGTGGGCAGCGAAGACATCGGTGCGATCGTCGGCCTCCACAACAAGGTTCGCGGGGCCGGCGGCCAACTCATTCTCGTGAATGTGAGGCCAAAGGTTTCGGAGGTCATCTCGATCACCCGGCTCGATTCTCTCTTGCAGGTTCACAAAATCGGGCAAGCATCGGTTTCGTAAGACTTCGATCAACTTGATATGCGCTGCCGCTTCGAAAGGAGCGGCAGTTTCGTTTTCATTCTCATCAGCAAAGACGTAACCCTTCAGCCTTCTGAACTGCCCTTGCGCGATTGCTGTTGGTTATGGTAGCTTCTGCTCTCCATGACGGCAGCAGCTCCGAGTCTCAATTTCTCGCGGCCTTTCGCGCCGGCACGCTGACGCCAGCGCAGGCCGAGGCGGCTCTGCCTCGCGATCGGTCCGCGCCGGAGTGCTGCATGCCGACGAGACCGGCGGCGGGTCGAGGGCGAGACCTGGTGGCTGTGGTGTTTCAGCACCCGCAACGCGACCGACTACATGCTCGATCGTTCGCGAGGCCACCCGGCACTGGATAAGTTTTTTGTGGAGGAGTTTAGTGGCGTGTTGGTGTCGGACTTCTGGGTAGCCTACGACGCGGTGGGCCGGTTGCATCATAAGTGTTGGCCGCATTTGCTGCGTGATTTGAAGGAGGTCCACGAAGGCACCGAGAACGGCGACGACTGGCCCAAGCCCTGCGAAACTACATGGCCACCGGCCAACTCCGTCCGCTGCCC
>SIAJ01000117.1 GCA_009691845.1 Gemmataceae bacterium
CGCAATGCTTCTCGACGAACGGCACGACGACCTTCGCGACATCGGACGTATCCTGGGCGTTCGCAGGGGACCGATCGCCCCAGAATACCAATGTCGCAGTGATTCCGATAACCATCAACCATCGCATTGCGGCTACTCCAGTTCGGTTGCTCATGAGTCCCCTGAAAACTTTGTGCCTTTTTCCAGTTTCTCCAGCACCGCGCGATTGTATTCCTCCAGCAGGCGCATCGCTTCGAAACGCTTCTGCGTTTCCTCGGCCCGCTTCTTCGCCTGACCTGCGCGGCCGGCCATCTGCCCCAGTTCCTTGGCCTGAGCCATGGACGCGAGAGCCGCGGCCTGGGCCTCCTCGAAAGTACGCTTCAGCGGCAACGCCTCCTTGGCGGCAGTCTCCATCCGTGCGGACTGCTTTTCAAAGTATTCCTTTAGTTTGGCGTCGGACGGGTTCTTCAGTAGCTGTTTCTTTAACTCCTCGGTCCCCTTCTTAAACTCGTTGGCCTTCTTGTTAGCCTCTTCAAATACTTTTCTGGCGTCATCGGCCTTCTTTTTGACCTCGGCTGATTTCTTGTTGGCCTCTTCCGCTTCCGCCTTGAGCTTTGCAATTTTCGGCGTCAGTTCAGCGTCTTCCTTCTTGGCAGCGTCCAGTTCCGCTTTGGCATTCTCCAGAGCAGCCTTCGCGGTCTTCCACGCGGCCACGGCTTGTTTGCTGTCTTGAGCAAGATTGGGAATGACTTGCAATTTCGGAATAGTCTTGCGAAACGCGTCCGCACCGTTGGCGGTCACCTTCGATTCGGTGACGATGACGGTTTTCAGCGAGGCGATTTTCTTGAGATGCTCCAGCCCGGCGTCACCGACCGCGGTTCCGTAGAGACTGAGAAACTCCAGGTTCTTGAGACCGCCGAGACGGCTCAAGCCGGCGTCCGTCACCGCGGTCTTGTCGAGAAACAGCCGCTTGAGCGTGGCGATCTTACTAACATACTCCAGGCCGGCGTCGCCGATCTTGGTCTCTTTCAAACGGATTACTTGCACGTTCTTGAGCAACACGAGGTCCTTCAGGTCGGCATCGGTAACGGTGCTCCCTTGCAGATCGACTTCCAAAGCGTCGCTGCCCTGAGAGATTTTTCGCACGGCGCCGCCGAGTTTCTCGATGCGTGCGATGGCGTCATCCGTATGCTTAGCTGGCGATTGTGCGATCAACTCGGTGGTTGCGACCAAGAGGAACATTAGTACCGGCGTCACCGATTTCATGCCAAGACCTCCCGAATGGGATTGGCGTTCGGCTCAACGATCGGCATCGGGCGGTTGCCGGGCCCGTCGAATTCGACGTGGGTGTTGATGCCCAGGGCCATGCACAGCGTGGTCAGGTAGTCGCCCAGCAAGATGGGGCGGTCGACAATTTGCCCGCGATCGCCGGTACGGCCGATGACTTGGCCAGTCTTCAAGCCACCGCCAGCCCACAGAGTCGTCCAGCCGCCAGAATTGTGGTTGTCGCCGCTGCCCGCGTCGCGGCCGAATTCGCCCATGCACACGACGAGCGTGTCCTCAAGCATGCCGCGCTCTTTCAAATCCCGAATCAGGGCGGCGATGCCGCGATCGAACCAGGGAGCACGCAGCGCCATGTTGGTGGCGGCTCCGCCGTGATCGTCCCAACCGCGATGATTGATTTCGATGAACGAGACACCGGCTTCCACCAGGCGTCGAGCCAGCAGACACGATTGGCCGAACCGATGCGGGCCATACATCTCACGCGTGTTCGCCGATTCGTGTTCGAGATGGAACGCCCGTCCGCGAGGGGATTGCATCAAACGCACGGACCGAGCCGTCGCCGATTGATGCGCCAACACCTGCGGAAGCGGATACTCCCGGGCAAACCGCTCTTCGCTGCGATGGAGCAGATCGAGCCCGGCACGTTGGCTCTCGTCCACCTGGCGAAGGTTTTCCACACCACTCGATGGATCCGTCACCGCGAGAGGTGCATAACGTGCGCCGAGGTAGCCGGGCACGGGCCGATACTGTCTCCCGCCGTCAAGGCGGAGGTCCCAGCCGGCATCGATGGTCACGTAGCCCGGCATGTGGCTGTCTGGCGGAACAAGCTGCGAGGCGGCGATGGAACCGATGCAAGGATGCTCCAGGCCGATCACCCGGCGAAAGCCGGTATGCAGGTTGTACTTCGCGTCGTAGTGCTGGCCTTCGCCCGTATTCATCGTTCGCAGCAGAACGATGTCCTCCATGCATTGTGCGATCTGAGGAAATTGCTCAGCGATGTGAATCCCGGGAACCGAGGTCGGAGCCGGGCGAAATTCGCCGAAGGGAGCCGGTTTCGGATCGAACGAGTGCTGCTGGCTGAGCCCGCCGTCGGTCCAGAGGAGGATGCACGATTTGCCTCGAGGCCGACGGACCTCCGCGGTCTGAGCCAACGATCCAAACCAAGGGATCGAGAAGCTCGAAAGAGCCCCAACAGCGGCCAGCTTCAGGAAATCGCGTCGGGGGAGATAGTTCGGATGGATCATCGTTTGGTTCCTCATTCCCAAATGTCACTGCTTGCGGCTTTGCGTCGCGAAGATCTTAACTTCCACGCTAAGCCGCAAGCGGCGATGATTATCGGACAAGTAAATACTCACTTCGGTTGACCAGGGACCACATAACACGCATATAATCGTTGGGCGACTTCTCCAGGAAGGCTTCGGTTTCGCTTCGCTCCAAGTCCGTGGGCCGGCGAGATAGAGTTGAAAGATACAGCCATTCGACAATCTGGTCGGGAGTTTTTTCAGGAGCCTTCGGGGCCGGCTTACGGAAGGCGTCGAGCGCCCCGCTGCCCTTGAGCAACCGCGGGTGGTTGAGCATCGCCAATCGCTGCGGAATGCCATGGATGTATTCGGTGACGTCTTCCTTATCGATACAAAACCGGCGAACAAACTCTTCCGCGGGGCTTCTGACGGTTGCCGCCTCCCCCTTGGTGCTCTCGCCTTTCGTATCGAGCACTCGCAGATCCAGCGATGCCCCAGGCTTCGTCTCGCCATACACCTGCGTCAGTGAATCGTAGAAGACTTCGGCCGGCATCAACCGCATCGGCACTCGGCCATAAGCGGCCGTGAGAGCTGCGGTTTGCGGCTCGTTCATCCCAGGAAGAATCTTGCTCGAGCGTTGATAGGTTTCCGAATTGCAGATGCAGCGGAGCAGATGCTTGACATCGAAGTCCGAATCGCTGAATTCATTGCCGAGCATCGCGATCAGCCCTGGATGGCTTGGCGGATTGAGCTCGCGGAAATCATCGACCGGTTGCACGATGCCGCGGGCGAAGAAGTAGAACCACATGCGATTGGCGAACGCCTTCGCGAAATACGGATTCTCTTTCCGGGTCAGCCAGTCGGCGAAGTGGGGACGGAGCGACTCGTCCTTCGTGGTGCGAAACTCTTTCCCTTTGAGAAAGGCGGCTTGAACCGTCGTACCGACGTTCTTAAATGCATGATCGGGGATGATGATTTCCGCAGGGCTGGTGCTGGGCTTAAACCCGCCCAATTTTTTAAGCTTCTCGGCACGCTTTTTTTCATCCTTGAAGGGTGCCTCTTGTAGCCCGCCGAAATTCCCCATCCCATCCAGTCGCTGGAAAAAGGCCCCCAACGCCCAGAATTCCTTTTGCGACCAGTTCTTGTAGGGGTCGTCGTGGCACTCGGCACAACGGATTTGCACGCCCATGAACACCGACCCGACCAACCTGGCAGCGCCGTTTGGCATCGGTTCCCCGTCTCTAGAGCCGGCAAGCTGAAAGAAGATCCCTTGCGGCGACGCGGGGGCGCCTTTTTCGTTCCGATAGTTTCCTTTTGCCGTCAAGACATCGCGAACGATCTTGTCCCAACCATCCCCCTTTGAGAACGCGATCTCCTATCCATTTGCCGAGATCGCGAGCCGGGCCCGCGCAGTTTCCGCCATTGTTGGTGTTGGCGGGGAGTTCGGGCGGCACGATCCATTCCCGCCAGGTGCGACCGAACTGCGTTGCGAACTCCTTGGACTCGAGCAGGCTGTCAATCAACTTGGCCCGTTTGTCGGGATCCTGGTTGTCGAGGAATTCGGCGGCTTTCTCGGCGGTCGGCACTCGTCCGGCCAGGTCGAGATAGATACGTCGCAGAAACTCCGCATCGCCGATCGTCGGCATCGGCTTGAGCTTGGCTTCTTCGAGGCCACGCTGAATGTGCTGATCGATGGTCGCCGCGACTTTGCGAACATCGTGTTTGCCGCCCGGCTTGAGGATCGGGTCCACACTCTTGCGGCGATCGGCAACGGTGGGTAGGCCCGATTGGATCCAGTTCTTCAAGTGCTCCTTCTCGGCCGCGGACAGCTTACGCTCATTCGGCGGCATCTCGTCGCTCGCGATCCGGTTCCAGGCTTCACTTCCCTTGAGGTCGCCCGACTTCCATGCCGGCCCGGTTTTGCCGCCTTTGAGCCCCGCGGCAATGGTACGCAATTCGAGCCCGCCCTTCTGACGCAAGCCGCCGTGGCAACCGAGGCATTGCTTCGTCAAGACTGGCAATACGTCTCGCTCAAAAAGGGACTCCTGCGCAAAAGCGAGAACCGGGTGTAGCACCAGAAGCGCCGCACTGACGAGACCGAGCAACTGTTGCCGTGATGTCAAAAGCATCGAGAACTCCTATCGGGACTCCCCAAGGACCATTCATTCCGCACACGACGGAAACACCTACCCATCCAATCCTCGTAAGGCCCCGGTGCTGTCGCCGACGAATGGGACGCGGACATCGACCCGTTCCAGCATCGACAGCCACAGATTGTTGAGCGGCGTATCGTTGGGGTAACGAATATGGCGACCGGTCCTGACTGTGCCGCCGGCGCCGCCTGCCAGCAGGATCGGCAGGTTTGAGTTTGAATGGGCCGACCCATCGCTGAGGCTGCTGCCATACGCGATCAAACAGCGATCCAGGAGCGTGCCGTTCCCTTCCCGCACGGATTTCAGTCTGCCAAAAAGGTAAGCCATCTGCCGCAGGTGTAACCGGTTGACCAGTGTGAGTTCGTCATAGCCGCGTGCGCCGTCGTGCGTGATGCCGTGGTGCCCTCTTCGGATGCCGTGTTCCGGAAATGCCCGATCGCTCAACTCATTCGTCAGTGCGAAGGTGCAGATGCGCGTGATGTCCGACTGGAACGCCAGCACAATCAGGTCGCACATCAATCGGCAATGCTCCTGATAGTCGCGAGGGATTCCTGCTTGGATCGTCAATTCCGGTCTCGGCACAGCGGGGAAGTTGGCGGCACGCTCGATCCGCCGTTCGATCTCGCGAATGGCCGACAGGTATTCGTCCATGCGACGGCGGTCGTCGGCTCCGAGTTGCTGAGCGAGGGCGTTGGAGTCTTCGCGCACATAGTCGAGAACGCTCCGGCGCAACGCATTCCGCTGGACGCGATTGGCGTCGTTGCCGGCGAACAATCGCTCGAAGACCAACCGCGGGCGCACTTCCTTGATCATGGGCTGGGTGGCCGAACGCCACGACATCGTTCCCTTGTAGACGCAGTTGTAGCCGAAGTCGCAAAAGCCGGTGTTCTCTTCGGTGCCGACTTCCAGCGAGGCCAAACGAGTCTGATCGCCGACCCGCGACGCCGCCACCTGGTCGGCGCTGATGCCGGCCCGGTAGTTCGCGCCCTCGGTCTTGAGCGGAGTCACGCCGGTCAAAAACGCCGCCATGGCGCGAGCATGTGCGCCAGCCCCGCCATTCGCCGCCCGAGCGGACAGCCCCGTGAGGATGTTGATGTCGCCTGCGAATTCCCGCACTTCCTGCAGAATCGCCGGTAATTCCCGGAGCGGACCTTCCTCCCGGGGCGTCCAGTTCGGCATCGCCATGCCGTTGGGCACATAGAGCCAGACCAGCCGATTGGGAGCGGCTGGCGTTCGGTCGTTGGCATGAACCCACGACTCCAGCGGTCCCATCGCCTCCAGCCAGGGAAGGGCGAGTCCGGCCCCGATGCCACGCAACACCGTGCGACGCGATAAAAGCTGGTTCATTGTGCTTGGTCCTTTCCTCGCCGTAGACGGAACGGATCGCTTAGCACGATCGCGATCACGATCCTGGAAAATTTGAAGTCATCTTTCGCCACGTCGGACACGATCCGATCAATGGCACGTTTGTCGTAATATTCAACGCTTCGGCCCAGAGCGTAGGTCAACATCTTTTCGGTCACGTGCCGGGCGAACTTTTCCTTGTCTGCCAGCAGCGCTTTTTTGAGATCACCCATGCCGTTGATCTTTCGACCGTCCGGCAGCGTGCCGCTCGCGTCGATGTCCTTGTTTCCTTCTTTCTTGCGGAAGGCGCCGATGGCGTCATAGTTTTCAAAGGCGAAACCCAGCGGATCGACCTTGGAATGGCAGCTCGCACAGACCGCATTGGCGCGATGCTGCTCCAGGCGTTCGCGCAAGTTCGTAGCGGTCACTTCCTTCGGGTCCAGTTCCGGCACATTGGGCGGCGGGGGCGGCGGGGGTGTTCCAAGGATCTTTTCCAAAATCCAGGCGCCGCGTTTCACCGGTGACGTTCGCGTCGGGGGCGAGGTCATCGTGAGGATGCTGGCGTGTGTCAGCAAACCGCCGCGTTCGGTTCCCTGGAGTTGCACTTTGCTGAAACGATCCCTCGGAAGAGGATCGCCTTTCTTTGCTGGATTGGGGCCGGGGCGATTGCCAAGTGTATCAGCCACGCCGTAGTGCTGGCCCAACCGTCCGTTCAAGAACGTGTAGTCCGCATCGATGAGGTCGAGGAGGCTGCGGTCCTCGCGGATGACGTGGTGCAGGAATGATCGCGTTTCGCCGAGCATCGCGGCCCGAAGTTCCTTGTCGAACCTCGGAAACAGCTTGGCATCGGGGGTGTGCGTCTGTAACTGGGACAGGTTCAGCCATTGCGTTGCGAAGTTGTCCACGAGCGCGATCGATCTCGGATCCTTCAGCATCCGCCGGACTTGGGCTTCGAGATTCACCGACAGCTTCTTGTCGCCGGCCAGCTTGAACAGCTCGTCATCGGGCATGGTGCTCCACAGGAAGTAGCTGAGGCGCGAAGCCAGCTCGAACTCCCCGATCGGGTGCGACTCGGCGGAATCGGGCCGATCATCGAGTTCGGCACGGAACAGAAACTTCGGCGAGCACAGCATCGCCATCAAGGCGTGCTGCATTCCCACTTCCATTTTCTGTCCGTCGGCCACGGCACGATCCGCGAACTTCGCGATCGCTTCAATCTCGTCCTTGGTGACGGGGCGGCGAAACGCTCGCGGGAGCAGTCGGCCGATGATCTCGCGTGTCTGTTCCGACTGCTTCTTCTCCGGAGAACGGGCGAGCAGAAACTGGTGCGAGATCGGCGGCAACGGCCCCTCGGATTCGAGCTTGAAACGCAGCTTGATCGGCGGGGAATCGGCCCTGGGCTTGAGCAAGGCGATCCCCAGGTTGTGGATCGGCCCGAGTCGGCCGCGGCGGTTAACCAGCACTTCGATCGGCTGCGGAGCATCGATCGACCGTGCGGTGACCTCGGCGATTTTCAGGATCTTGGTGGTCGCCTGACTTGGGTTCGTCGGAAAAGTGCCAAAGAACTGGCTCAACTCGGCGTTCGTGGAATACTCGGGCAAGGCAAGGCCAGCAGCAAACAGGGCCACGCGAACGGGTTCCGTGCCCGACGCTTCGGCAAAGACCGTCGCCCGGAAGAGAAACTCGTCCGTGGCGGAGTACCGCAAGATCGCACTGACCCCCTCGCCGTCGTAGTAATAGAACGGGCCGGTGAGCCAGGGTTGCGCCTCGCTCGAATCGAGCAGACGATACTGTCTCCAGGGGCAATCGCGAAGAATCGCATTGAGTTGCCCGCTGCGCTGTTTCAGGATGGCAATCTCCTTGGCGTCCTTGTCCTTGTCCTTGTCGAGCAAAGGCAAAAGCTGATTGAAAGCCTCGACCGTGATGGAAGGAAACTTCCAGTCGGCCGACTTCATGTCTTTTTCCTTGATCCACGCGGCCTCGATCACTGCGCGAAATTCACGGGCAGCAGCCGCTTTGTCGCCCGCCTGTACCAGGCACCACGCCAACCCCAACCGCGCAGGCAGGCTCTCTGGCTCCAGGACAAGCACTTCGCGATACCGAACCATGGCTCGATCAAGGTGGTCCTTGGCCGTTTTCAATTTTGCCGGGTCGTCGATGCGACGGACCTCGAAGGGCAAGTGCCCGGGGTTGAGACCGAACCACACCCCACGAGCCTCTCCGCCGGGGGTGATCGAGACGGTTTCGGATTTGAGCCCATAAGCCGCGCTGTGAGCCCGAGCGAGGCGATAACGGACGAGGGCGTCTTTGGGGTTCGCCTCGGCCAGCATCGCCAACTTCTCCACCAGCTTGACGACCGGGACATTCTCCTGACGTGGGTTGGGATTAATCAGAGCCGAGGATTCCAAACTCACGATCACTCGCTTGGGCAACTCTGCCCGAATTGCCCGCTCGGCAATCATTTCCGCCGAATTCAGGTAGCAGTCCATCAACACGGGAGAAATCGTGAGGGCATCCGCGATGTTGTCGAAACCGTGGGTGATCGCATCCGTCGGCAATTCCGATTCGGGCGAGAACGCCAAATCCAACTGCAACAATTCGCGAACGGTGTTGGCGTATTCGGTGCGGTTGAGTCGACGAATGGGTACGCGCCCCGGATCGGGCTTGCCAGTGTCGGCCTTCGCGTAGATGGCGCGGACGCTTTTGAAAAACGCCTTCTTCTCGTCCGCAGTCGGTCGCGGCTGTTTTGCCGGCGGCATCTCGCCCGCCTCGATCAAGTGAATCGCCGCATCCCAAAGTTTGCGTTCCTTGAGAATGGCTTTCGCACCGGTGAAGGTGTGCAGCGACAACCCCGCCTTGGGTTTCTCGGCGCCGTGGCATTTCACGCAATGCTTCTGGACGAAGGGCACGATCACCTTCGTCACGTCAGACGAACTCTGGGCTCGGACAGCGGACGGATTGACCGACACCAGAACGAATACTGGCAACAAGGTTCGCCAGAGCTTTAGGAAAGATCGTGTCACGCCAAAATCTCCGAGAGAGGCCCAGCCTGGTTGACATCCCGCAATCCCACCAGCGCCGGATCTATCTCGCCAAAACTCTGGCGGCGGTCGCCGACGGCGTGCAGCAATGCGAGGTAGAAGTTCGCGATCGTCCTGTGGCCGGCGGTTTGGTAGCTCGGGAAGTGCAGGAAACGCCCGGCAGTCCTCAACCGGCCAGCGAGGCCGCCGACGAGGACCATCGGCCATTCGCTGCAGAAGCCATGATGCTCTTCGCCCGAATCGCTCATCCAGATGATGAGGGTATTGTCGAGCATCGTGCCGTTCCCTTCGCGCACCGCATCGAGTCGGCGGGCCAGATCGGCGACGCGCTCGGCATGGAAGCGGCGAATCGGAATTGCATGACGGTCACGGACCGGATCGTTCGGGTGCATGTGGCCGATCGCATGATCATCGACGGTGATGCCGAGGTCGGTCCAGGTATGGGTTGGCCCCAGGCCTCCATTGGCGTCGATCGTCACCACATTCGTCAGTCCCGAGGTGATTGCGGCAGCAGCGATCGCACATTGCGCTTCGAAACGCTGCGTCGTTCGCCGACTATCGAAGCGATCGATGGACGGCAGATTGGCACGGAGCCGTTCGCGGTTGTCATTGATGCGATCTTGCCGGGAACGCATCTGTTCGAAGGTATCGAGATAAATGTCGAGTTGCTCGCGGTCCATCGCCGGCAATTCGGTGCGCACACGACGGATGTCCGAACGGGCCCAGTCCAGCAAGCGGTTCCGGGCTTGAAACGCACGCCCCGCGTTGCCTTCCGCCACGCTGCCGAAAAGCATCTGGAATGCGAGGTCGGCCTGGCAGACGATTGGCGTCGGTCGGCGTGCGGCACTGGCCGAGACGGAGTTGATGAAAGCGGAATGGGTATAGCCCGGCACACCTAAGCCAACCACGGGAATGATGGTTGGCTGAGCCGACGCCAAGGCGTGATCGATGGTTTGACCGACGGGACCACGGCGCCAGTTGTAACAACCGAGTCCGCCATAGCCTTTGCCGTGATCGCCGCCCCCGGAGATCTTGTGCGACAGCTTTTGGATGATTGCCATGCGGTTCTTGAACGGCGCCAGCGGCGCGATCGGTTCGGGAAGCTCGAGGTCGGCCAAGTTGCGATCAATGAGCTGATTCGTCCCGCGAGGCGGCGCCGGCAAGTTTCGCGGCTGGACGTGGTAGGGCCAAAGGCCATTGCCTTGCATGAAGAAGATGAATCGCTTCGGCGGTGTCTGCCCGGCGTTCTGAGCTTCGAGCCGTTGCAAAAACGGCTGGAGCACGACCGCCCCGGCGCCGAGCGTGATGCCCTTGAGGACGGTGCGGCGGTCAAGCTGGTCTGCGGTAACCATTTTCAACGGGTTGTGCATGGACATTTTTCCTTGAAGAGGGGTATGTTTTGGATTGCGTGTCTATTTTCTCTGGGCAAAGGCAGGATGGAACACGTTAGGCGGGCTGGCGCTGCTATTCTTGATGTCTTTTCCGAAAGTCCAATCATAGTAAATAGTTGCGACTACTTCAGGCGGGTATCACGAACACAAAGGGCTCAGTCCGTTGCTCGCGCTCGGCACAAAAAGCGTGCAACGAATCCTCAGGCGCTAACTTCCTATTCCATAGGATCTTGTGATGATTCGTTGCAAACACAGACACACACACACCGGCCTTGCAACGAATCAAGTATAACGAAGTAAACCTGTAACTCGAATGCGTCCCGTTTTGAACCACTCCGCCAAAATAGCCGCCGCTCCATACTTGGATTAGCCAATCCCGATCAAATCCCGCGTTTGGTTTTGTTTTTTTGAAAGAATGGCCGTGAACGTTCTCCATTTCCGTTCACAACAGCAGTTTTTCGACCACATTGCCCGAGACATCGGTCAGACGCATGTCAAGCCCCTGATGGCGGAACGTCGATCGACGATGGTCAAGGCCGAACAAGTGCAAGAGTGTGGCGTGAAAATCGTGGGTGTGCACGGGGTCTTTGGTAACGCGCCAACTCAGTTCGTCGGTTTCGCCGAGCGTAAAGCCGCGTTTCACGCCAGCCCCCGCGAGCCAGATACTGAACGCATGCGGATGATGGTCACGGCCGTAATTCGCACCTGCACCACCTTGTGAAATCGCCGTTCGTCCAAACTCGGTGCCGCCGATGACGAGCGTCGAATCAAACAGACCTCGCCGCTTGAGATCGCGCAAGAGCGCCGCGATTGGCTGATCGATCTGCCGACAGGCTTGAGGTAGGCCGGTGGGTAAGCCGCCGTGATGATCCCACTCGTGATGCGTGACCGTAACGAAGCGAACACCGCGTTCGACCAGCCGACGAGCCAACAGCAAGCTGCGTGCAAAATCTCCGGAGCCGTACGAGTCGATCGTGGCTCGCGTCTCGCTTGACAAATCGAGCAACTCCGGAGCTGCGGTTTGCATGCGGAACGCCAGTTCATAGGCGGCGATTTGGGCTTCGGTTCGCGGGTCACGGGTCTGTTGCCCCCGGATTTCATTGAGCTGACGAATGGCATCGAGTTGGGCCCTGTGCATCTCCGGCGTGACACCACGTGGCGTCTGCAAATTCAAGATGGGCGATCCTTGATTCCGAAAGAGCACGCCTTGATGTTCGGTCGGCAGAAAGCCGTTCCCCCAAACGTAACTGCGTGATTTCGGAGCTCGGCCATTCAGCAAGACGACGTAGCCCGGCAGGTTCCGCGATTCGCTTCCCAGACCGTAGAGCAGCCATGAGCCCATGCTCGGCCGGCCCGGATTGTCCTTGCC